>NZ_JBNHEZ010000040.1:0-203 GCF_059089735.1 Arthrobacter sp. sptzw32 | reverse complement strand
TCGTGAAGCTGACCGGTACTAATAGGCCGATAACTTACACCACACACCACCGCGTGAACGGCATTCAAAAGACGTTCACACCCCGCGGTGGTAAAAAGATAACAAGACTGCTTGCGTCCACTATGTGGTTCCCGAACAACAAACCAAACCGGTTCGTTGCTAAGGAACACAACTGAATAACAACACCACATGTTGTAACCACA
>NZ_JBNHEZ010000039.1:0-212 GCF_059089735.1 Arthrobacter sp. sptzw32 | reverse complement strand
ACTGCTTGCGTCCACTATGTGGTTCCCGAACAACAAACCAAACCGGTTCGTTGCTAAGGAACACAACTGAATAACAACACCACATGTTGTAACCACAGATTTCCCACCCCCAAAACGGGTGGGGCAAGGGTTACGGCGGTCATAGCGTGGGGGAAACGCCCGGTCCCATTCCGAACCCGGAAGCTAAGACCCACAGCGCCGATGGTACTGCA
>NZ_JBNHEZ010000038.1:0-228 GCF_059089735.1 Arthrobacter sp. sptzw32 | reverse complement strand
CAGACGTCTGGTCCGTGACGTCCTGGAACGAACTGCGCCGCGACGGCATGGCCGCCGAAGAAGAAGCCTTCCTCAACCCCGGCCAGCCCGCCCGCGTCCCGTTCGTCACCAAACAACTCGAAGGCGCCACAGGACCCGTCGTCGCCGTCTCGGACTACATGAAAGCCGTCCCGGACCAGATCCGCCAATTCGTCCCCAACGAATTCGCCACCCTCGGCGCCGACGGCT
>NZ_JBNHEZ010000037.1:0-234 GCF_059089735.1 Arthrobacter sp. sptzw32 | reverse complement strand
CGGTGTCCACACCCTCGCGCATCCGGTCCAGGGCCGCGGCGAGGTCCTTGGACCCGTCGTATTCGCTGCCTTCACGCCCGCCCCACATCACGAACGTTTCGGCGCCGAACTCCGCGGCCGAATCGATGTTCCGCAAGACCTTGGACAGGGCAAAGCGGCGGATGGAACGGTCATTGGAGGTGAACCCGCCGTCCTTGAACACCGGGTGGCTGAACAGGTTCGTGGTCACCATCG
>NZ_JBNHEZ010000036.1:0-243 GCF_059089735.1 Arthrobacter sp. sptzw32 | reverse complement strand
GGTCCGCGACCAGGTCCTTGGTGGCGGGGTCCTTGCCGAAGAAGTGTTCGCGGACGAACCCGCCGGATTCGGCCTTGTAGGTCTGGTAGTCCCCGTCGGGGGTTTCGTTCATGATCTTCACCAGCGACCCGTCGGTGTCCTTGGTCAGCAGGTCATCCCATTCCCGGCCCCAGACGACCTTGATCACGTTCCAGCCCGCGCCGCGGAAGAACGCTTCGAGTTCCTGCATGATCTTGCCGTTAC
>NZ_JBNHEZ010000035.1:0-260 GCF_059089735.1 Arthrobacter sp. sptzw32 | reverse complement strand
ATGCGCGGACGCTGTTTGATGAGGCGGTGTGGAACCAGCTGTCCGAGGGCATCCGCTTTGTCCAGGGCGAGTTCGACGACGACGGCGCTTTCGAGCGTCTTGGCGAGACCATCAAGGAACTCGACGACGTCCGCGGCACGCGCGGCAACCATGCGTTCTATTTGTCGATCCCGCCCAAGGCGTTCGAGCAGGTCTGCCGGCAGCTGTCCAAGCACGGCCTGGCCCAGGCCGAGGGGGACAAGTGGCGGCGTGTGGTGATC
>NZ_JBNHEZ010000034.1:0-268 GCF_059089735.1 Arthrobacter sp. sptzw32 | reverse complement strand
AACTGCGGGCCTTGAGGGATCAGGGACGACACTGAAGGTCCAGGCCGTCGTTTCCCTCAAGGCTGACTACCCTCTCCCGGTCCTGCTGGAGATCGCGAGCCTGGCCCGCTCAACGTTCTTCTATCACCAGGCCCGTCTCCAGGCCCCGGACCCGAAAGAGAAGCTTCAAGTGGCGGTCACGGAGATCTTCGAAACGAATCATGGCCGGTACGGGCACCGGCGGATCCATACGGAGCTACTCAAGCAAGGGTGGACGGTTGCGAAGAAG
>NZ_JBNHEZ010000033.1:0-270 GCF_059089735.1 Arthrobacter sp. sptzw32 | reverse complement strand
TTTAGAGACACGTCAGCTGCCGAAAATAAGACTGTGGCAGGGGAGCAGTTCCTGACTTGTCCGCTGCGTGACGTTCGGTACTTGGTGCATGAATCTGTCTATGCGGAGATCTGTCGGTGCAGCTGTCCTGCCACTCACCTAGGGCGACCGGGCCGGACGGAGTCGTGACTTGATAGGAACGTGCAGCTTAGCTTTTCAGTGCTTTGTCCGCCCGGCCCGGTCAACCGTGCTCGCCATTCTCAACCTCGACAGGAAAGAGGCGGCATGACT
>NZ_JBNHEZ010000032.1:0-272 GCF_059089735.1 Arthrobacter sp. sptzw32 | reverse complement strand
GGCGAGTTGGTTGAGGCGTACGAACGCGAAGGAGCGTTCGGCTGCGGTGTCGGCGTTGAAGTCCTCGAAGGCGGTGGTGTCGGCCAGCAGGTCGGTGGCGGTTTCGCCGGCGGCGAGGGTGGGTTCGCCGAGTTCGAACACGCCCGAGGCGGTGAGTGCTTCCTGGACCTGGGGGTCGGCGCGGAACGCGAGGGCGCGTTCTTTCAGGAGCAGGTACATGTTCATGTTGGCTTTGGCTGATTCCCAGACGCCGTCGTAGCCATCGGTGCGGG
>NZ_JBNHEZ010000031.1:0-283 GCF_059089735.1 Arthrobacter sp. sptzw32 | reverse complement strand
ACGTCTGCGGAGACGCCCCAGTCATCGGCCAGGAGCTGCTGGGCTTCCAGGGCCCAGGGCACGGAGACGCCGGAGGCGAGGATCTGGGTCCGGGGACTATCTTGCCTCAGTTCTTCGGCCTTCGCCGGGTTCAGCAGGTAGATGCCCTTGAGGACACCTTCGACGTCGAGTTCTTCGGGTTCTGCGGGCTGGGTGATGGGTTCGTTGTAGACCGTGAGGTAGTACATCAGGTTCCGGTCATCTGATTCCGGCCCGTACATGCGTTCGAGGCCGTGACGGATGA
>NZ_JBNHEZ010000030.1:0-296 GCF_059089735.1 Arthrobacter sp. sptzw32 | reverse complement strand
GAAGTGAGCGCATCAGTTTCAGCACGGTCTTCTTCGCAACCGTCCACCCTTGCTTGAGTAGCTCCGTATGGATCCGCCGGTGCCCGTACCGGCCATGATTCGTTTCGAAGATCTCCGTGACCGCCACTTGAAGCTTCTCTTTCGGGTCCGGGGCCTGGAGACGGGCCTGGTGATAGAAGAACGTTGAGCGGGCCAGGCCCGCGATCTCCAGCAGGACCGGGAGAGGGTAGTCAGCCTTGAGGGAAACGACGGCCTGGACCTTCAGTGTCGTCCCTGATCCCTCAAGGCCCGCAGTT
>NZ_JBNHEZ010000029.1:0-349 GCF_059089735.1 Arthrobacter sp. sptzw32 | reverse complement strand
CCCCGCCACGGCCTGCACCACCTCGACATCTACGCCACCACCGACCAATACGAACACCTCCTCACCGTCATGAACACCGCCACCAACCCACGCACCAACACCGGAACTAAACCCGGCACCGGCACTGCAGCTGAACTAGGGCCCAGTACGGGCACGGGCACGGGCACGGGCACGGGCACGGATCACTGGCGGGACCGCGGCGTGGACGTGGAACTGGACCGCCGCACCAGGCCACAAAAACAACTCGACGGCCTCGTCGGCGCCGCCAAAATCGCCCTGGCCACCAACACCCTGCCCAGCACCGGCGGAAACCGCCCCCAAATCATCGCCACCATCAACTACCAAGACC
>NZ_JBNHEZ010000028.1:0-350 GCF_059089735.1 Arthrobacter sp. sptzw32 | reverse complement strand
TGAAGAGCCGGGTTTTGCGGCCGAGGTCGAGGATTTCGCCGTGGGTGCCCAGGAGTGCGGGGATGATGTCGGCGTCGCAGGCGATTTTGCGGAGGGTCGCGGCGGCGACGGGTCCGGTGAACACGAAGTTCCCCGTGCCGGGGGGTGTGCCGGTGCCGGTGCCGGGGCCGGTGCTGGTGCTGGTCCTTGTGCTGAGAGCGGTGGCGGTGGTGGTGTCCTTGTCGGTGCCGGGGTGTGTGCCGGTGGTGGGTGCTGGGTGGGTGGCTTTGTGGTGGGGGAGGAGGTCTTGGTAGTTGATGGTGGCGATGATTTGGGGGCGGTTTCCGCCGGTGCTGGGCAGGGTGTTGGTG
>NZ_JBNHEZ010000027.1:0-390 GCF_059089735.1 Arthrobacter sp. sptzw32 | reverse complement strand
ACCCTCCGCAAAATCGCCTGCGACGCCGACATCATCCCCGCACTCCTGGGCACCCACGGCGAAATCCTCGACCTCGGCCGCAAAACCCGGCTCTTCACCCCCACCCAACGCCTCGCCCTCACCGCCCGCGACCAAGGCTGCACCTTCCCCCACTGCACCATCCCCGCACCCTGGTGCGAAGCCCACCACATCACCTACTGGTCCCACGGCGGAACCACCACCATCAACAACGGCGCCCTCCTCTGCAGCAGCCACCACCACCTGATCCACAAAGAACAATGGACCATCACCACCATCAACGGCACCCCCTGGTACACACCCCCAAAACACCTCGACCCCCACCAAAAACCCCAACAAAACCACTACTTCAAACCACCCCCACCACCCCAA
>NZ_JBNHEZ010000026.1:0-428 GCF_059089735.1 Arthrobacter sp. sptzw32 | reverse complement strand
GACCTGATGCGGGACAAGGCCTTCGGCAAGCACATCGCCCCGATCATCCCCGATGAGGCACGCACGTTCGGGATGGACGCGTTCTTCCCCACCGCGAAGATCTACAACCCCAAGGGCCAGAACTACCTCTCCGTGGACCGGGACCTGGTCCTGGCCTACAAGGAATCCCCCGCAGGCCAGCTGATCCACCCCGGCATCAACGAAGCCGGCGCCGTCGCAGCGTTCACCGCCGCCGGCACCGCGTACGCCACCCACGGCGTGCCCCTGGTCCCGGTCTACGTGTTCTACTCCATGTTCGGCTTCCAACGCACCGGCGACGCGTTCTGGGCAGCAGCAGACCAAATGACCCGCGGGTTCATCATCGGCGCCACCGCAGGACGGACCACCCTCACCGGCGAAGGCCTCCAGCACGCCGACGGCCACTCCCC
>NZ_JBNHEZ010000025.1:0-455 GCF_059089735.1 Arthrobacter sp. sptzw32 | reverse complement strand
ATGGAAGGCCGGCTTTCGGAGGAGGACCTGGACGGGTTCCGGCAGGAAAAGTCCCGGGCCGGGCACGCCCTGTCCTCCTACCCGCACCCGCGCCTGATGCCGGACTTCTGGGAATTCCCCACCGTGTCCATGGGCATCGGGCCGATGAACGCGATCTACCAGGCCCAGTCCAACCGGTACCTGCACAACCGGGGCCTGAAGGACACCAGTGACCAGCAGGTCTGGGCGTTCCTGGGCGATGGGGAAATGGACGAGCCCGAATCCCGCGGCCTGCTCCAGCTCGCCGCGAACGAGAACCTGGACAACCTGAACTTCGTGATCAACTGCAACCTTCAGCGCCTGGACGGGCCGGTGCGCGGTAACGGCAAGATCATGCAGGAACTCGAAGCGTTCTTCCGCGGCGCGGGCTGGAACGTGATCAAGGTCGTCTGGGGCCGGGAATGGGATGACCTGCT
>NZ_JBNHEZ010000024.1:0-492 GCF_059089735.1 Arthrobacter sp. sptzw32 | reverse complement strand
CGTGGCTGCAGGAGAAGATACCTCCCATATCCTCAGCGGGTTGACTAACCAGCTGCCTGATCGTGATCCGGAAGAGACCGCCGAGTGGGTTGAGTCCCTGGATTCGTTGATCAGGGAACAGGGTACCGAGCGTGCCCAATACATCATGCGGAGCCTGTTGCAGCGTGCCGGTGCGCAGAGCGTCGGGGTGCCGATGGTGACCACTACCGATTATGTGAACACGATCCCGGTGGACCAGGAAGCGGAGTTCCCGGGCAATGAGGAGTTCGAGCGCCGCTACCGGGCGTACATGCGCTGGAACGCTGCGGTGATGGTCCACCGTGCGCAGCGGGCGAACATCGGCGTGGGCGGGCACATTTCCACCTACGCCGGGGCCGCGACCCTGTACGAGGTCGGGTTCAACCACTTCTTCCGCGGCAAGGACCACCCCGGCGGCGGGGACCAGGTCTTCTTCCAGGGCCACGCCTCCCCCGGCATGTACGCCAGGGCGTT
>NZ_JBNHEZ010000023.1:0-578 GCF_059089735.1 Arthrobacter sp. sptzw32 | reverse complement strand
GTCAGGCTGATGATGGTCCCGGCCCGGGAAGACACTGCAGGGCCGACACCAGAGCCGCCGGCGGGGGTGAGGGCGGCGGTGCCGGGGGTTGGGGTGAGGGCGGTGGTGAGGTGTTCGCGTGGGGCCGGGATGGTCTGGCCGGTGAGGGTGGTGGCGGGCAGGATGTCCGCGGCGAGGGCGAGCCGGCGGTGGGCTTCGCTTTTGCCGATCCGGAGCCGTTGGCGGAGGAACTCGGCGGTGGTGGCGCACCCGTCATCGGCCGGTGAGGTGACCATACGGGCAGTAGGTGTACCGGTTGCTGTTGGAGCTGCCGGCCAGGCGGTGTCTGTTTCGGTCAGGGTTTCCACGCCGTTGTCCCAGCCGGTGACCCAGCCTTTGCCTGTCCGGGCCCGGCAGGCCCGGGCGGTGTCGGCGGCGGTAATGGCCTGTGTTCGGGTGCGGTCCACGGTCCCTGCGGCGAGGACCTGCAGGTACTCCACGGTCCGAAAGAGGTCTTCCACGTGCCCGGCGAAATCAGCGGCTTCAACGTAGTCACCCCCGGCCAGCACACCCGGTGCGGCTGCAGCGGCCGCCGTCAG
>NZ_JBNHEZ010000022.1:0-590 GCF_059089735.1 Arthrobacter sp. sptzw32 | reverse complement strand
ACGTTCGTGATGTGGGGCGGGCGTGAAGGCAGCGAATACGACGGGTCCAAGGACCTCGCCGCGGCCCTGGACCGGATGCGCGAGGGTGTGGACACCGCCGCGGCCTACATCAAGGACAAGGGCTACAACCTGCGCATCGCCCTGGAGCCCAAGCCCAACGAACCCCGCGGCGATATCTTCCTGCCCACCGTCGGCCACGGCCTGGCGTTCATCGCCGAGCTCGAACACGGCGACATCGTGGGCCTGAACCCCGAAACCGGGCACGAGCAGATGGCCGGGCTGAACTTCACCCACGGCATCGCCCAGGCCCTCTGGGCGGGCAAGCTGTTCCACATCGACCTCAACGGCCAGCGCGGGATCAAGTACGACCAGGACCTCGTCTTCGGCCACGGTGACCTCACCAGCGCGTTCTTCACCGTTGACCTGCTCGAGAACGGCTTCCCGGGCGGCGGGCCCCGCTACGAAGGCCCGCGCCACTTCGACTACAAGCCCTCCCGCACCGATGGCTACGACGGCGTCTGGGAATCAGCCAAAGCCAACATGAACATGTACCTGCTCCTGAAAGAACGCGCCCTCGCGTTCCGCGCCGA
>NZ_JBNHEZ010000021.1:0-601 GCF_059089735.1 Arthrobacter sp. sptzw32 | reverse complement strand
CCTGAAGTTGGACTGAGAAATTCAGTTTTCGACTTCCGGGGAGCAGTTTCATGCGTGCTAATAGTTCTTTGTCTGAGGTCCAGCGTGAGGCCGCGGTAGCGTGGTTTGAGAAGGGCGTTGGGTACCGGGCTGCGGCTCGTTTGCTTGAGGCGCCTTGTGTGCCGGTCAGGGCACTGTATGGGCGGTGGAGGATTCATGGTCAAGGAGTGCTGGTGAGTAAGCCGGCAAAGTCGTACTCGTTTGAGTTCAAGCTGGCGTTAGTGGAGCGGTTCCTCGCGGGTGAGACCGGCCCGGACCTGGCTGTGGAGGCGGGCTTGTCCTCGCGTCAGGTGCTGCAAAAGTGGGTCCGGGCGTATCGCCGTGATGGTGCGGAGGCATTGCGTCCCAAGGCCAAAGGCAGGCCGGCGAAGTCCGCGGCCCCACCTCCACCGGCCGAGTTATCTGAACTGGAACGGTTGCGCCGGGAGAACGAGCGGCTCCACGCGGAGGTGGCGTACCTGGGAAAACTGCGGGCCTTGAGGGATCAGGGACGACACTGAAGGTCCAGGCCGTCGTTTCCCTCAAGGCTGACTACCCTCTCCCGGTCCTGCTGGAGATCGCG
>NZ_JBNHEZ010000020.1:0-604 GCF_059089735.1 Arthrobacter sp. sptzw32 | reverse complement strand
GGATGTACTCGTTCAGCGCCGTTGCCAGGGCCTCGGTGCTCAGGAACCGGACGCGGTGGAAGAGTTCTTCCTTGAGGTGGCCGAAGAAGTTCTCCATCACCGCGTTGTCGTAGCAGTTGCCCTTTCGGGACATCGACTGGACAGCGCCGGCGTCCTTGAGGAGGGTTCGCCAGGTGAGGTGCTGGTATTGGATGCCTTGGTCCGAATGCACGAGCGGCTGCTGGCCGGGCTCGAGGCAGGCCAGAGCCTCCTTCAGCGACGTGTTCGTAAGCGCCAGGTTCGGGGACGTGCTGATGGCGTGGGAGATGATCTGCCGGTCGAAGAGGTCCATGACCGGGGAGAGGTAGAGCTTCCGGTCCCCGACGCTGAATTCGGTCACGTCGGTCACCCACTTCTGGTTCGGGGCATCGGCCTCGAACTGCCGATTCAGTAGGTTTGGGGCAATCCTGCCCTGATCGCCCTGGTATGAGTTGTAGCGCTTCCTGCGCCGGACCTTGCAGAGCAGCTGAAGTGAGCGCATCAGTTTCAGCACGGTCTTCTTCGCAACCGTCCACCCTTGCTTGAGTAGCTCCGTATGGATCCGCCGGTGCCCGTACCGGCCATG
>NZ_JBNHEZ010000019.1:0-810 GCF_059089735.1 Arthrobacter sp. sptzw32 | reverse complement strand
GTAACGGCAAGATCATGCAGGAACTCGAAGCGTTCTTCCGCGGCGCGGGCTGGAACGTGATCAAGGTCGTCTGGGGCCGGGAATGGGATGACCTGCTCACCAAGGACACCGACGGGTCGCTGGTGAAGATCATGAACGAAACCCCTGACGGGGACTACCAGACCTACAAGGCCGAATCCGGCGGGTTCGTCCGCGAACACTTCTTCGGCAAGGACCCCGCCACCAAGGACCTGGTCGCGGACCTGACCGATGACCAGATCTGGAACCTCAAACGCGGCGGCCACGACTACCGCAAGGTCTACGCCGCGTACAAGGCAGCGACTGAGTTCAAGGGCAAACCCACCGTCATCCTCGCCAAAACCGTCAAGGGCTACGGCCTCGGACCCCACTTCGAGGGCCGCAACGCGACCCACCAGATGAAGAAACTCACCCTCGATGACCTGAAGAAGTTCCGCGACCACCTGCGGATCCCCATCACGGATGACCAGCTCGACAAAGACCTGTACCAGCCCCCGTACTACCACCCCGGCATGGACGCGCCGGAGATCCAGTACATGATGGAACGCCGCGCCGCCCTGGGTGGCTCGGTCCCCGAACGCCGGTCCAAGCACGCCGAAATCACCCTCCCGGACGCGAAGTCCTACGAGGTCGCCAAGCGCGGTTCGGGCAAGCAGCAGGCCGCCACCACCATGGCCTTCGTCAGGCTCCTCAAAGACCTGATGCGGGACAAGGCCTTCGGCAAGCACATCGCCCCGATCATCCCCGATGAGGCACGCACGTTCGGGATGGACGCGTTCTTCCCCACCGCGA
>NZ_JBNHEZ010000018.1:0-867 GCF_059089735.1 Arthrobacter sp. sptzw32 | reverse complement strand
TCACCCCAACCCCCGGCACCGCCGCCCTCACCCCCGCCGGCGGCTCTGGTGTCGGCCCTGCAGTGTCTTCCCGGGCCGGGACCATCATCAGCCTGACTCTGAACCGGCTCCAACACCTCACCACCGGGGAGAACCTGGCGCTGATCGAGGAAAACTTCACCACCACCGCCGCGGCCGCCGACCCGGACTTCCTCACCCGCGTCGCCCGCCGCTGGGCCGAGACCATCGACGCCGACGGCACCGAACCCAGCGAAGAAGCCCTCCGCCACACCCAGGGCGCGTTCATCCGCAAACCCCGCCACGGCCTGCACCACCTCGACATCTACGCCACCACCGACCAATACGAACACCTCCTCACCGTCATGAACACCGCCACCAACCCACGCACCACCAACACCGGAACTAAACCCGGCACCGCAACCGGTACCGGCACAGGCACCGGCACCGGCATGGGCACGGATCACTGGCGGGACCGCGGCGTGGACGTGGAACTGGACCGCCGCACCAGGCCACAAAAACAACTCGACGGTCTCGTCGGCGCCGCCAAAATCGCCCTGGCCACCAACACCCTGCCCAGCACCGGCGGAAACCGCCCCCAAATCATCGCCACCATCAACTACCAAGACCTCCTCCCCCACCACAAAGCCACCCACCCAACACCCACCACCGGCACACACCCCGGCACCGGCACCGGCACGCCCCTCGGCACCGGCACCGGCCCCGGCACTGGCACCGGGAACTTCGTGTTTACCGGACCCGTCGCCGCCGCCACCCTCCGCAAAATCGCCTGCGACGCCGACATCATCCCCGCACTCCTGGGCACCCACGGCGAAATCCTCGACCTCGGCCGCAAAACCCGGCTCTTCA
>NZ_JBNHEZ010000017.1:0-1546 GCF_059089735.1 Arthrobacter sp. sptzw32 | reverse complement strand
TATTCACCGCAGCGTTGCTGATCTGCGATTACTAGCGACTCCGACTTCATGGGGTCGAGTTGCAGACCCCAATCCGAACTGAGACCGGCTTTTTGGGATTAGCTCCACCTCACAGTATCGCAACCCTTTGTACCGGCCATTGTAGCATGCGTGAAGCCCAAGACATAAGGGGCATGATGATTTGACGTCGTCCCCACCTTCCTCCGAGTTGACCCCGGCAGTCTCCTATGAGTCCCCACCATCACGTGCTGGCAACATAGAACGAGGGTTGCGCTCGTTGCGGGACTTAACCCAACATCTCACGACACGAGCTGACGACAACCATGCACCACCTGTAAACCGACCGCAAGCGGGGCACCTGTTTCCAGGTCTTTCCGGTTCATGTCAAGCCTTGGTAAGGTTCTTCGCGTTGCATCGAATTAATCCGCATGCTCCGCCGCTTGTGCGGGCCCCCGTCAATTCCTTTGAGTTTTAGCCTTGCGGCCGTACTCCCCAGGCGGGGCACTTAATGCGTTAGCTACGGCGCGGAAAACGTGGAATGTCCCCCACACCTAGTGCCCAACGTTTACGGCATGGACTACCAGGGTATCTAATCCTGTTCGCTCCCCATGCTTTCGCTCCTCAGCGTCAGTTAATGCCCAGAGACCTGCCTTCGCCATCGGTGTTCCTCCTGATATCTGCGCATTTCACCGCTACACCAGGAATTCCAGTCTCCCCTACATCACTCTAGTCTGCCCGTACCCACCGCAGATCCGGAGTTGAGCCCCGGACTTTCACGGCAGACGCGACAAACCGCCTACGAGCTCTTTACGCCCAATAATTCCGGATAACGCTTGCGCCCTACGTATTACCGCGGCTGCTGGCACGTAGTTAGCCGGCGCTTCTTCTGCAGGTACCGTCACTTTCGCTTCTTCCCTACTGAAAGAGGTTTACAACCCGAAGGCCGTCATCCCTCACGCGGCGTCGCTGCATCAGGCTTTCGCCCATTGTGCAATATTCCCCACTGCTGCCTCCCGTAGGAGTCTGGGCCGTGTCTCAGTCCCAGTGTGGCCGGTCACCCTCTCAGGCCGGCTACCCGTCGTCGCCTTGGTAAGCCATTACCTCACCAACAAGCTGATAGGCCGCGAGTCCATCCAAAACCACAAAAAGCTTTCCACCCCCCACCATGCGATGAGGAGTCATATCCGGTATTAGACCCAGTTTCCCAGGCTTATCCCAGAGTCAAGGGCAGGTTACTCACGTGTTACTCACCCGTTCGCCACTAATCCCCCCAGCAAGCTGGAGATCATCGTTCGACTTGCATGTGTTAAGCACGCCGCCAGCGTTCATCCTGAGCCAGGATCAAACTCTCCGTTGAAGTAAAACAAAAACAGAAACCACCCAACCACCACGGAAATAACGCAGCAACCAGACAGCAAAAATTTGAAACCAGCTGTAAAAACCAGACCACCCACAGGGGCGGACAGCCCGGTCAATTCAACCAATCAAAAAACAATCGGTATCAACAAACTTGGCACACTATTGAGTTCTCAAACAACAGACACAC
>NZ_JBNHEZ010000016.1:0-2038 GCF_059089735.1 Arthrobacter sp. sptzw32 | reverse complement strand
CACCCGGGAGGGTGTGGGAGAGTAGGTCACCGCCGGACAACCATTACCAGTAGGGCCCTGACAAACGACGTCAGGGCCCCACTGCTTTAACCACCACCACCACCCCCGGCGAGCATGGCAGGGCCCTGACCAACCAGTCAGGGCCCCACCGCTTTAACCACCAAAAAACGAGTGACACGTCCGGAGTCAGTCATTTGACCCGGATCCTGGCCTGCACAGAGGCGCAGAGCTGGGGTACACGCCCAATTGATCTGCGAACGGCCTTGAGGCAGCCGGGTGTCCGTGGAGGTCGCCGTCCCCGACCTTCCCGACTCCTACTTTCCTGCCTTTGCTTCCACGGTGGCGAAGTGGCTACCCAGCGGGGCTGGAACGTGGTGGTTGATGATTTTGGCCACGCAGCGGCAGGGACGCTCGTGACGCGCCTGCACCACAGCTCGACGCCTTGATTCGGTAATCCGGTGAAACCTACTCCTGGTGGAGGCGAGCAGGGCGGACCGGATATTGACGCCGTCGCGCGTGTTCCGCAAATGAACCTGAAGATCTCCGCCGGCGCCGAGGTGTGCGTCCCGCCGTCGGGCCGTGGTCTGCGTGGCGCTTCAGCCTGTCCCCTGCGAGGGCGACAGGTCCGCGGCGCCCCTGACCCACACACGTCTGCTCTTCGCACTATGCGAGTAAGTGCGCCATGGGTAAGGGCCCCGGCGGGATCAACGAGTGCCAGGAGCTTTAGAGAAGTACCCGCGCTCGATGGTGGTTTGGTCTGGGAATGGCTGGAGCGCAAACGACAGTTGCTTAGTCAGGCGGCGGCGGGCCCCTCGCCGGCAGTGGGGACATCGGTGAGCAAGTTCACGGCGGCAACTTGGTTACGGATGAGCCGGCGGACGCGGACCCCAACCCCAGGCCGGGGCTGCTGGACGTCAAGAAGGTCGATCCGCAGCGCATCACGGCGTCCACGGACTGGTCCGGCTTCACAGCAAGGAACGGCCATGACTACGCGGACACCGGTGCTTGAATCTTCCGTTACGCGGTGGCGGCAGACGGCGGGCCCGGGACACAGGGACGGTGGACATCGTGTCCGGGTCATCTCAGTCCGAGGCAGTTGGGAGTTTTCGGACAGTATGGCTTCAGTGACGCCCGGTTCTGCCGGCGCCCGTTGAACCCGTGCCCGTTCACGAGAGCCACCTCACTCTGATGGTGGTGTTCAGCCGGATCATCCGTATGTTCACCTTGTAGATGGAATTCCGGTGGCAAGAATGGGTCAGGCGCTGTGGTGGCGCGAATAACGAGCGCGGCCGGAAACGGGCTGCAGGGGCGGCGGGCAGCAGTCAGGGAAGGACGCCCGCTTGGACCTGATGCACGCCCGCGTGCCACATATCAATGGGAAGGCGAGCCCGGAAGGAAGGTCCGGCTTGACGCCGAGTGGGTGAAGCGAAGCTTTGACCTAAATTGGGCTTAACCTCAGGCTTGGTGATGCGCCGTCCATCGTGAGCTGGTTAGCCAAGCCCCCATTCGAGGTATCAAGACGGGGGGAGGGAAGACTGACCGGGGGGGGTATCCGCTGCCTGATGGAGTTGGAGGTGAATACATGGGACCTCAGAAGTCCGGGGCTCGGACCATGGGTGCGCGCGGCCCCCTGGGGGTGGAAAACGGCACACTTGTCATCTCGGGCAGCCCCTTGCGTTGACCGGTCAGCCTATGGCCGGCTGGTTCACGCTGCAGGGGCCCGCAGCTCGGGCTCGAACTCGCAGGTACCGTTTCTTGACCAGGTCCACCGGGGCCCCGGAACAGCTGCTTGTTGTCCCTCGGTGCTTGAGCACTGCTGCTGAAGCCCGGAAACATTGCTTCCTGCTGACCTTCAATATCCGCAGCTAACTCGCGTAAGTGTGAGCCGTTTCATGGGGGGTGTGTATGGGGGGGTGGTGTTGGTTGCTTTGGAAGTGGCGTGTTGGCGGGGGTTTTGGGTGGTGTGGGGTTTGGGTGGGGGTGGATTTGCGGGTTGGTGTGTTGGGGGTGTATTGTTTTTTGAGTCGCCGCCGCTGTT
>NZ_JBNHEZ010000015.1:0-3849 GCF_059089735.1 Arthrobacter sp. sptzw32 | reverse complement strand
TTTTTACCACCGCGGGGTGTGAACGTCTTTTGAATGCCGTTCACGCGGTGGTGTGTGGTGTAAGTTATCGGCCTATTAGTACCGGTCAGCTTCACGAGTCGTTAGTCCTCGCTTCCACATCCGGCCTATCAACCCAGTGGTCTGGCTGGGGGCCTCTCACACGCAATGGTGTATGGAAATCTCATCTTGAAGCGAGCTTCCCGCTTAGATGCTTTCAGCGGTTATCCCATCCGAACGTAGCTAATCAGCGGTGCACTTGGCAGTACAACTGACACACCAGAGGTTCGTCCGTCCCGGTCCTCTCGTACTAAGGACAGCCCTTCTCAAATTTCCTGCGCGCGCAGCGGATAGGGACCGAACTGTCTCACGACGTTCTAAACCCAGCTCGCGTACCGCTTTAATGGGCGAACAGCCCAACCCTTGGGACCTACTCCAGCCCCAGGATGCGACGAGCCGACATCGAGGTGCCAAACCATGCCGTCGATATGGACTCTTGGGCAAGATCAGCCTGTTATCCCCGAGGTACCTTTTATCCGTTGAGCGACGGCCATTCCACAATGTACCGCCGGATCACTAGTCCCGACTTTCGTCCCTGCTCGAGATGTCTCTCTCACAGTCAAGCTCCCTTGTGCACTTACACTCGACACCTGATTGCCAACCAGGCTGAGGGAACCTTTGGGCGCCTCCGTTACTTTTTAGGAGGCAACCGCCCCAGTTAAACTACCCATCAGGCACTGTCCCTGACCCGGATTACGGGCCGAAGTTAGATGTCCAAAGTGACCAGAGTGGTATTTCAACGATGACTCCACCCGAACTGGCGTCCGGGCTTCAACGTCTCCCACCTATCCTACACAAGCCACTCCGAACACCAATACCAAACTATAGTAAAGGTCTCGGGGTCTTTCCGTCCTGCTGCGCGTAACGAGCATCTTTACTCGTACTGCAATTTCGCCGAGTTTATGGTTGAGACAGCGGGGAAGTCGTTACTCCATTCGTGCAGGTCGGAACTTACCCGACAAGGAATTTCGCTACCTTAGGATGGTTATAGTTACCACCGCCGTTTACTGGGGCTTAAATTCTCAGCTTCGCCTTGCGGCTAACCGGTCCTCTTAACCTTCCAGCACCGGGCAGGAGTCAGTCCGTATACATCGTCTTGCGACTTCGCACGGACCTGTGTTTTTAGTAAACAGTCGCTTCCCCCTGGTCTCTGCGGCCCCGATCCCCTCCGGAACGCGTGGTTCCATCAAGGTTGGGGCCCCCCTTCTCCCGAAGTTACGGGGGCATTTTGCCGAGTTCCTTAACCATAATTCTCTCGATCGCCTTAGTATTCTCTACCTGATCACCTGTGTCGGTTTGGGGTACGGGCGGCTAAAACCTCGCGTCGATGCTTTTCTCGGCAGCATAGGATCACCAAATCCCCCCAAACGGGGGTCCCATCAGATCTCAGGCATCATGAACAGCGGATTTGCCTACCGTTCGCCCTACATCCTTAGACCGGGACAACCATCGCCCGGCTTGGCTACCTTCCTGCGTCACACCTGTTAATACGCTTGCCTCCCAGGATCAGGTCCTGCGCTCCACCAAAACCCTTCACCCACAAGGGGTGTCAGGCAGGTCTCGGGCAGTTAGTATCCCCTGTTCAGCATGGGCGGTTTTTCGCCGGTACGGGAATATCAACCCGTTGTCCATCGACTACGCCTGTCGGCCTCGCCTTAGGTCCCGACTTACCCAGGGCAGATTAGCTTGACCCTGGAACCCTTGATCATTCGGCGGACGGGTTTCTCACCCGTCTTTCGCTACTCATGCCTGCATTCTCACTCGTGTAGGCTCCACCGCTGGTTTACACCGCGACTTCACTGCCCACACGACGCTCCCCTACCCATCCAGACGCCTGAACCACAAGGGCTTAGCTAATATCTGAATGCCACAACTTCGGCGGTGTACTTGAGCCCCGCTACATTGTCGGCGCGGAATCACTTGACCAGTGAGCTATTACGCACTCTTTTAAGGATGGCTGCTTCTAAGCCAACCTCCTGGTTGTCTTCGCAACTCCACATCCTTTCCCACTTAGCACACGCTTAGGGGCCTTAGTTGGTGGTCTGGGCTGTTTCCCTCTCGACTATGAAGCTTATCCCCCACAGTCTCACTGCTGCGCTCTCACTTACCGGCATTCGGAGTTTGGCTGACGTCAGTAACCTTGTAGGGCCCATTAGCCATCCAGTAGCTCTACCTCCGGTAAGAAACACGCAACGCTGCACCTAAATGCATTTCGGGGAGAACCAGCTATCACGAAGTTTGATTGGCCTTTCACCCCTACCCACAGCTCATCCCCTCCATTTTCAACTGAAGTGGGTTCGGTCCTCCACGACGTCTTACCGTCGCTTCAACCTGGCCATGGGTAGATCACTTCGCTTCGGGTCTAGATCACGCCACTGCAACGCCCTATTCAGACTCGCTTTCGCTACGGCTTCCCCACACGGGTTAACCTCGCGACGTAACACTAACTCGCAGGCTCATTCTTCAAAAGGCACGCCGTCACAACTACAAGGCTGCTCCGACGGATTGTAAGCACACGGTTTCAGGTACTGTTTCACTCCCCTCCCGGGGTACTTTTCACCTTTCCCTCACGGTACTGGTCCGCTATCGGTCATTAGGGAGTATTTAGGCTTATCAGGTGGTCCTGACAGATTCACACGGGATTTCTCGGGCCCCGTGCTACTTGGGATACTCATCCAGGCGGTACACAACATTTCGGTTACGGGGCTCACACCCTCTCTGGCCGGCCTTTCAAGACCGTTCACCTATGCCTGCACATCACACCCCACCAACCCGGCAGAATTGGTACGGAAAGTCCCACAACCCCGACCATGCAACGCCCGCCGGCTATCACACATGGAACGGTTTAGCCTGATCCGCGTTCGCTCGCCACTACTAACGGAATCACTATTGTTTTCTCTTCCTGCGGGTACTGAGATGTTTCACTTCCCCGCGTTCCCTCCACGCACCCTATGTGTTCAGATGCGGGTCACCAGATCACACGAAGCGTCTGGCGGGGTTTCCCCATTCGGACACCCTGGGATCACAGTCCGGTTATCGACTCCCCCAGGCTTATCGCAGATTCCTACGTCCTTCTTCGGCTCCTAATGCCAAGGCATCCACCGTGTGCTCTTAAAAACTTGACCACAAAAGATCAATCAGTAATTTTCGAGAGAACCATGAAAACCAACCACACCCAACAACCACCAACCCCAAAGGGCCAGTAACCATCACGCGCAGCCAGATCCAGGTTCATATTCTTGGAAATTGCTTCTTATAAAAGATGCTCGCGTCCACTATGTAGTTCTCAAACAACAACCCCAAACCACACACCCCACACACACCAAAGCGTGCATGATCGGTCCGGCCAGGAAAACCAGAAACACAAGTCCCGGGACAAAAACCCCGGTCCTGTTGCTTCAGGACCCAACAGTGTGCCAAACACTAAACCGCCCCCACACCCCGCCACCGTTCCAGGACCACAAGGATCCGTACTAGAAGACAAAAGCACAAAGACAGCCGCTATTTGTTGATATTCCACCCATGAGCACCCGCCGCAGAACAATCGTCTGCGCAACGGGCATATACTCCTGACAAACCACACACCACGCATACACGCGGCGCCCGATCTGTAGGTGCTCCTTAGAAAGGAGGTGATCCAGCCGCACCTTCCGGTACGGCTACCTTGTTACGACTTAGTCCCAATCGCCAGTCCCACCTTCGACAGCTCCCTCCCACAAGGGGTTAGGCCACCGGCTTCGGGTGTTACCAACTTTCGTGACTTGACGGGCGGTGTGTACAAGGCCCGGGAAC
>NZ_JBNHEZ010000014.1:0-8426 GCF_059089735.1 Arthrobacter sp. sptzw32 | reverse complement strand
ACGCTGGACCTCAGACAAAGAACTATTAGCACGCATGAAACTGCTCCCCGGAAGTCGAAAACTGAATTTCTCAGTCCAACTTCAGGGGAGCAGTTCATTAAGTGGGAGAGCGTCCGTTTTATCGCCCGAAGCTCCCCGCTATCATGACGCCATGAGTGACTCCTTCCGCAGGCAACTCCGCGCGCTTCCCGACTTCCCGGCTGACCTGCCAGGCTTTGATCCGGAGACCGCGCCTTCGGATCCCGCAGAACTCTTCCGCCAATGGCTGGACGAGGCCCTGGCGGCGGGGGAGCGCCAGCCCCATGCGTGCAGCCTCGCCACCGTGGACGGCAGCGGGCAGCCGTCGTCGAGGATGCTGATCCTGAAGAACATTGACGACGACGGCTGGCACTTCGCCACGTCCCGCACCTCGCGTAAGGGCAGGGAGCTCACCGCCAACCCGCGCGCCGCCCTGAACTTCTACTGGCCATCACTGGGCAGGCAGGTCCGGGTGGCGGGTCCCGTCGGGGAGCTGTCGGCCGGGGCGTCGGCGCGGGACTGGGCGGAGCGGCCGCGGGCAGACGGCAGCACCAACCCCGACTGGCAGTTGTACGCCATCAGGCCGAAGGAGATCGAGTTTTGGCAGGCGAGCCACAGCGGCTCCCACATCCGGCACCGGTTTGGCCCGGACGGGGTTCTTCCCGGCTAGGATGAGCGCCATGACAGCTCCCGCACCCGAGGTCCTCCTCGCCGGACTCCATAAAGCCGCTGCAGGCCTTTCCTCCGATGTTGCCAGGCTCAATGACGAGGACGTGCGGGCGCCGTCGGCCCTGCCAGGCTGGACCCGCGGCCATGTCCTGGCGCACCTGACCGGAATCTGCAACGCCATGGCCCGCCAGCTTGAGTACGCCGCCCGCGAGGAGACGATCGAGCTTTACGACGGCGGTATGGCAGGCAGGAACAGGGCGATCGACATGGCTGCCGGCCACGACGCCGCAGCCCACCTGTCCGACCTGACAGCAGCCATGGAACGGGCAATCAAGAGGTTCGATGCGCTGCCCGGCATCAAGGATTCATCTGCCAACCACACCGGCTGGTACGCACCCATCAGCTACCGCGGGGGAGTTGTCCTCGACGGCGGCCTGGCACTGTGGCGGGAACTCGTCATACACAACTCTGACCTGCGCACGGGCAGGGGACCGGAAACCTGGAGCAGGGAGTTCTGCGGCCACCTGTTCGACTTCCTGGCGGCCAGGGTCCCGCCCGACGACAAACTGGTGCTTCAACCCCTGGGCCTCCCGCCGGTCAGCATCGGCAGCGGCAACAGGTCCATCGTGGTCGGCGGCATGATCACGGACATCGCTGCCTGGCTGGCAGGGCGTGAACCTACCCTGGGCAGCCTGCGGGCCTCCGCCGCGGCCGACGGCGTGGACCTGCCGGCCCTCCTGCCGTGGCCCGCAGGGACACCCACCGCGAACTAGCGGTTTCCACGCGTCTAACCGCAGTCAGGCGGCTTCGCGCGCCAGCAGGCTCTGTTTGATGGGCAGCCCCCAACGGAAGCCGCCCAGGGAGCCGTCAGTCCGGATAACGCGATGGCACGGGACGAACAGGGCTGCGGCGTTGAAGGCGCAGGCGCTGGCCGCTGCCCGGACGGCCTTTGGATTGCCGGCCAGCCCGGCGTACTCGGTGTACGTCACGGGCGAGCCCGGCCGCACCAGCCGCAACACGTCCCAGGCATGCACCCGGAACGGTCCGGACAACTGCCGCACGGGAACGTTCATCGCCGGTGCCGGGTCGCCGGCGTAAAAGGCTTCGACAGCGGCCGAGATTTCACCGAGTTCGCTGACCAGTTCCAGCGTGGCGGGCCGCAGCGACGGGTGGATCTGTCCGGTCAGATCACCGGGCTTGTCCGTCCAGCCGCTCGAGAGGACCACTCCGTCGCGGGCGAGGATGCTGAACGGGCCGTCCGGAGTGGACATCTGCAACAACTGGGCCTTCATCGGTTCACTTTCTCTGCTGTTCTGCTGCCTGCACTGCCGAGGACAGCCGGTGCACCCTGGGGCGGAGCGGCCGCGGGATGGGCTGCTTCGGGGAGGGCGGCTGCCCGCCACAGGTGCATGGTTGCGTAGGAGCGCCAAGGGCTCACTTCGCGGAAATCCGGGCTGAAGGTTCTTCCGTCCCGAGCACCCAACGAGGGATCTGCCCCTCGCTCCAGGGCCCTGATCCCGTTCCGCACGGCCGCGTCGTTGGCCAGGAACACATCCGGCGCGCCGAGGACACGCATCGCAAGGTAGCCCGCCGTCCAGGGTCCCACACCGGCCAAGGGAAGCAACTTCGCGTTCAGGCTTGCGGGGTCGTCGCCATAGCCGAAGTCGAGCGAACCCTCCGCCAAGGCGGAAGCTGCTGCACGGAGGGCGTCGATGCGTTTCCGCGGTCCGCGAAGGAGGGCCCAGCCGTCGGCGGCTATCTCACCTGGGGTGGGAAACATCCGGTCAAGGCCCTCGCCGGGGTTGCGGCTTGAACTTCCGACGGCGGCCAGCCGGGTAAGGGCGGTCCGCGCCGCAGCCACGGTAACCTGCTGGCCGATCATCGCCCTAATCAGCATTTCGGCAGGATCCAGGGCCCCGGGCATCCGGATTCCGGGGGTGCCGGCAACAGCGGACGCGAGCCTCCTGTCTTCGGCGAGGGCACTGTCGATGGCGACCGGATCGGCATCGAGGTCGAACAGTCGCCTGACCCGGCTCAGCAATGCCGGCAGGTCCCGGAGGTCCACCGCGCCGATGGTGAGGGTCAGCGGCCGGCCGGGAGCGCCGGCGTCGTACTCGGTCTTAAAGCGCGCATCCCCATGGGGAAGCCGCAAAGTCCGGGCGTAGGACGTTGCCGTTCCTGCTTCTATCCCCGGGAGGGTGCGCACTGCGAGAAAGGAGAAGACGCCGGGGTCGAAAGGCTCCCGGTACGGAAGGCTTAGGGTCAGCGCGGTAGAGCCGGCAGTGGTCCTTGGATGCCTGGCGGCGCGGAGAGCGGTGGGGGTCATGTCGAAGACTTCCGCCATGGTTTCGTTGAACTGGCGCACGCTGCTGAAGCCTGCCGCGAACGCTACATCCGCCAGCTTCATCGATGTGGAAACCAGCAGGGCGCGCGCCGTCTGGGCCCGGCCGGCACGCGCGAGCGAAAGGGGACCGGCGCCCAGTTCCTGGCTGAGGATGCGGTTCAGTTGGCGGGAGGAATAACCAAGGCGCGCGGCCAGGCCGTCGACGCCGTCCCTGTTCACCACGCCGTCGTTGATCAGCCGCATGGCGCGCCCTGCAATGTCCTGCCGCACGTTCCAGGCCGGCGTTCCCGGAACCGCCTCGGGGAGGCAGCGCTTGCAGGCCCGGTAGCCGGCGTCGTGCGCTGCGGCTGATGTCTCATAGAAGGTGACGTTCGCCGCCTTCGGGGTCCTGGCCGGACACGACGGGCGGCAGTAGATGCCGGTAGTCCGGACGGCGGTATAGAACTGCCCGTCGAACCGGGTGTCCCGGGCATCTATTGCCCGGTAGCGCTGCCAGAAGTCCACCACTCCATCCTGCCAGCAGCGCCGGGGCGGGGCTAGCGGAAATCGGACATCGCCGTCAACCCCGCCAGGGCGTCGCGGGGACGCTCCTTTTACGGTCTTTGGATAGAGTCTGGCCATGAACACAAGTCCCCCGCCGGCGCGGGAACCGCTGAGGGAATTCCTGTCCGGCGATGCCCGGGAACTCGCGCCCGCGCTGCTGGGCGCGATCCTAACCCATGATTCCCGGGAGGGCCGGGTCTCCGTCCGGCTTACCGAAGTGGAGGCCTACCTAGGCCCGGAGGATTCCCTGCACCCGGATCCGGGCTCGCACACCTTCCGCGGGCCCACCCCCCGGAACGCGCCGATGTTTGGCCCGGCGGGACACCTGTACGTTTACTTCACCTACGGCATGCACCACTGCACGAACATCGTGTGCGGTCCGGCCGGCGTCGCCTCGGCACTGCTGCTGCGCGCCGGAGAAATCGTGGAGGGGCTCGAGCTGGCACGGCACCGCCGGCCTACCTCGAAAAATCCCGCTGACCTCGCAAGCGGCCCCGCCCGGCTCGCCAAAGCTCTGGGCCTGACAACCGCGTACAGCGGCCGTGACGCCTTGGTGCCGCCCTTCGGGCTGGTGCTCCCGGAACGGCCGGTCGCGCAGGTCAGCTCGGGCCCCAGAGTGGGAGTGTCCGGCGTCGGCGGATCCGGGCAGTACGCCTGGCGGTTCTGGGTCACCGGCGATCCCACGGTCTCGAAGTACAAGGCGGCCAAGCCAAGAACGCCATAGTTTCGCAAGCGTTAACGGAAATGGTTGTAGAATAGTAGGTCTGTCTTTTGCGATAGGGGAACGTTAAATGCTTGACGCCGATTTGGCCCACGAACGGGACTATGTTGCCGGGCTGTACGCCCGGCTGGAGGAGTTGCGCGAGGAAAAGCGCAGGCAGCTCGCGCAGGTCCGGCGGGCAGGGGCCGTGGGAACCATGCAGAACGTTTCCGAGCGTGACGCTTTCGCCGCTCTGTACGAGGACCGCCTGGCGCAGCTGGATGCCGTTGACGACCGGCTGGTCTTCGGGCGTTTGGACCTGGACTCCGGGGAAGCGCAGTACATCGGCCGCATCGGCCTCACCACCGAGGACCTGCAGCGGCTCATGGTTGACTGGCGCGCGCCCGAAGCCGGCCACTTCTACCAGGCCACCGCCTTCGACCGGCAGGGCGTCCGCCGCCGCCGGCACCTGATCCTGCAGGGCCGCGAGGTCAAAGCCATCGAGGACGATGTGCTCGACGCTGACATGCTGGCCGACGACGAATCCCTGCAGGGCGAAGGCGCCCTGCTCGCCGCCCTGAACTCCAGGCGCACCGGCCGGATGTCGGACATCGTCAGCACCATCCAGTCCGAACAGGACCGCATCATCCGGTCCTCCATCTCCGGCGCCGTGGTGGTACAGGGCGGACCGGGTACCGGCAAGACCGCCGTGGCACTGCACCGCGCCGCCTACCTGCTGTACACCCACCGCGACCGCCTCAAGTCGGCGGGCGTCCTGCTGGTGGGCCCGTCGTCGTCGTTCATGAAGTACATCGAAAGGGTGCTGCCCTCCCTCGGTGAGACCGGCGTCGTTATGGCCAGTGTCGGCCGCCTGATGCCGGGCATCAACGCTGTCCCGGAACCGCACGCCGACGTGGCGGCCATCAAAGGCCGCCTCGACATGGCCACAGTGGTGGCCAACGCCGTCGCCAACCGCCAGCGGATCCCCGCCGAGGACCGGATCCTGGAAGTGGACGGCCGAAAGCTCGTGCTGACACCGCGCCAGGTGCGTCGCGCCCGCGAACGCGCCCGTTCCACCGGCAAGCCGCACAATGAAGCACGGGTGACGTTCGTCAAGATCCTGCTCCGCGAACTGACCGAGCAGATGACCGAGCTCGTGGAAGCCGCCAACATCGGCAACAACGCGGACCGGTCCTACCTGGCGGAGGATGTGCGCACTGCGCGTGACGTTCGGATCGCCCTCAACCTCTGCTGGATGCCCATGACGCCCGAAAAGCTGATCTCGGAGCTGTTCAGTAAGCCCGCCATCCTCGAATTCTGCACCCCGGGCTTTTCGGCCGCCGAACGGGCTCTGCTGCAGCGCCCCGCGGATGCCCCGTGGACCGAATTGGACGTTCCCCTGCTGGACGAGGCCGCCGAGCTGCTGGGCGAGCTTGACCCGGCGGCCGGGCGTGGACTGGCGCAGCAGGAGCACGACCGCGCCCGCGACCTTGCCAACGCCAAGCAGACCCTGGTCAATATGGAGGCGGCAGGGGTGGACCCGTTGATGTCCGCCGAGGAGCTGGCCGAGCAAAACCAGGAACAGGAAGCGCGGCTGACGGCTGCCGAGCGCGCCACGAGCGACCGCACGTGGGCCTTCGGCCACATCGTGGTGGACGAGGCGCAGGAGCTGTCACCCATGCAGTGGCGGCTGCTGGTCCGCCGTTGCCCCCTGAAGTCGTTCACCATTGTTGGAGACATCGCGCAGACGAGTTCCGTTGCCGGCGCCAACTCATGGCAGGGCGCCCTGGCCCCAATGTTCGGTGACCGCTGGCAGCTGGAGGAGCTGACCGTCAACTACCGCACACCGTCCCAGATTGCTGAGGCAGCGGTCCGGATGGCCAATGCCGCGGGACTTGTCGTCTCCGCACCCAAGGCAGTCCGGGAAGGACGCTGGTCGCCCGTTATTGACGAAGTGGACGAGGGCCAAGTGGTCAGCCGTCTGGTGGAAGTCCTGCCGGAGGAACTGGAAGCGCTCGACGGCGGCCTGCTGGCCGTCATCGCTGACGGTCACCTTTTGCCCGAGGCCATGGCCGCCCTGCGCGCCGTGTACGGCCGCCGCATCGGGACCGGCGCAGGCGGGTACGAGCAGGACATTGTGGTCATCAGCCCCCGTGAGGCCAAGGGGCTGGAGTTCGACGGCGTGGTGGTACTGGAGCCCGGCATGATGCTGAACCATGAGCACGGCAAGGTGGGGGACCTGTACGTGGCCATGACCCGCGCAACGCAGCGGCTGCGCCTGATTGCTGCCGGGCCGGTTCCTGCGGGAATCGAGCGCTGAGCGCCGGTTGGGGGTTGTCCTTTCCGGTGCGGGCGCAGGCGCCGTTCACTCACCGCCTGCGCCCGGTAATACTGCTAACTTAGAAGGCGTGTCAGAACTCAACAGCCTCGAATCGCAACACAACGACCCCACTTTTGCCAACGTCTGGCAGGAACTGAAGTGGCGTGGCCTGGTCCACGTCTCCACCGACGAAGCAGAGCTGGAAAAGCTCCTCGCCGGCGGACCGGTCACGTACTATTGCGGCTTCGATCCCACTGCTCCGAGCCTCCACCTGGGCAATCTGGTCCAGCTGCTCGTGATGCGGCGGCTGCAGCTGGCCGGCCACAGGCCCCTCGGGCTGGTGGGCGGTTCCACCGGCATGATTGGCGATCCCCGCCCTACAGCCGAGCGCACCCTGAACACCAAGGACACTGTCGCGGAGTGGGTGGGATACCTCCAGGCGCAGGTCCGCAGGTTCCTCAGCTTCGATGGTGACAACGCGGCACGGATGGTCAACAACCTGGACTGGACGGCGCCGCTGAGCGCGATCGATTTCCTGCGGGAGGTGGGCAAGCACTTCCGTGTGGGCACCATGCTGCGCAAGGACGCCGTCGCGTCGCGGCTGAATTCCGACGAGGGCATCAGCTACACCGAGTTCAGCTACCAGATCCTGCAGGGTATGGACTACCTCCAGCTGTACCGTGACTACGGCTGCATGCTGCAGACCGGCGGCTCCGACCAATGGGGCAACCTCACCAGCGGAACCGAACTGATCCGGAAGGTGGAGGGCAAAAGCGTCCATGCCCTGGGTACACCGCTGATCACCAATTCGGACGGGACCAAGTTCGGGAAGAGCGAGGGCAACGCCATTTGGCTCGATGCCGGCATGTGCAGCCCGTACGCCTTTTACCAGTTCTGGCTCAACACTGCCGATGCTGACGTGGTGGACCGGCTGAAGGTGTTCACGTTCCTGACCCGTGCTGAAATCGAGGAAATTGCCACGGCAGTTGCCGAGCGCCCGTTCGCCCGTGAAGGCCAGCGGAAGCTTGCCTTCGAAGTGACCTCCCTCGTCCACGGAGTGGAAGCCACCGAGAAGGTGATTGCAGCCTCTGCGGCGCTCTTCGGAAACGGCGATCTGTCGGCTTTGGACAAGCCCACGCTCCAGGCAGCCACCTCCGAACTTCCTTCGGCCGTGGTTCAGGTGGACGCCCTGGGAATAGTCGACCTGCTGGTGGCCTCTGGGCTGTCGGAAAGCAAATCCGCTGCCCGTCGCACTGTGGGTGAAGGCGGCGCCTACGTCAACAACGAAAAGGTGTCAGACCCGGAAGCGGTGATTTCGGAGACCGAACTGCTGCACGGGCAGTACCTGCTCCTGCGCCGGGGCAAGAAGAACCTGGCAACGGTGGAAGTGCTGGTTCCCTAGCCTCGTTCCGGACCCGCTTTAGAGCCCCTGCACGCTCCTCCGCAGCCGATTTGCACGGCCGCGGGGGAGCGTGTAATGTTTTTCCAGTCGCCGCCGCTGAAGCGGAAAAATAGCGACCGACCCCCAACAAAAAGTGAAGCAACTTCACCATGTGCGGAAGCGCTGGACCGAAGAAATGCTCTATTTTATGCTGGGCGCATTTTTTTCCATTGAGTGAATTCCGGGAAAACAACCGGATTTGCAAAGTGAAAATGAATGAAATAGTATTGAAACATCGCAGCGAAGAAATACGAATTAGAAATTCACTAGGTGGATTTATTCGGGAATATTCGAGTGTGTCTGTTGTTTGAGAACTCAATAGTGTGCCAAGTTTGTTGATACCGATTGTTTTTTGATTGGTTGAATTGACCGGGCTGTCCGCCCCTGTGGG
>NZ_JBNHEZ010000013.1:0-20052 GCF_059089735.1 Arthrobacter sp. sptzw32 | reverse complement strand
CAAAGCTCAAGGGCCTGAGCCCGGTGCAATACCGGGCCCAGGCCCTCGCGGCCTAGAATCCCACTTAGCCAGTCCAACCTCAGGGGACCAGTTCAAAATGAGAGAGCGTCGGAGTGGACCTGGAGGGCTGCGACGGCGGACATTAGCTACGGCTACGAGGACCACCGTGGTTCTTGAGCGGTAAAATTGGGCCTAGAGGTGCATGGCGATGTCCGTAGCTATGGCTGTTGTGCTGATCGTGTTGGCCCTGGCGTCAGTTGCCGCGGTGGTCGGCACGGTGGTCCTGGTGGTCAAGGACGGCCGTGGGCAGATCCCGCTCGAACCGTCCATCCAGCCGTGGACCGCCGGAAACCTTCCCAGCCGCCCGTACTCCACGCTCCGCCGGATCTAGCGTTCGCGCTGGGGGTCCCCCGCGACGGTCTTCGCGGCTTCGACTTCGAGCTGCAGCCTTCCGTCTTCTTCCACGAGCCGCGGCTGGTACACGTGGGCCTTGCGTTTGTAGCTGAGATAAGCAATGCAACCGTTGGCCGCAGCCATCTTTTCCAGCATGATTTCGGAACCGGGCACCAGGAGCTCGCCGAGGGTGCGGCCCACGGTGTTTTCCTGTTCCACCTCGTCGCCGAGTTCTGTGGTGTTACGCCCGGCGATGACGCTGGCCGCGTTCACCCATCTGCCCCACACGCCTTTGCCTTCCAGCAGCGTGGGCTGCTGGTTCAGGGGCACAGTGGCGGCAAAGTAGCGGGTGTCGAACCTGCGGTGTGCGAAATCCGGGCTGCGCCAGTTCACGAGGGACTTGAGCAGGTCTGTCCGGACAGAAAGCCCGCGCTTGTCCAGGACCTCCGGAAAGGTCTTTTCCTGCTCGGCGACAGCAAGGCGCGCGCGCATGTACTCCGGCGTGGACGTGGCCTCGACAGTGCTTGCCATGTCGGCACCGGCCAGCAGTAGGCCGGTTTCCTCGAACAGTTCCCGGATGGCGCCCAGCACGTGGCGCCGCGCCAGCCCGACGTCGTCCGTTCCCATTTGCTCAGCCCACTGCTGCGGCGAGGGGCCCAGCCAGCCGACGGGGTCGTCGTCGGCAGCGTCGAGGGACCCGCCGGGGAACGCGAGAACCCCCAGCGGCGAGGAGCCGGGCCGGTAGCCCAGCCATGTTTCCAGGCCGGTGGGGGAATCACGCAGCAGGACAACGGAGGAGGCGAGCCGTGCGGCCCGCGGGGTCCGTTCGCCGTGTTCGAGCCAGCTCTGCGCTGCCCCTTCAAGATCCTGGGGCAGGGCAAACAGTCGTCGGGCGAGCTGAGGCAAAGGAAGCGACCGGTCCTAGCTGAATTCTGCGATCAGTTCGACTTCCACCGGAGAGTCGAGCGGCAGGACTGAAACGCCGACGGCGGAGCGGGCGTGCTGGCCTGCGTCACCGAGGACGCGGCCCAGCAGTTCCGAGGCACCGTTGATGACACCGGGCTGCCCGGTGAAGGAGGGGTCGGAGGAGACGAATCCCACAACCTTGACGATGCGCGTAATCCGGTCCAGGTCCCCGATGACGCTTTTCACAGCCGCCAGCGCGTTCACGGCACAGATTCCGGCGAACCGCTGCGCATCCTCAGGGGAAACGGTGGGTTCGTCCGCAAAGCCTTCGGTACCGACGGAGACCTTGCCGGTGGCTTCGAGCTTGCCGTTGACGAAGGGCAGCTGGCCGGAGGTGTAGACGTGGCTGCCGGAAATAACTGCCGGGACGTAGGAGGCTACCGGTGCGGCAACTTCAGGAAGTGTGATTCCCAGCTCGGCGAGGCGCTGCTCAACGGCCGAAACTGGAGCGGCGGAGGTGCCGGAATGGGCTTCTGCAGAGGCGCTCATGCTACTGCTTCTCCCTCTTCAGGTAGGCAACAAGGCCGTTTCCGTCCGGCCCGGGGACTACCTGGACAAGCTCCCAGCCGTCATCTCCCCACTGGTCCAGAATCTGCTTTGTGGCATGGATGATGAGCGGAATCGTGGCGTACTCCCATTTGGTCATGAGAGAAAGACTAGTCCTTGCCGGTAAAGTGGAAAACATGGCGACTCGTAAGAACCCATTATTCGACACTGCCACCACCCTTGGAAAGATCCTAGTCTTCCTTGGCGTGAGTGCTATTTGCGGTGTCCTGGTAGCTGGCCTGCTGGTCCCCGCGGCAGCGGTTTCAGGCAGCGCAGCCAGCGGTTCGATCGAGTTCTTCGACACCCTCCCGGCGGAGCTGAAGGTTGATCCGCCCAACCAGACCACCCGCATCCTGGCCGCGGACGGCAGCGAGATCGCCAGCGTCTACAAGGAAAACCGCACCAAGGTTGCCTTGGACCAGATCTCGCCCTTCGTTAAAGAGGCTGTCATCGCCGTCGAGGACAGCCGTTTTTATGAGCACGGCGGGGTGGACACCACGGGTATCCTCCGCGCAGTGGTCAGCACCGCACGCGGTAACCGGCAGGGCGCCTCAACCATCACGCAGCAGTACGTGAACAACGTCCTCAACTCCAACCTCGCCGCAGAGGGCCGGGACGAGGACATCAAGCTCAATGGCGTGAACAAGGGTGTGGGCGACAAGCTTCGCGAAATGAAGCTCGCCATCGCCCTGGAGAAGGAGTTCAGCAAGGAGCAGATCCTTGAGGGCTACCTGAACATCGTCTTCTTCAACCGTGACGCCTACGGCATCGAAGCCGCGTCCCGCTTTTTCTTCAGCACCACCGCCAAGGACCTTAACCTGCCCCAGGCCGCGCTCCTGGCCGGGCTGGTCAACAGCCCGTCTGCGTTCGACCCCATCAACAACCCCGAGAACGCCAAGCAGCGCCGCGACCTGGTGTTGAGCCTGATGCTGAGCCAGGGAAAGATCACCCAGGCCGACCACGACGCCGCTGTCGCCACTCCCGTGGAAACCAAGGTGACCCAGCCCAAGCAGGGCTGCGCGTACGCTTCCACCGCTCCCTACTTCTGTGACTACGTCCTCCACTTGCTGGAGAACAACCCTGCTTACGGCGCAGAACTCGATGAGCGGAAGCGCCTCATCTACGGTGGCGGCCTGACCATTACCACCACACTGGACCCCAACGCACAGGCAGTAGCCCAGGAGCAGGTCAACGCTTCCGCCGGCGCCAACCCGGACAAGTGGGGCGCGGCCATGGTTTCCGTGCAGCCCAACAGCGGCAAAATTGTCTCGATGGCCCAGAACACCACGTTCCTGCCGGCAGAAGGCTCCTTCGATTCGCAGGTGAACTTCAACGTGGACAAGCTGGACAAGGACGGCAACGACCTTAACGGCCTGGGCGGCGCACAGCCTGGCTCCACCATGAAGCCGTTCACGTTCGCGGAGTGGCTCAACGAGGGCAAGTCCATGAACACCGTGGTCAACGCAGCCCAGCGCCGGTACCCGCTGAACTTCCCGTGGCGCAACTCCTGCGGCCAGGTCACCGGTGCCTACAACACCGCGCAGAAAACCCTGGGTGCTGCCGATGACCTGCAGAACGCCGAGCCGCAGTGGTACCGGCCCCTGTCTGTCCTCGAGGGCCTCTACAACTCCATCAACACCGTCACCTTCGCTTCGGCCTCGCAGCTGGACTTCTGCGGCATCCAGAAGATTGTTGACGCAACAGGTCTCCACGGCGGGCTTCCGGCCGACGGTGACCCGAACCCGAAGATCAACATGTCCACGCTGGCCAACCTGCTGGGTTCCACCCAGACCGCGCCGCTGACCATGGCCAGCGCCTTTGCCACCTTTGCGAACGATGGCAAATTCTGCGAGGCCATCGCCATCACGTCCGTCACGGACCAGACCGGGAAGCAGCTCCCGGCACAGTCCACCAGCTGCCGGGACGCGGTAAAGCCGGAAGTTGCCCGCGGCGTGAACTATGCCCTGCAGGAAGTCCTCAACCGTGGATCCGGTTCGTTGATCCAGCCCCGGATCTCCACCCGCACCAATTTCCCGATCGGCGCGAAGACCGGTACGTCTAACAACAACGGATCCACCTGGGTTGTTGGACACACCACCGGTTTGGCCACGGCTGCCTGGTTCGGTGACGCACTGGGTGCCCAGGACCGCTCTGGCCAGAACATCACAGTCAACGGGAAGTTCTACAAGGGCATCGACGGTTACATGATCGCCGGGCCCATGTTTTCCAACTTCATGTCCCGGGTTGCACCTGCGTTCGGTACCGAGCCCTTTCCCGCACCGCCCGGCAACCTCTTGAACGGAGGCGGCGGCGGTACCACTGCGCGGACTCCCGCAACTACTGCCCCGCGGGCCCCCCAGGCGCCTGCTCCGGCGCCGGCCGCCACGCAGCCGGTCCCCGCTCCCGCCCCGAGCAACAATGGGAACGGCAACGGAAACGAAAACAATGACGATTAGCCCGATGACCTCAACCAGTGCATTGGCCAGCCGCGCCCGGAGCATCGGGCGCGGCTTTGCCGTAACCGCAGGAGCCGGGACCGCGGCGGGAATGGCCGCCTTCGGGTATGGCCTGTGGGAGAAGAACCAGTTCGTCCTCCGCGAAGAGACGCTGGACATCCTCCCCGCCGGGCAGGCGCCGTTCCGCGTCCTCCACCTGAGCGACATCCACTTTGTCCCCGGGCAAAAGAAGAAGGCCGCCTGGCTGGAATCCCTGGCCGGCCTTGAACCCGATCTGGTGGTCAACACCGGGGACAACCTCAGCCACGCCAAGGCCGTGGACCCGCTTTTGCAGGCCCTCCGCCCCCTCCTGGAATTCCCCGGCGTCTTTGTCCCCGGCTCGAATGACTACTTCGCCCCCAGCCTGAAGAACCCCGCTGCGTACCTCCGGGGCCCGTCGAAGGCAAAGCCAAAGCCCGTGGTGCTGGACTGGCCGCGGCTGCGTTCCGGCTTTGGCATGGGCGGCTGGGTGGATCTGACCAACCGTCACCAGTCCGTGGTCCTGAAAGGCATACGCTTCGATTTCTCGGGCGTGGATGATCCCCACCTGGACCGCGAACGCTACGCGGGCTGGCCCCGGGGCACTGTCAACCAAAACGCCACGCCCCACCTGAAGGTCGCCGTCGTCCACGCTCCCTACCAGCGCGTGCTGGACCACTTCACCGAGGACGGCGCGGACCTCCTGCTCGCCGGCCACACCCACGGCGGCCAGCTGTGCCTCCCCGGCTACGGCGCCATCGTCTCCAACTGCGACCTTCCCACCTGGCGCGCCAAGGGACTCAATGATTGGCAGAGCAACGGAAGTACGACGCCGGTGAACGTCTCGGGCGGTATCGGTACCTCCCGCTTCGCCCCGGTCCGCATCGCATGCAAGCCCGAAGCGGTCCTGCTCACCCTTACCTCGCCCAACTGACTGCTTACCGCGCAGCGCTGTGAATGGCCAACCCCTGAGCGCAGCGCACGTGCCTGTGAATCAGCTCACGCCATGACATAGGGTAGTTGCTACGGGAAACTACATTCGTTTTAGAGCCGAGAAGCGGGCATGGCCAAGCAAACTTCATTTTTTCGATCCATCAGCCGTCTCTACCCCCATGTCCGGCCGATCATCCCCCGGCTTCTCCTGGGGCTTCTGTGCGCACTCCTGGCCAGCGTTGTTGCCCTGGCCATCCCCCAGGTGCTGCGGGTCCTCATCAATGAATCCCTCCAGCCGGGAGGCACCCCAGAAGCGGTCTGGATTCCGGCGGCCGTCATCCTGGTGCTCGGTGTGGCGGAAGCCGGGCTGGTGGCCCTTCGCCGGCAGTTCGTCATCAACCCTGCCACTTCGGTGGAGACCGGGCTGCGGGTTTCGCTGTATGACCACCTGCAGGACCTGACCGTCTCCTTCCACGACCGCTGGGGGTCCGGCCAACTGCTCTCCCGTGCCATGACGGACCTGAACTTGCTGCGCCGCTGGATGGCCTTCGGTGCGATCATGCTGGTGGTCACCACCCTTACGGTCATTATCGGCATCGGGGTCATGTTCGCCATGAGCTGGCAGCTGGCCCTCATTTTCCTGGCCGCCGCCGTGCCCATCATGGCTTACAGCTTCCGGTTCCGGACCCGCTTCAGCAGGGTGGCGCGCCGCGGCCAGGACCAGGCCGGCGACCTTGCCACCACCGTTGAGGAGTCCGTCCACGGGATTCGCGTCCTCAAGGCCTTCGGACGCAGCCGGGAAGCCCTTGAGAACTTCGAGGAACAAGCAGAAGAACTGCGCCAAACGGAGATCGACAAGGCGCGACAGCAGGCAACCTTCACCCTGGTGGTCACCCTGCTGCCCGAACTCGCCCTTGGCGCCGGACTGGTAGTGGGCGTGATGCTGTGCGCCAGCGGCCAGCTGAGCATCGGCGCGCTGGTGGCTTTCTTTGCTACGGCAGCCGTCATCGCCTCCCCCGTTGAGTTCTCCGGCATGCTGCTGGCCATGGCCCTGACCGCCAAAAGCGCCGTCGACCGTCACTTCGAAGTCATGGACACGGCCAACAGCATCACCAGTCCCCCGGAGCCCCGGCGGCCCGGCCAGCTCGCCGGCGCCCTCCGCTTCAACAGCGCCACCTTCGCCTTTGAAGACGCTCCGGACAAGCCGATCCTGAAGGAGATCAACCTTAACCTCCGGCCCGGCGAAACCATGGCCCTGGTAGGCATCACCGGAAGCGGCAAGAGCGCCCTGATCCAGCTCGTCCCCCGCCTGTATGACGTCACGGACGGCTCCATCACCATCGACGGCGTGGACCTGCGGGAATTCGACGTGGAGGAACTCCGCCGCATCGTCGGAGTCGCCTTCGAGGACACCACCCTGTTCTCCAGTTCGGTCCGCGACAACGTCCTCCTGGGCGCCCCGGTCCGCACCGAGGCGGTCCTCGAGGAGGCGCTGGACGTGGCCCAGGCGCACTTCGCCTACTCCTTGCCCGAGGGCCTGGACACCCTCATCGGCGAGGAAGGCCTCAGCCTGTCCGGCGGGCAGCGGCAGCGCATCGCCCTGGCCCGGGCCATCGCCGCACGCCCGCGTGTGCTGGTGCTGGACGATCCGCTGTCCGCCCTGGATGTCCACACCGAGGAACTTGTCGAAACACGGCTCCGCGCCGTGCTGAAAGACACCACCACTCTGATCGTGGCCCATCGGCCGTCCACGGTGGCGTTGGCAGACCGGGTGGCCCTGCTGGAAGAAGGCCGCATCACTGCCGTGGGTACCCATACAGAGCTTCTGGCGGACAACGACCACTACCGCTACGTCATCGCAAGCCTTGACCAGGAACCGCGAGACCTGGACTCCGAGCTGTCGGAACTCAAAGATGCCGGAATCCAGGCAGAGGAAGTGACCCGATGAGCACGGCAACCTTCGGTACCGCCAACGAAGACAACGCGCACCTGAGCAAAAGCGACAGCAAAGCCGTACGACGACGGTCGCTGGCACTGCTGCGTTCCCTCATCCGCCCTGTACGGCTGCGGTTCTGGCTGACCATAGCCACGGTGGTCCTCTCCCAGGCGGCCCGGGTGGCAGGTCCGGCACTGATCGCCTTTGGCATTGACCACGCACTGCCCGCCCTGCGGGCCGGTGACAACCTGCCCCTGGTGCTCACCGGCGTCGCCTACCTGCTTGCCGCAATTGCGACGGCGGGACTCACCGCCCTGTACGTGACGTCCACGGCGAGGTTGAGCCAGGCCATGCTGCTGGACCTGCGCCTTCGGGTCTTCCGGCACACCCAGCGGCTGAGCCTTGAGTTCCACGAGAAATACACGTCCGGCCGGATCATTGCCCGGCAGACCTCAGACCTGGAAGCCCTCCGTGAGCTTCTGGATTCCGGAGTCAGCTCACTGGCGTCCGGCCTGCTGTTTATGATCTTCACCGCGATTACCGTGTTCGCCCTTGACTGGCGAAGCGGCCTGCTGGTGCTGGCCGCGGGGGTGCCGATGTTTTTCCTGGCCCGCTGGTACCAGAAGCACTCCCAGATCGCGTTCCGTGAATCCCGGGTGGTGTCCGCCCGGCTGATCGTGCACTTCGTGGAAACTATGACCGGCATCCGGGCAGTGAAGGCGTTCCGCAAGGAGCGGGAAAATGCCCAGAGCTACGGGAAGCTCGCGGAGGACTACCGCCTCGCTACCGTCCGCTCCATCAACCTCAACGGGATTTTCCAGCCGGGACTGGTGCTGATCGGCAACGTCTGCGTTGCAGTGGTGCTGCTCTTCGGCGGATTCCGCGTCCTCACCGGCGATCTTGCGGTGGGTGTGCTGCTGGCGCTCATCCTCTCCACCAAAAGATTTTTCCAGCCCGTGGACCAGATGGCCATGTTTTACAACTCGTTCCAGAGCGCACAGGCAGCGCTGGAAAAGGTGTCTGGACTCCTTGAGGAGATTCCCACGGTCCGGCCGCCCGAGAATCCTGTGGCACTGAAGAGTGCCCAGGGGGCTATCGCCTTCAAGGATGTGGAATTCCGCTACGGGGACGGGCCGTTGATCGTCCCCCAGCTGAACCTGCACATCCCGGCGGGCCAAACCGTTGCCCTCGTGGGCCAGACGGGAGCCGGAAAATCCACGCTGGCGAAGTTGATCGCCCGGTTTTACGATGTGTCCTCCGGTTCCCTCACCCTTGATGGCGTGGATCTCCGCAGCCTTAGCACCACAGACCTGAGGCGGAACGTCGTCATGGTCACCCAGGAGGCTTTCCTGTTCAGCGGTTCGGTGGCAGACAACATTGCCCTGGGCCGGCCGGAAGCGTCCCGGGCCGAAATTGAGGAAGCAGCCAAGGCAGTCGGCGCGCACGAGTTCATCCTTGAGCTCCCGAAGGGCTACGACACGGATGTCAACAAGCGCGGCGGCCGGGTGTCCTCGGGCCAGCGCCAGCTCATCAGCTTCGCCAGGGCGTTCCTGGCCCGCCCGGCCGTGCTTATCCTGGATGAGGCAACGTCCTCGCTGGACATTCCTTCGGAGAGACTGGTGCAGACCGGCCTGGCCCGGCTCCTGGCTAATACAGATGCTGCCAGAAGGACCGCGCTGATCATCGCGCACCGGCTCTCCACCGTCGAGACGGCGGACCGGGTGCTGGTGGTACATGACGGCCGGATTGTTGAAGACGGTTCGCCGGCAGAACTCATCGACGGCGGCGGACGCTTCGCCGACCTGCACGGCGCCTGGAAGGACTCGCTGGTCTGACAGGCAGCGGCTGCTGCGGATTTCGCATCAGGGACCCGCATCGGCTATCCTTGTAAAGTTGCTTTTGCAGCGGATCGGGATGTAGCGCAGCTTGGTAGCGCGCTTCGTTCGGGACGAAGAGGTCGCAGGTTCAAATCCTGTCATCCCGACCAAACAGAAGAGGGTCTCCACACGGAGGCCCTCTTTTTGCATCGGCGACTGCCCGGCGCGACGGTAACTTTGCGGTAAAGGGAAAGGCCCCGGAGCAGATGCTCCAGGGCCTTCCCTCGCCTCCTGTTATGAGGAAAGCTATTAGACTGGGTTAGGCCAGTTGCCCGTGTACGTAATGTACGCGGTGTCCGTGCTCTTATCCTTTTTGACCGGCTCTGACACAGGGTTGGGCCAGTTGCCGGTGCGTGCACTGATGCTTGTGCCATCCGCCGGGGAACCGGCTGACAGTACGGCCGGAGCCGCAGCAGAGAAAGCCAGAGCCCCAGCTAAAGCGGCGGCGGCTGCAATCTTCTTCAACATATTAGTTCCTCTATACGAGTCGGATTCGTTACAAAGCCAGCACTGTCCTTGTTGACACCCATTGTAAAATGTTTTCCACAGGGACTGTCAAGCACGTGATTTAAAAAGGCTGTGCAGAAGAGGAGGAATCCCGTGGGCAACGGATTCGGCGAGAAGCTGCGCGCGGAGCGGCTCGAACGAGGACTGACACAGGCCGAACTGGGCAAGGACCTGTATTCACCCAGCTATATCTCACTGCTCGAGACAGGCCGGCGGGAACCCACGGCCGAGGTTATCGAGGAATTGGCCCGGCGGCTTGAGCTTGCACCTAAGGCGCTGGAAGCCTGGAGTCAACCCGTCACCGCCAGTGACGCTGAGTACGTCCTTGCGGGCCTCTACGCCCGGCAGGCTTGGGACCTCAGGGACTATCCATTGGCAGCAAGCCATGCAGCAACCGCAGCAAAATTGGCGCTTGAGGGCCGCAACACCAGCGCCTGGTGGAATATGACTTACATGCAGGCCGAATGTATGTTAAGACACGGTGACTTGCAGGACTGCCAGCAGATTGTCGAGCGCCTGGTGGAGCATCCTATGGCCAGGGAGTCTGTAGGACTGGGCGTCCGTGCATTGCAGATGCTGTCCGCCGTGCTGCAACGGAAGGGCCAACTCTCAGCCGCTGTGGACCAGGCAATGGAAGCAACGAAGCTGGCGGAGCAAATGCCAACGAGTTCCACAGTCGTCACGGGCGCTTTGCGGGTCCTTATCGGCGTCTTGGCAGAAAGCGGCCGGCTGGATGAGGCCTGGAAATACTGCCGCCAGCTCATCTCCCAGGTAGATGAACATGCCATGGCGCAGCTTGCCGGCGAAGTAGCCTGGGTCGTGGGCAATGTCGCCTTCATGCGGCACGACTACACCGAGGGCGTCAAGCAACATGAACGGGCAGCGAAGCTCCTCTCCCCGGCCAACGACATCGAAATGTGGGCCAGGTTCAATAAAGCGTCCGCTGCGGTACGCCTTCAGTCCGGGATTGTTGAACCCGAGACACTGTCAGCAATCGAGCGCGCCGAACTAGCGTTCTCCATAGTGGGTGGTACAAAAAGCGATGAGTTGGAGGTTGCGTTCATCCGAGCGCGGTGGCTCTACCTGACGGGCGACATCGTTGCGGCTATCGAAAAGCTCCGTGAAATTCACGGGCAGCCTGATGCCCTCGCCAAGCACACAGCGGGCGAGGTTTCGCTCTTGCTCGGCAAATCACTCAAGGCGGCCGGTGAGTTGAACGAAGCAATGACCTTCCTTCATGAAGCGCAAAAAGCCTTCAGTTCAGCCGGAGCCCAGGACCTCGTCCAACAAGCCCTAGACGCGATCCTGGAGATAAGGCTGACTCAAGAAAGGGCGGCGGCAGGCGCCAAGGCCAGTTAGGCAGCACCATCCGCCGGGAGCAGCTGGGGCTCCGTCCGGCGAAGGGATCAGGCGAACGTCCGCCCGGTCAGTTTCTCGAAGGCCTCCACGTAGCGGCTGCGCGTCCGGTCAACAACGTCAGCAGGCAGCGCCGGCGGAACGGTATCGGAAGCCTTGTCCCAGCCGGATTCAACCGATGTCAGCCAGTCCCGGACGTACTGCTTGTCATAGGACGGCTGCGCCTGTCCCGGCTGGTACGTAGCAGCGTCCCAGAACCGTGATGAATCAGGCGTCAGGACCTCATCGCCCAGGGTGATGGAGCCGGAGACGGCGTCGTAACCGAACTCCACCTTGGTGTCGGCGAGGATGATGCCCCGTTCGCGCGCAATCTCCTCGGCCTTGGTGTAAATCTCCAGGGTGAGCTGGCTCAGCCGCCCGGCGATGTCGTCGCCCACCATGGCCACGACGGCGTCATACGTGATGTTCTCGTCATGCTCGCCCACCTCGGCCTTGGCTGACGGGGTGAAGATGGCCCGCTCCAGGCGCGAACCGTCCACCAGGCCTTCGGGCAGCGGGATGCCGCACACTGTCCCGGCGGCGTTGTACTCCAGCAGGCCCGAGCCCGTGAGGTAGCCGCGGGCAATGCACTCCACCGGGAACATGTCCAGCTTCTTGCAGATCATTGCGCGGCCCTCCACGGCGGCCGGCACACCGTCCTCCACTGTTGAGGCCAGGACGTGGTGCTCAACGTCCAGCTGGTCGAACCACCACAGGCTCAGCTGGGTAAGGATCCGCCCCTTGTCCGGAATCTCGCTGGTGAGGACATGGTCGAAGGCACTGATCCGGTCACTGGCCACCACCAGCACGCAGTCCCGGCCCACCCGCTGCCGGACCGAATCGTCGGCCGGTTCGTAGAGGTCACGGACTTTGCCGGAGTAGACGTGCGTCCAGCCCGGCAGGTCCAGGGCAGTAGTTTTGAATCCGCGTGCTGCAGGATTGTCGCTCATGCTAAGCCTTCGCTTTCGTTACAGGCAGGGATCTGGTCGACGCGGACGGGACCTTGATCTCGCCACGGGCAGCCTTGCCACCGATGTCCGTCCGGAACTGCGAGCCTTCCAGCTGAACCAGCTCCACACCGTCGTATGCTCTTTCACGCGCTTCCACCAGGTCGCTGCCCAGCGCGACGACAGCGAGCACGCGGCCCCCGGCTGAAACCACTTTGCCGTACTCGTCAAAGGAGGTGCCTGCGTGGATCACGTGCACGCCTTCCAGCTCTTCCACCTTTTTCAGCCCGCGGATCCGGTCGCCGGTGCGTGGGGTGCCAGGGTAGTTCTCCGATGCGACGACGACTGCGACGGCTGTCTCCTTTGCCCAGCGCAGCTCTTCCGCCTTGTCCAGTTCGCCCTTAGCGGCTGCGAGCAGCAGGGCGCCGAGGGGCGTCTTGAGCCGGGCCAGCACGGCCTGGGTTTCGGGATCGCCGAAACGGACGTTGAATTCGATGACGCGGGTGCCGCGCGAAGTCAGCGCGAGCCCCACGAACAGCACGCCCACGAACGGGGTGCCGCGGCTGGCCATCTCGTTGACCGTGGGTTGGGCTACCCGGTCGATGACCTCCTGGACAAGGCCTTCAGGGGCCCACTCCAAGGGGGTGTACGCGCCCATTCCACCGGTGTTGGGCCCTTCGTCATTGTCGAAGATCCGCTTGAAGTCCTGGGCCGGTGACAGCGCCACCGTGTTGTGGCCGTCGCAGAGGACAAAGAGGGAGACCTCGGGACCGTCCAGGAACTCCTCGATGACCACCGAGCCGCCGGCGTCGAAGCAGGACTGCGCGTGCGCCATGGCTTCGTCCCGGTTCCTGGTGACCACCACACCCTTGCCGGCAGCGAGTCCGTCGTCCTTCACCACGTAGGGTGCGCCGAAGGTGTCCAGGGCAGAAGCCGCTTCCTCAGTGTTCGTGGCCACCATCGCCATGGCTGTGGGCACGCCGGCCTCCGCCATGATTTCCTTGGCAAACGCCTTTGACGCTTCGAGCTGCGCGGCCGCCTTGCTGGGACCGAAGACCGGAATGCCGGCTTCACGGACGGCGTCGGAGACTCCAGCTGCCAGCGGCGCTTCCGGGCCGACCACCACGAGGTCCACGGCCAGCCTGGTGGCAAGGGCGGCGACGGCGTCGGGATCGTTGCTGTTGATGTTGTAGGTGGGAACCAACTTGCTGATACCCGCATTGCCGGGAGCTGCGTGGACCTCGGACACGTTGGGATCGGCGAGCAGGGAGCGGACAATAGCGTGTTCGCGGCCTCCGGGGCCGATGACGAGTACCTTCACAGTCTCCAAGGGTACTTTGTGCACCCTGCCCGGTCCTAAGCTGTGTCAGTCCCGGAAAAACAATCCCCAGGCCGGTCCGCTCCGAACCTATGCCATGGAAAAGCTTCGGAACCGGCTCAAAAATCCCACCACCATGGCAGCGCTGGCAGGTATGGTGTCTGCCGCCGTCGTCCTGGCCGTGGCTGAGCTCGTGGGAGCCTTCTTCACCGCGCGCGCCACACCCTTGTTCGCGCTGGGTTCGACGTTCATTGACTTCACGCCGTCGTGGCTGAAGGATTTTGCGATCGCCACATTCGGCACTAATGACAAGGCCGCGCTCTTCGTGGGCATGGGCCTGACTATCGCCGCCCTGGCATGCGTGCTGGGCGTCGTGGCATACAGGCGATGGGCGTTGGGGGTTTTGGGGGTCCTGTTCATGGGTGCGGTGATTATTGCCAGTGTGCTGACCCGGGCAGGCGTGGGGCCTGCTGATGCTGTCCCTTCGCTGGTGGGGACACTCGCCGGCCTGGCCGCCCTGCGGTTCCTGATTGTGCCGCTGCGGAAGGCGGCGGTTCGGCCGGGGGTTGACGCTGACCTTGCCAGGGACGTCGCCGGGACCAGCCGCCGTCGCTTCTTCGCCGCAGCGGGGATCACCGCAGCCGCGGCCGGAATTGCCGCTGCCGGCGGCCGCCTCCTGAGTGCAGCCCGCAGCAACATCGCGCAGGCGCGGGACGCCTTGCAGCTTCCCGCACCGGCAAAGCCCGCTGCAGCGGTTTCGGCCGGAGTCCAGTCACCGGTGCCGGGCGTGGCCCCGTGGGTGACGCCCAACGGCGAGTTCTACCGCATTGACACGGCGCTCAGCGTCCCGGAGATCAATGCGGACGAGTGGGAGCTTCGCGTGCACGGGCTGGTGGAGGAAGAAGTCCGGCTCACGTTCCAGGACCTGCTCGACGCCGAGCTCATCGAATCGCACGTCACGCTCACCTGTGTATCCAACCCCGTGGGCGGGAATCTCGCGGGCAACGCCAAATGGCTGGGCCTGCCCATCCGCGAGGTGTTGAAGCGGGCAAAGCCGAAGGATGGGGCGGACATGGTGCTTTCAACCTCCATCGACGGCTTCAGCGCCTCCACCCCGCTCGAGGTCCTGCAGGACGACCGTGACGCCATGCTGGCCATCGGCATGAACGACGAGCCGCTCCCGCTCGAACACGGCTACCCGGTACGGATGGTGGTTCCGGGACTGTACGGGTTCGTCTCCGCGACCAAGTGGGTGGTGGACCTCGAAGTCACCAGGTTCGCAGACAACAGGGCCTACTGGACCGAGCGCGGATGGTCGGAGCGCGGACCCATCAAGACCATGGCCCGCGTGGACGTCCCCAAGTCCTTCGCGAAAGTCCCGGCCGGAAAGGTCGCCGTCGGCGGCACGGCCTGGGCCCAAACGCGCGGTATTACCAAGGTGGAGATCCAGATCGACAACGGGGACTGGGTGGCAGCTGACCTGTCCACCGAGGCATCCCTGGTGACGTGGCGCCAGTGGTCCTATGAGTGGGACGCCACACCCGGGCCCCATTACATCAAAGTCCGTGCCACGGACGGGTCCGGTGAGGTGCAGACGGACCAGCGGGCGGATCCCGTTCCGGACGGTGCCTCCGGCTGGCAGTCGGTCATGGTCACCGTGGAGTAGCCCGCCAACCGGCAGGCAGGCCCATAGACTGGCACCATGCCGCATAATCCGCACGCCACCTTCACCGTGGACTCCGCCGTCGAACTGGCCGTGATTGAGCGCAGCGGCTTCGTGGAGTCCCGCCACATCGGCTCCGCCGTCCTTCTGGCGGCGGACGGGACAGTGGTCACGGAGCTTGGCGACATCAACACCCCTATTTTCGCCAGGTCAGCCCTGAAGCCATTCCAGGCACTGGCCTCGATGCAGTCCGGGGTGCCCCTCCGCGGCGCCCAGGTTGCCCTCGCCTGCGCGAGCCATGTGGGTTCCCTGGACCATATGGACGTGGTGTCCGGGATGCTCAAGGCCGCCGGTGTACGGGAGGACCAACTGCAGTGCCCCGAGGCCTGGCCGCAGGATGAAACGGCGCGCAACTGGCTGGTGCGCTCCGAGCGCGGCAAGTCCAGGCTGGCGTTCAACTGTTCCGGCAAACACGCAGCTTTCCTGTGGGCCTGCACGGAAAACGGCTGGGACACCGACAGCTACCTGGAGCCCAACCACCCTCTGCAGCAGCGGGTCCGCACGGTTATCGAGGAGTACACGGGCGAGAAGATCGCGCACCTGGGGATCGACGGCTGCGGTGCGCCTGTGGCGGCGGTTTCCCTCAAGGGGCTGGCACGGGGTTTCTCCCAGTTGGCCAAGGCGCCCGGCGACCAAAGTTTCAGCGCCCGTGCCGCCACCATCGCGACGTCGATGCTTGATTACCCGTGGGCGGTCCAGGGCCTGGGTGAGGCCAACACCCTGGTGATGGACGAGCTGGAGGTCATCGCCAAGGTGGGTGCCGAAGGTGTCCTCGCCATGGCCACGCCGCAGGGTGTTTCCGTGGCCGTCAAGATACTGGACGGGAATACCAGGGCCACTTCCCTGGTGGCCCTGACGCTTCTCGCAGCGGCCGGCGCCGTGGAAATCCCGGGGGTTGCTAGCGTTTTGGAGAAAGTGGTGGAGCCGGTGCTGGGCGGCGGCCGTCCCGTGGGGCAGATCAGGCTGGGCCCGGCGGTTTCGGCGCTGCTGGATTGAGGAAAGTACCCACAGATTTTCCCGTGGTACCCGCGCTGATTCTGTCGCAAAGCCTTGGCGCGGTAGCCTGATGGCCGTCCCCAGATAACCCGCACCGTAAGAAAGCCGGAAACATGCCTGTTAACCGCCGTCGGATCGATATCGAAGAGGGCGCCGCTGCGGTGGAGGCGTGGCGTAAGGCCGCGGAGCCGTCGTCGAACGTTCAGGTCCCGCGGGCACTTTTGGCCACGGCAGTGAGGTACACGCTTGAGGAAGTCACCGCGCGGGCGCCGGGCAATTCGGTGGAGGTGCGGGTCCCGCCCTTCGGCGTTACGCAGTGCGTGGAGGGGCCGCGGCACACGCGCGGCACCCCGCCGAACGTGATTGAGTGCGACGCCGCCACCTGGCTTGCGATGGTGACCGGCGAGTTGAGCTGGGGCGAGGCAGTGGCGGCGGGCAAGGTGGCCGCTTCAGGCCTGCGCGCGGACCTTTCGGCGCTCTTCCCCCTCTAGGGTTCAGCCGCGGCCGATAAACGGCATGCCCGCAGCCGTCACCACTACTGACCCCACGCTGGCAGAGGCCGGCATGTTGGCCATCATCAGCACTGCCCGGGCTGCATCCTCAACGGGAAAAGTGGGTTCAACCCGGCGGCTGCCATCCGCCTGGAGCGCCCCGTCCCCCACACCGATGGTGTCCATGATCTCCGTGGCCGTGTTGCCGATGTCGATCTGCCCGCAGGTGATGCCGTAGTCCCGGCCGTCCAGCTCGATGCTTTTAGTCAGTCCGGTCAGGGCGTGCTTCGTGACGGCATAAGCCACTGTCCGGGGCCGGGGCGAGTGCGCGGAGATGGAACCGTTGTTGATGATCCGGCCGCCCTGCGGATCCTGCGACTTCATGGCCCGCACGGCGGCCGCAGCACACAGCATCGAGCCGGTGAGGTTCACCGCCACGGTGGCATCCCAGTCGGCCAGCGAAATCTCGTCCACGCTGGCCGCCGGCCCAAAGATGCCGGCGTTGTTGAACAGCAGGTCCACCCGGCCCCACTGCCGGCGGGTGGCCTCGAAAAGCTGCTCGACGTCGTCGGGCCGGGTGACGTCGCAGGTCACCGGAAGTGCGTTTCGGTGGCCGTCGGCCGTCTCCACCAGTTGCTGTTCGCGCCGCCCGGCAAGGGCGACGGCGAAACCATCAGCCAGGAGGAGGCGGGCCACTGCCCGGCCGATGCCGGATCCTGCTCCAGTGACCACGGCAACGCGTTCGGGGTGCTGGGGTTGGTTCAAGCTCTTCTCCTCCTGGCCGCTGCGCAGCACCTTTGCCCCAATGTAAGGGGTTGCCGCCTACAGCGAAGCCGGCACGCCTGTGTTGTTGAGCGGCCAGCCTATGACGGTCTTGGGCCGCGGTGCAGCGTAGGTCCGGACTTTGGATGTGGACAAGCGCATGCGGACGAGGGATTCGGCGATGGCTACGGCGGACGCCACGCCGTCCACCACCGGGACGCCCGCACGTTGCCTGATCTGTTCGTCCAGGCCGGCCATGCCGCCGCAGCCAAGCACAATAACTTCCGCTTTGTCCTGGCTCACGGCCAGCATCGCCTGGTTGATGATGGCTTCCACTGCCCGTTCGGGTTCTTCCTCAAGTTCCAGGACTGCCATGCCGCTGGCCCGCACCGAGGCGCAGCGGGCATCCAGCCCGGCAAGCTTGAGTCGGTCCTCGATGAGCGGAACGGTCCGGTCCAGGGTGGTGACCACGGAGTACTTGTGGCCCAGGAACATGGCGGTGCTGGCTGCTGCCTCGGTGATGTCCACCACCGGAACGTCCAGCAACTCCTGCAGCCCTTCACGTCCGTGCTCCCCGTACCCTGCCTGTACTACAGCGTCGAACGGTTCCGGGTAACGGGTCACGGCATCCATTACGGCGATGGCGGCCAGGTAGCTTTCAAAGTTTCCTTCGCAGGAGTCCGCGCCGAACCGTGGCGTTATGCCAACGATTTCCGTGCCGGGGGCGGCGATGTTCCGGGCTGAGGCAGCGATGGAGTCCGTCATGGACGCGGTGGTGTTGACGTTCGCAACGAGTATGCGCATCGAAGTTTCCTTAGTCAGTGGGTGCTGGCGATGGCAATGGCCTCGCCGTCGCGGTCTTCCAGCCGCTGGGAGCGGTCCGCGATGAAGAAATACACAGCTGCTGCGATCCCTGCCGCAAAGAACCACGCGAAGGGTGCCGCTGCCGCCAGCGCCGGGACAAACGCAATCAGCAGCGCCACGACGGCTGCCGGCACCGTGGCGATGATGGCGCGGGGGTTCACGCCGTTCCTGTAGTAGTAGGTTCCGGCCGGCGAGGCAGTGTAGAGCTCCGGAACGTTGACCCTGCCGCGGCGGATCAGCCAGTAATCAGCCATAACGACGCCGAACAGCGGGCCGAGGAGGGCGCCGAGGCCGCCCAGGAAGTACACGATGACCAAGGGGTTGTTGTAGAGGTTCCAAGGCAGGATGACCAGGCCTATAACGGCGCTGACGATGGCCGCCTTACGGAAGTTCAGCCGTCTGGGGAACAGGTTGGTCAGGGCGTAGACCGGGGCCACGAAGTTCGCCATGAGATTAACCGCGATGGTCAGGATCAGCAGGGCGAGGCAGGCCAGCACAAGGAAAAACGTATTGGGAATGGTCTGGACGATGTCGGACGGGCTTTGGATGATGGTGCCGTTGATTTTGAACTGCCCTCCGGCCATCACCACCACGATGGCGCCGAAGACGAGCATGTTGATGGGGATGCCCCAAAAATTTCCGCGCACAACAGCCTTTTTCGAGACGGCGGAGCGGGTGAAGTCACAGAAGTTCAGGACAAAGGTGCCGTAGATGGAAACCCATAGGGAGCCGCCGGCAAAGATGGTGAGCCACATCTCGGGCCCTTCGAGGGCGTTGTTGGAGGACCACGCGATGGCACCGCCGGCCTCGATGAATATCCAGACAGCGATGGCTGCCATGGTGGCCAGGATGACGGGACCCGCGAACGCCTCGTACTTGCGGATCATTTCCATGCCGAAACTGACGATGACCAGCTGGACGACCCAAAGGATGACGAACGCAATCCAGCCCAGGGTGGAGAGGCCCAGTATGGAGTCCTTGTCCATGGCGGCAAGGGGCGGAAACATCGCTACAAGCATGACGCGGAAGACGACCGAGGCGAGGTAGGTCTGGATGCCGAACCAGGCAATAGCCACGGCGCCGCGCAGGAGGGCGGCGATTTGGGCGCCCCTGATTCCGAAACTGATCCGGCTCATCACCGGGAACGGAACGCCGGTTTTCACGCCCATGAAGCCGGATAGATTCAGGAGGCCGAACAGCAGTGCTGCACCAATGGCGAGTGCCAGGAGGATCTGCCATCCCCCCAGGCCCAGGGCGAAGAGCCCAATGGCGAAGGCATAGTTGCCAAGGCTGTGCACGTCGTTGGCCCAGAGGGTGAAGATGCTGTAGCCCGACCAGCTGCGGCCGGCGCGCTTAGTGGGAGCAAGATCTACGTTATAAAGGGTGGGGCTGATGGCTTGGCCGGATGCTGCGCTGGCTGAGTCGCAGAGAGCTTCAACGCTAAGGGAAGGGTGGGCGGAGGCAACTGACGGCGCTGTCAGGTGTGGAGCTGCGTCGACGCCGACCGGCGGAGGGGTCTGCATAAGGGTCTCAATTCTGGGAGGATCCGCAGTGGTAAGGACGGCGCTAGGGGCCAGTCTTCTATTCCACAATGCGGAATCGAGATATTGAATGGTGAAATAAGAGTATGACCTGGGTCACCCTTGGTCAAGATGCCCCGACCTCCGCGCCGGTCACAATTGGTTGGCAGCGGTCCTTTGTTATCCGCGCGGCGCCGGGAGGCCCCGCCGTGTTGACCGCCAAACCCCAACCGTCCTAATCTCGTAATGCAAGATTGTTTTCTCACAATATGAAAACAAGGGCCATTCGATGATGAAATGAGGCTCCCGTGGCTGCAGGAGAAGATACCTCCCATATCCTCAGCGGGTTGACTAACCAGCTGCCTGATCGTGATCCGGAAGAGACCGCCGAGTGGGTTGAGTCC
>NZ_JBNHEZ010000012.1:0-25335 GCF_059089735.1 Arthrobacter sp. sptzw32 | reverse complement strand
GGACTCAACCCACTCGGCGGTCTCTTCCGGATCACGATCAGGCAGCTGGTTAGTCAACCCGCTGAGGATATGGGAGGTATCTTCTCCTGCAGCCACGTCCAACCTCTCTTTGCGCGCATTTGATGGCGCACTCAGGCCGGGCAGGGTGACCGCCCGGCGTAAATACGCCGTGTGCGACGTATCGGTTACAACAGCCCGGTCATGTGTGCCGGGCAGGGTCCTAGCATTCCTACGCCTGCACTGGAGTTTCAGGGTTGTTGCTCCGCAGGCTTAGTTGTCACCTGCAACTCTAACTCTGTCCGGAACACGATGCGTAGCCGCAGGCTTCGGGGGCCCTGTTGTATTTCGCCGTCATACTGGTTGTGTGACAAAAAGCCGCTGCGGAGCGGGTTGGCTTCATCAGGTGTGACGCAGAATATGCGCCGCCCCGGGGGCGTCAGCTTGAAGCGCAGGCACAAAGGGTGTTGGCTTGGGAGTAATGGAAATCACTATGCACACTGCATATATGAGGCATTGGAGGAACACGTGAGCGAGGCCGACGCCGCCACATCGGTAAATGTGGCGGAAAAATTGGGTTTCAAGAACGGGGATCTGATTCAGGAGTTCGGTTACGACGACGACGTCGATTTCGACTTGCGTGACGATATTGAAGACTTCACGGGTTCGGAACTGCTGGACGAGGACGACCATGAAGTGGCGGACGCCGTTATCCTCTGGTGGCGCGACGGCGACGGCGACCTCGTGGACAGCCTCATGGATTCGCTGACTACCCTCAGTGAAACCGGCGTTGTCTGGGTCCTTACCCCGAAGTCCGGCAGGGCCGGTTACGTTTCCCCGGCCGAGATACAGGAAGCTGCGCCGACGGCCGGCCTGCACGTCACAACTTCGGCAGGCGTTTCAAAGGACTGGAGCGCGTCCCGCCTGGTGAGCAGGAAAAACAAGTGACGGCAGCGCTTGACGCTGCCACTCAAGGCGTGCCGGCCGTTGGCGTGCCGGCACCTGATTTCGAACTCGCCAATCAGTTCGGCGAACCGGTCAGGCTTTCTTCCTTCCGCGGCCAGAACGTGGTCCTGGTGTTCTATCCCTTCGCTTTTTCCGGAATCTGCACCGGGGAGCTGTGCGAGATACGGGACAACCTGGCCGCCTTCGAGGATGCCAACGCCACCGTCCTGGCTGTGTCCGTAGACAGCAAGTTCAGCCTGCGCGCCTACGCTGCCCAGGAAGGGTACAGTTTCGATCTGCTGGCGGACTTCTGGCCACACGGTGCCGTTGCCACCGCCTATGGCGTCTTCGATGCAGAGAGCGGGATGGCAAAGCGTGGCACGTTCATCATCGATGCCGCCGGAAATGTCCGGTACTCAGTGGTGAACCCGCGCGGCCAGGCCAGGGACCTACGGGAATACCGCGCTGCCTTGGCCAACCTCAGGCAGGCCTGACCGCCCATGGAGCAGCGGCGGGCGGGTGTAGGCCTGACAGGCTTCGCCAGCATGCCGCCGGTGGCTCCAGCGCGGCCCTCGGCGGAGGAGCTTGCCGTTCTGCTCCAGATCCGCGAAATCCTCGCCGGCAAGCGCTTTGCGTTGCTGACGGGCGCCGGGCTCAGTACAGATTCAGGCATCCCGGACTACCGCGGCCCGGAGTCAACTCCGCGGACCCCCATGACGTACCAGGAGTTCACCCGGGACGCCGCCAACAGGCAGCGCTACTGGGCCCGAAACCACATTGGCTGGTCCCATCTCCGCCATGCTGACCCCAACCAGGGCCATCGGGCTTCCGCCGAGCTGGAGCGGCGGGGCTTCCTCACCGGCTTGATAACCCAAAACGTTGACCGCCTGCACGAGGACGCCGGGAGCGTCAACGTCGTTGACCTTCACGGCAGGTATGACCAGGTGGTGTGCCTGGAGTGCCGCCGAACTTATTCCAGGCGCCTGCTGGCGGGAGTGCTGGAGGAGTTGAACCCCGATTTCCTGGCCCGGGCAGAGGAAACGGGACTGGTGGAAATGGCGCCGGACGCGGACGCCGCCGTTGAGGACCAGGCGCTGATCAGAAGCTTCGTGGTGGCTCTCTGCCCTGCATGCGGCGGAACGCTAAAGCCAGACTTTGTATACTTCGGGGAGAACGTGCCCAAAGAGCGGGTTGAGCGCTCGTATGCGATGGTGGACGATGCCCGCGCGCTGGTTGTGGCGGGATCGTCACTGACCGTCATGAGCGGGCTGCGCTTCGTCAGGCATGCCGCAAAGGACGGGAAGCCGGTCATCATTATCAACCGGGGGCAGACGCGGGGCGATGACAAGGCCGTGATCAAGCTGGAGGCGGGCGTCAGCGAAGCTTTGAGCTGGCTGGCCGCCGAGCTTCCGCCCTTGTAGCAGGGGCCGGGCAGGAATGCCGACGGCGCCGATTCGCGTTTCCCGGCCTGCATCCGGTAGAGTCTATGTTCGTTGGTTACGGCGCTGAAGCGCCGGTTTCCGCGTGTTTGGGTCTTTAGCTCAGCTGGTAGAGCGCCACGTTTACACCGTGGATGTCATCGGTTCGATCCCGGTAGGACCCACCAGGAAACCCTGTTGTTTCCGCCTGAAGGCGGAAGCGGCAGGGTTTTTTCGTTGTCCGGCACCCGGGGTTTGAATGTCGGTGCCCTGCAATAGGTTTCAGGAATGGAACACGTGATGGTGCGAACCGGAATCAACGGAATGCCCGCGTCGGTTGTGCGCAACGGCAGGGAATGGACAGTAGGAGCCGAACCAGTCCGCTGGTTTGAGCGGGTGAGCTGGTGGGAACTGAACCGGAGGATGCCGAAGGGCCTCAGCCGGGTTGATGTCGAAGTCCTGCAGGTGCAGGTACGGCTCGGGGGCAACCACGGCTCGGCGCTGACCACAATGCTGCTGGAAAGGGACGGTGCAGGCGGCGGGTGGCGTCTGCGGGAGGCAGTCGCGGACGCAGCCTGATAACCGGGGTTTCGGGGGCCCGGTGGCCGCCGGGCATTGGAAAACCCTCCACCGCGACTATTGGGGGATGCCGCGGTGGAGGGTCTGAGATGAATATACCGTGAACGGCAGGAAACAAGGTAGTTCCTGCCGGGGTGTGTCGGCGCTATGTGGGCGGGTCTCCACCAACCGGATCCAAGGGACTCTGACGCCGGCCTGGCGTCCTGCCGGTGCGGTCAATTCAGTGGCGTACCGGAATAAAAACGCGCGGCTGCTCCGTCCAGGTATCAGACATCTGGGACATGGTCCGGCGCATAATCCTGTCGGAGGCATTCCGCGCAGCCGGGGCATCGCCCCTGGCGATGGCCTCTGCGACGTCTACATGCCATTGAAGGGCTGCCTCGTGCGGGTGGTCCGGCATCAGGCCGTGGACGGTGCGCCCGGTCAGGGTCTCGGCCACCTGCCCCATCAGGTTGGCGAACATTTCGTTGCCGGAGCCGGAGAGCAGCAGGGAATGGAACTGAATGTCCAGCTCGAGGAAGCGGGGCACCTCGCCGTTGTGTCCGGCGTCGCGCATTGCGTAGGCGACGTCCACGAGTTCCAGCCGCAGCGGCGCGGGAGCGTTTTCTGCGGCGAGTTCTGCTGCCGCGGGTTCGACGGCGGCACGCAGTTCGGCGAGTGAGCGGAGCTGCGCGCCTCGTGCGTCGCTTGCCAGGCGCCACCTGATGACCTGCGGGTCGAAGGGATTCCAGCGGCTCGCCGGCAGGACCCGGATGCCTACCCGCTTGGTGGTTTCCACGAGGCCGAGGGACTGCAGCACGCGGACGGCCTCGCGGATGACCGACCGCGACACCTTCAGCTCGTCTTCCAGCTGTTCAGCCAGCATGACGTGGCCGGCGGGCAGGTTGCCTGCGACGATGCGGGTGCCAAGATTCTCGATGGCACGGTGATGCAGGCTGGTGGTCATGCAGCTAAGCCTAGTGCTGGCCGGTGCTTCGCCCGCCTTTGTGGTGGACGGGCACTGACACAAAAGCTTCCAGTAGGTGGGCGTTACTTCCCTGTGACCCGTCGAATATATATGCTTTATTCAGACCCTCGGTCTGCAACTGTGCTTCCGCGCAAAGGGAGCCGCTGCACATCCAACGCACAGCATGAATTGGAGTTTTGATGTCTGCACACATCGGTGTCACCGGCCTTGCGGTGATGGGTGCCAACCTGGCCCGCAACCTCGCGCGGAACGGCTTCACGGTCGCACTGCACAACCGTTCGGTGGAAAAGACCGACGCCCTGCTCGAAAAGCACGGTTCTGACGGCAACTTTGTCCGGACCGAAACCCTCCAAGAGCTCGTTGACTCCCTGGAGAAACCCCGCCGGGTCCTCATCATGGTGAAGGCAGGCAAGCCGGTGGACTCCGTCATCGAGCAGCTGGAACCGCTGCTGGAAGCCGGTGACATCATCATCGACGCCGGCAACTCCCACTATGAGGACACCCGCCGCCGCGAGGCCGCTCTGGCCAAAAAGGACCTGCACTTTGTCGGCGTGGGCGTCTCCGGCGGCGAAGAGGGCGCCCTGAACGGACCCTCCATCATGCCCGGCGGTTCCAAGGAGTCCTACAAGGCACTCGGCCCGCTGCTGGAAAAGATCTCCGCCAAGGTGGACGGCGAACCATGCTGCGCCTGGGTGGGAACCGATGGCGCCGGCCACTTCGTGAAGATGGTCCACAACGGCATCGAATACGCCGACATGCAGGTTATCGGCGAAGCGTTCGACCTGCTGCGCTCCGGAGCCGGCATTGAGCCGGCAGAGCAGTCCAAGATTTTCACCGAGTGGAACAAGGGCGAGCTGTCCTCCTTCCTGATCGAAATCTCCGCCGAGGTCCTGGGCCACGTCGACGCCAAGACCGGCAAGCCGTTCGTTGACGTTGTGGTGGATGCCGCAGGCCAGAAGGGCACCGGACGCTGGACCGTCATCTCCGCGCTCGAACTTGGCTCCCCGGTCTCCGGCATCGCCGAATCCGTCTTTGCACGCGCCCTGTCCTCCCAGGCGGGCCAGCGCAAGCTGGGCCAGGAACTGCTGGCCGGCAATGAAGCTTCCGTGGAAATCCCTGAGACCTTCGTTGAAGACGTCCGCCAGGCGCTGTACGCGTCAAAGCTGGTCTCCTACGCCCAGGGCCTGGACATGCTCACGTCGGCAGCCAAGGAATACGGCTGGGACCTGAAGCTGGACGAGATCGCTTCCCTGTGGCGGGCCGGCTGCATCATCCGTGCCGAGCTGCTCAAGGACATCACCAAGGCCTACGCTGCCGATGAGAAGCCGGCCAACCTGCTCTTCGCGCCGGCCTTCACCAAGGCCATCGCCGACGCCGTTCCCGCCTGGCGCCGCGTGGTGGCTACGGCTGTCCAGCTGGGTATCCCGGTACCGGTGTTCTCCTCCTCGCTGGCCTACTATGACGGCCTGCGCCGCAAGCGCGTTGCTGCAGCCCTGATCCAGGGCCAGCGTGACCTCTTCGGAGCGCACACCTACGGCCGTGTTGACGCCGAGGGCACCTTCCACACCCTCTGGGGCGAGGACAAGTCCGAGATCGAGGCAGTGGACACCCACTAGCAGCCGCGTTGAGTACGCCGAAGGCCGGCAGTTCCATCAAGGAACTGCCGGCCTTCGGCTTGTTCGGCTGCTGACTCCCGGCGGCGGAAATCGGGGAATCAGATCCGGTATTCGATGTCGTACTCAGCCGGATCGACTGCGGGCTTGGTCTCGCGTTGGGCGTCCCGGTGGCGCCACTTGGCGGGAACACCGGTGACGATTGACTCCGGCGGCGCGTCCTTGACCACCACCGCGTTGGCGCCCACAGCGCTGTCACGGCCGATGGTGATCGGGCCGAGGATCTTGGCGCCCGCACCGATCGTGACGCGGTCGCCAATAGTGGGATGCCGCTTGATCCTTGCCAATGAGCGGCCGCCGAGCGTGACACCGTGATAAATCATCACATCCTCGCCAATTTCGGCGGTCTCACCGATGACCACACCCATGCCGTGGTCGATAAAGAACCTGCGGCCGATCGTGGCACCCGGATGGATCTCTATGCCGGTCCAGGACCGGCCCAGCTGGGAGAGCAGCCGTGCCGGGAACCGCAGGGCAGGGTTCTGCCACATGCGGTGCGTCAGGCGGTGGATCCAGATGGCGTGAAGGCCGGAATAGGCGAAAAAGTTCTCAAAAGAACCTCGAGCCGCCGGGTCGTGGGACCGGGCGGCGTCGAGGTCTTCCTTCAGTCTTGCAAAAAAGCCCACGAAGTTCTTTCTACAGGAAACGGGCGGAGGGCGGTTCTATTCAGCCGCGGATGTCGTCATAGAGCACGGTGGAGATGTAACGCTCGCCGAAGTCGCAAACAACAGCAACAATCAGCTTGCCTGCGTTCTCCGGGCGCTTCGCCAGTTCCAGGGCGCCCCACACAATGGCACCGGAGGAAATGCCGCCCAGGATGCCTTCCTTGACACCGAGTTCGCGGGCAACGCGGACAGAGTCTTCAAGGGTGGCGTCCAAAACTTCGTCGTACACGTTGGTGTCCAGGATTTCGGGGACGAAGTTTGCGCCGATGCCCTGGATCTTGTGCGGGCCGGGGGTGCCGCCGTTGAGGATTGCGGAGTCCTTGGGTTCCACAGCCACGATCTGGACGCCGGGCTTGCGTTCCTTCAAAACCTGTCCGACGCCGGTTACGGTTCCGCCGGTGCCCACACCTGCGACAAAGATGTCCACGGCACCGTCGGTGTCAGCCCAGATTTCCTCGGCCGTGGTGTTGCGGTGGACTTCCGGGTTGGCCTCGTTGGCAAACTGCTTGGCCCAAATGGAGTTCTCGGTGTTGGCCACAATTTCCTGGGCCTTCTCAACTGCGCCGCGCATTCCTTCGGAGCCCGGAGTCAGGACGATTTCGGCACCAAAAGCACGCAGCATCACGCGGCGCTCCGTGGACATGGTCTCCGGCATGGTCAGGATGACCTTGTAGCCGCGGGCGGCGCCCACCATGGCCAGGGCGATGCCGGTGTTGCCGGAGGTGCCCTCAACGATGGTTCCGCCGGGCTTCAGCGCACCGGATTTCTCTGCTGCGTCCACGATGGCCACGCCAATGCGGTCCTTGACGCTGTTGGCCGGGTTGTAGAACTCAAGCTTGACGGCGACGGTGGCATCCAGGCCCTCGCTGAGCCGGTTGAGCTTGACCAGCGGCGTGCCGCCGACCAGCTGTGTTACATCGTCATAGATCCGTGCCATGAAAATACGCCTATCTCTGAGGGTGGATACTGAGGTCAGCTTAACGACGCCGCGTAACGCCCGCTAAGCGTTAAGCCATGAAGAGTAATATTTCCTGGCCTTGGCGAGCTTGGGGTTGATGATCACCTGGCAGTACCCCTGTTCTGGATGCTTGGCGTAGTAGTTCTGGTGGAATTCCTCGGCAACATAAAAGCGGGGGAGCCGGCTGACTTCGGTGACGATCGGATTCGCCCACAGGGCCTGGTTCCGGTCGATCGCTTCCTCAAAAAGGATCTTCTCTTCGGTGGTCTCGTAGAACATGGACGAGCGGTACTGCGTGCCGACGTCGTACCCCTGACGGTTGAGGGTTGTGGGATCGTGCAGGGCGAAGAACATGTCCAGGATGACCTCTGCCGGTATTACGTCCTCGTCGAAGGTCACTGCCACCACCTCGGCATGCCCGGTGGTGCCGCTGCAGACCGAGTAGTAGTCAGGGTGGGGATCGTGGCCCCCTGTGTAGCCCGACACCACTGAGGTGACACCCTTGGTCTTCTGGTAGACGGCGTCGAGGCACCAGAAGCAGCCTCCGCCCAAAACAAAAGTTTTCATGATCTCTTCAATGGTTCGCGGCGCAGGATGATTCCCCGGCCGGTTTACAGCGCCGCTTCAAACGTGGGGTCCCGGCGGCATGATGGGGTAAAACTAAGACTATGGAACCTGTGGACACTGACGTTACCGGCCAGGAGAATCACGACGGCGGCGCCCCTGCCGGTGAGGAGGCAGCGGCGGGCCAGCCCGAGGTTCCCACCCTTGGAGAACTGCTGCTGGCAGTCGAGGAACTGTGGCCCGAGTCCCTGGCCGAGAACTGGGACGAAGTCGGGCTGGTGGCGGGGCACCCTTCCGCTCCGGTCACCCGGGTGATGTTTGCCGTGGATCCCACCCTTGAGGTCATCGAGGAAGCAGTGGAGTGGGGAGCCGAACTCCTGATCACGCATCATCCGTTGCTCCTGAAAGGCGTCACGACGGTTGCTGCGACCACACCGAAGGGCCGGGCGGTCCACCGGCTGATCGAGTCGGGCACCGCCTTGTTGACCGTTCATACAAACGGGGATTCCGCCGTCGGGGGAGTGTCCGACGTGCTGGCCGACGCCCTGGGCCTGCAGGACGCCGCCCCGCTGACGGTGGCTGCCAACGGCCTTCCCGAAGAGGGAATCGGGCGGGTCGGTGACCTGGCCGATGCCATGACCCTGGGGGACTTCGCTGCACGTGTCTTCGGGATCCTGCCCTCCGTGGCCGGGGGAGTGCGGGTCTCCGGTGACAAGGACGGGCTGGTGCGCCGGATTGCCGTCTGCGGCGGTTCAGGGGATTCACTGTTCAATGAGGTGCGTGCCAGCAATGCCGACGTCTATGTCACTGCTGACCTGCGCCACCATCCCGCGTCCGAGGCACGGGAAGCGGCGCTGAACGGCCGGCCCTACCTGGTGGATGTCTCGCACTTCGCCAGCGAATGGCTGTGGCTGCCGGCAGCTGCGGCAGCACTGGGCAACGTCCTGGCTGACCAGGGCCATGACGTCGAAATCAAGGTCAGTACCACCAACAGCGATCCGTGGGACTTCATCCTGACTCCGGGCTAAGCCCGTGTGAGTCCACCGGCGGGGCCCACACCGGCAGGGAAACGCAGCGGGCGCAGCGAGGCAGGGGAGCAGGCCAGGCGCTAGAGTCTAGGAAGCGCCGTTCAGGTGCCCGGCCCCGGCCGGAAGGGATCAAGCGGAGGTAACAGTGGCGAAGGCAGCACCGGCGGAACAGTTGAAGTTGCTTGAGCTGCAGGCGCTGGACGCCCGGCTGAGGTCGCTTGCCAACCGCCGCCGCTCGCTTGAGAACGATCCCCGCATCAAGGACCTCCAGGCCGCGTTGTCCGTGGCCAACGGGGAGCTGGGTTCCGCAAAGGTGGCCGTGCACGATGCCGAGGCCGAACTGAAACGCGCCGAGGCGGATGTGGAGCAGGTGACCACCCGCATCGAAAAGGATGAGGCCAGGCTTAACAGCGGAACGGGTTTGTCGAAGGACCTGGTCGCTCTGCAGAAGGACATCGCCTCCCTGAACAAGCGGCGCTCGGACCTTGAGGACGTGGAGCTTGAAGTTCTGGAACGTCTTGATTCCCTCCGGGCCCGGCAGGCAAAACAGCAGGGGATTGTGGACGACATCCAGGGATCGTTCGGCAGCATCCGGGCCGAGCTTGACGCAGCGCTGGCAGAGGTAGAGGCGGAGGCCGGCGGACTCCGCGCCCAACGCGCCGAGTTCGCCGCCGCGCTCGACGCCGGGATGCTGGCTGTGTACGAGAAGACCCTGGCCAAGCGCGGGGTGGGCGCCGCCCGGCTGTTTCACGGCACGTCCGAGGCCTCGGGAATGAAACTGAGTCCCGGCGACCTCGCCGAAATCAAGGCAGCTGCCGCCGACGACATCGTGTTCTGCCCCGACTCCGGCGCCATCCTTGTCCGCTCGGAAGAGTGGGCCTGACCCTCTCAAACAGCGTCAAGCGACCTCTAAGGCCTGGGAACGACGCCTACGGCTGCCAGGCTGGGGGAGGCGGGTAAGTTAGCCCGGCAGGATGATGTTCAACGCGTGTGCCTTCCGTGCTGAACCGGCCACGAGCTCGGCTTCCCACTTTTCGCAGGTCGCCTTGAGCAGTTGGGCCGGCGTCTCCGGCGCCTTGCCCCGCCGGGTCAGGAGGTGCCGGGCAAGTTCACCGCGGGTGTGCTTGGCGAAGTGGCTGACCACCTTCCGGACCCCCTTGACCTCGGTGTAAACATTGACAGTGACGGTTTGGGCGGCCGGCGGTGTCCACGCTGCCGCGTAGGTGCTCGACCGGCAGTCCACCAGCAGCTGCCCGGAAGCGGCTTCCGCCAGGGCGTCGGCGAGCTGGGGTTTCCAGAAAGAGGCGAGGCGGCCGACGTCGGGCAGCGCAGTTCCCATTGACAGCCGGTAGGCGGGCACGCTGTCGCCGAAGCGTATGGCCCCCCACAGTGCCGAGATAACGAGTACCGACCCGTCCGCCTTGCGGCGCTGGCTGACGGTGAGGCTTTTGTAGCCCAGGGCGTCGTAAAGCACCCCCGAATAGATCTGGTGGGCTGGAGCCGCAGGTTCAGCGTGGAGGCGGGTGTTCCGGTCGACGTCGTCCTTCAGCGATGCCCCGACCCCCAGCAGCGAGAGGGCGTCCTCATGCGCGCTCATTGTACCCAGCGCGTCCAGCACTTTGGCCCGGTAGGAGTTCAGCTGCGGGAAGCTCAGCGAAGGCCAGTCGACGGCGGATCCGCGGACCGCGGGTGTCTTGCCTTCAGAGGGGGGAAGCAGAATCAGCACCGTCCGATCCTACCGGCGGAGGGAAAGCTGCACGGCGCCGGTAGACTGGTAGCGGATGGGTTGACCAGGCGGCCGCGCGTCACGCAAGTGGCTCGAGGAACGTCCGGGCTCCGCAGGGCAGGGTGGTGGGTAACGCCCACTCGGGGTAACCCGCAGGCCAGTGCCACAGAGAACAGACCGCCTGGGTCGCGCCGGTTTGAAAGCGGCACGAAGCAGGTAAGGGTGAAACGGTGGTGTAAGAGACCACCAGCTTCCCGGGTGACCGGGAAGGCTAGGTAAACCCCACCCGGAGCAAGGCCAGACAGGACACGTTTGAGGGCTGCCCGCCCGAGTGTCCGGGTAGGCCGCTGGAGGGCGCCGGCAACGGCGTTCGTAGATGGATGGCCGCTACTCCCGCGCCGGCAACGGAGCGGGAGCACAGAACCCGGCGTATCGGTCAACCCATCCATCACACTTGTTTGACCTAGGACGCTGCGTTGGGGATGCTGAACCGTGCCCGCTGTTACTGATGGAGAACCCGCCCCGGGAGACGCCGCGCGTCGGTTGCCTTCCCCGGGCAGGCAAGCGGCTGCCCTTGTTGGTTTCCTGGGCCTTTCCTATGCCGTGTGCATGCTGGCCTCCGTCCCGATCATCCTCAACTCCAACGGCTGGTTTGCTGCCTCGGTCAAAGCACCGTGGATGCCGGCCGGGTGGATGTTCCGGACTGTGTGGTTCGCCCTCTATGCCTTCAGTGCGGCGGCGGCGTGGCTGGTTTGGCGCCGGGGAGCCCTGTCGGGCCGGGCCGGAAGGACCTACGCCCTGCAGTTGCTGCTGAACCTGGCGTGGCCGTACCTGTTTTTTGGGCTTTACCCTCTGCTTGGCGCCGCTGCACTCTGGCTCGCCCTCGCGGTCATCTGCGCCCTGGCTCTCGTATTAACGCTGCTGATCCTGCAGTTCGGGCCAGTCCATACCAGGGCCGGGCTGCTGGTACTGCCCTACTTTTCGTGGGTGGTGTTTTCCGCCAGCCTCAACCTCTACTCCGCCATCCACAACTGAGCCATGCCGGTGAATCCACAGCAGCCTGCTGTGTGAGTGATTTCACGCAGCCCATGCACCGGCAGGGGAGTGCACCAATTTAGAATGGATAACGGACGCAGGAGTTCTTCCGCCGGAGTTGCGTTCGCATCCGGCGGTTTTCTTTTGCACACAACCAGGCGCCTGGGGCCAAATCCCGCAGGTGCCAGTGCCCCTGGACATCATCAGGTGGCCGACATTCGTGTACGAGGACGTACGCGGCTGAACCGAGGAAGGTATTTCTGTGAGCCAGACGTCAGATTCTTGTCTTGATACGTGGATGGGCCGGGAGGCCCTCGCCGAGGCCATGATTCCGGTGATCGGCCGGCTGTACCGCGAAAATAACGTGGTGACCAGCATCCATGGCCGGAGCCTGATCAACAAGTCCACCATGAACATCCTCAAGGCGCACCGCTTTGCGCGCCGGATGAGCAAGGACGAACTGCGGCTGGAGGAAACCGCCCCGCTCCTGAACATCCTCGCCGGGCTGGAACTCGGTGCCGCAGCGATCGACATCGCCCGGCTGAACCAGAAGTTCAAGGAAGAGGGCGGCGACGCCACGCTGGAGGAATTCCTTCGCGCCGAACTGGCTGACGTGGTGGGCAAGCGCGGCGGCGACGACCGCACCAGCACCGACGTCGTCCTGTACGGCTTCGGCCGCATCGGCCGGCTCCTGGCCCGCCTCCTGATCGAAAAGGCCGGCGGCGGCCACGGCCTGCGGCTGCGCGCCATCGTGGTACGCCGGGGCTCCGACAACGACCTTTCCAAGCGTGCCAGCCTGCTGCGCCGCGACTCGGTGCACGGGTCCTTCGAAGGCACCATCCGGATCGACGAGACAGCCAACACCATCACGGCCAACGGCGTCCAGGTGCAGGTCATCTACTCGGACAACCCCGCCACCATCGACTACACGGCCTACGGCATCAACAACGCCCTGGTGGTGGACAACACCGGCCGCTGGCGCGACGCTGAAGGCCTGTCCCAGCACCTGCAGAGCAAGGGTGTGGCGCGGGTGCTGCTGACCGCCCCAGGCAAGGGCGAACTGAAGAACATCGTCCACGGCATCAACCACCGCACCATCGAGGACACGGACCAGATCGTGTCCGCGGCCTCCTGCACCACTAACGCCATCACCCCGGTCCTGAAGGCCATCAACGACAAGTTCGGCGTCATCCACGGCCACGTCGAGACCGTTCACTCCTTCACCAACGACCAGAACCTGATCGATAACTTCCACAAGGGCGACCGCCGGGGCCGCTCGGCCGCGCTGAACATGGTGATCACTGAAACCGGAGCCGCGAAGGCCGTCGCCAAGGCCCTGCCCGAGCTGCTGGGCAAGCTGACCGGCAGCTCCATCCGCGTCCCCACCCCCGACGTTTCCCTGGCAATCCTGAACCTGAGCCTGGAAAACGGGACCACCAAGGACGAGGTCAACGACTACCTGCGGGAGATGTCCCTGCACTCGGACCTGCGCAAGCAGATCGACTACATTGACTCACCTGAAGTGGTCTCCACCGACTTCGTTGGGTCCCGCCGCGCGGGCATCGTGGACGGCCTGGCCACCATCTCCAACGAAAAAAACCTGGTGCTCTACGTCTGGTACGACAACGAGTTCGGCTACAGCTGCCAGGTGGTCCGCGTGATGGAGGAAATGGCCGGTGTGAACCCGCCGTCCTTCCCCGCCAAGGAATCCGCCGCAGCCCTGGCTGCCATCTCCGTCTGATCAACCGCGGCGGTGTCCTGATTTCCCGGCTGGTTCCTCTGGAAACAGCCGGGAAACGGGACCACACTTGTGCCATGGATAAAGACTCGACACTCCAGCACGAGACCACCCTGGAACACGCCCTGGATGTGGCAAAAGCCAACCACAAAGAGGCTGTCCGGCTGCTTGAACGCGCCCGCGCCGCCTACCAGGCGGGCGACGTCGGCGAGGACCGGGTGCGGCAGCTTGAAGGACTCCTGGCCATCGCGGAGGAGGACCTCCGGCGGGTGATGCGGGAGCAATAGCTCCCGGTGTGACCTTTCACTCGCCCTCCACAGTGTGGATATCTGCGGGGAGGGACGGCACGTGTCCTAGGCTCTTCTGGTGCGTGAGAACACCCGAAGGGCAGAAACCCGATGACCGTGAGCTGGTCCGCCTATCGACGGTCCCGTCGGCGTTCCCGGCAGGCGTGGGGAGTCCTGGCACTTGCTGCCGTCTCGGCTCTTGGAGCCCTGTTCTGGTTCTTCACCGCCGGCCAGTTTGCCGTGGCGGAGCCCACGGCGTCCGGGCCCACAGAGGCCCCCGTTTTTGACCCTGCCTGGATGAAACCCGTTGTCCCGGTGCATCCGGTGCCACCCGGGACGGCTCTGTCTGCACTGGAAGGGCTTGCCGTGAAGGGCCGCGCCGCCAAGGACAACTACGACCGCGAGGCGTTCGGCCAGGCATGGCAGGACGTGGACCGCAACGGCTGCGATACACGCAACGACATACTTCGCCGCGACCTGACGGCGGTGGTCTTTATGGAAGGATCGAAGTGCCGGGTGGCAGCCGGCTCCCTCCATGAGCCCTATCTCGGGCAGTTCGTGGAATTCCGCCGTGGCTCCGAAAGCAGCCGGGCGGTTCAGATAGACCACGTGGTTCCGTTGGCGGACGCGTGGCAAAAGGGCGCCCAGGGCCTAAGTGCAGGGGAGCGTCAAAGCCTCGCCAACGATCCGCTGAACCTCATTGCCGCGGACGGGCCGGTCAACGGCCAGAAGGGCGCCGGCGATGCCGCTACCTGGCTCCCCAAAAACAAATCCATCCGCTGCCACTACGTGGCGCGGCAGATTTCTGTCAAGGCAGCCTATGACCTGTGGGTGACGGAGCCGGAAAAAGAGGCCATGAAGCGCGTGCTGGGGTCCTGCCCGGACCAGCAGACCATCTCAGCCAACTGATCCCTGCCCGCTTCCCGCGCACGTAGGCAGTTAAGGCGGCCCCGTCGGGCCTAATGGCCGAAGGGGTCCGGGTCCACTCCCGGCATCCAGGTCAGCCCGGGAACGCCCCAGCCATTCTTTTTGGCCTGCTTCATGGCTTTGCGGGCGTATCGGTCCATCAGCCGGTTGACGTAGAGCTTGCCGTCGAGGTGGTCGTACTCATGCTGCAGGACGCGGGCGAACCAGCCCGTCGCCTCGAACTTCACCGGCTGCCCAAAGCCGTCAAGGCCTTCCACCCGGGCCCACTCGGCACGCTTGAGCGGGTACTGCCCGCTGGGGAAGGACAGGCAGCCTTCCTCTTCCTCGTCGGGGTCGGGGACAGCCCCGGAAATTTTCGACAGGGTGAGGACCGGGTTGACCAGGACCCCCGTGGGGGGAGCGCCGTCGTCATTGGCGTACTTGTAGACAAAGATCCGCTTGCCCACGCCTACCTGCGGGGCTGCCAGGCCCACGCCGTTGGCTGCGTCGTTCGTTTCGAACATGTCGGCGATCAGGGCCCGCAATTCGTCGTCGAACACTTCCACCTCGGTTGCCCTGCGGTGCAGCACGGGCTCTCCCCAAATGGTGATGGGCAGAACAGTCATTTTCCGGTCCTTCGGCGGTATCTAATGCAAAAGAAAAGAAAGGAGGCCGCACCGGATATCCGGTACGGCCTCCTTGCTGGACGGCCATAAGTACCATCCTGTGAGGGTGAGCTACGGGGGTTGAACCCGCGACCTCCTGGACCACAACCAGGCGCTCTGCCAACTGAGCTAAGCCCACCATGCGCCCTGCAGAATTACCGGCGGGCCGGCTCTCTGGAAAGGCAACTCAAATAGCTTACCTGCTCCGCGGGGATGGTTTGTCCACTTTCGCCCGTTTCAGGAAAATTTCCTGCAAACGTGGCGCAGATTACTCTTCCAGCTGCTGTGCATTGCCGGCCGCGGTAATGCGCTTTGCGATCTGCTGGGCTGTGGCGCTGTCCGGGCCGGGCGCCGGCACAAACACGGCTTCACGGTAGTAGCGAAGTTCGTCGATGGAATCCTTGATGTCCCCAAGTGCGCGGTGGCCGCCCTTCTTTGCCGGCGACTGGAAGTAGGCCCTGGCGAACCAGCGGCGGGAGAGCTCCTTGATGGTGCTGACGTCAATCACGCGGTAGTGCAGGTGCTCCACCACTGAGGGCATGTCCCGCGAGAGGAACACCCTGTCGGTGCCTACCGAGTTGCCTCCCAAGGGTGCCTTGCGCGGATCCGGTACCCACTTTTCGATGTACTCCATCACCGCTGCCTCGGCTTCGGCCATGGTGGTTCCATGGGGCAGCTCCTTGAGCAGCCCCGACTTGGTGTGCATGTCACGGACGAAGTCGTTCATCTGGGCCAGCGCGGCATCATCCGGTTTGATTACTACGTCCACCCCGTCGCCGAGGATGTTCAGTTCGGAGTCCGTGACCAGTGCAGCCACCTCGATCAAGGCATCATTCTTGATGTCCAGGCCGGTCATTTCGCAGTCGATCCAGACGATTCGTTCGTTAGATATAGGCACCGGACCAGCCTACCGTTACACGTCCGGGCCACCTGCCGGTGCTAGGATTTCGGGTACGCGGCGGGACTGGTTGCCGCCGTTGTAACCCGCATTGGCCGGCCACTGGGCCCGCGGTGCAGAAGCGCGCAAACCCAAGAGCGCAGACCCAAGAGATTGGACGATCCTGACATGACGGCGCCTGTGCCTGCAGCCGGGGAACTGGCGGCCGGGGACGCTGCTGCGGTGGTTGTAGCCGGCGTGGACAATCCCCGCTCGCCGCTCCTGGCGGGGTTCGCGGGCTCGATGTTCATGCTGATCGGGTCCCTGGGTGTGGGCTGGCTGGCCCCTGTCTCGGAACTCCGGCGGATGGCGCTGTTCATTTGGATGCGGACAGAAGCAGCGGGTGTTGCCCTGTCCATCATTCTGCTGGCCGTAGGCGGGATGCTCCTTGTCCGCGCCTGGCTCCGGTTGGGCCAGCGCGTGCGCGTCTGGGGAGAAGACGCCCGCAGGGCGACGCTGCAGGCCGTGGTTGCCTGGGGGCTGCCCATGATGTTCTGCGTGCCGCTGTTCAGCCGCGACGTCTACGCCTACATCGGCCAGGGCCGCCTGATGGTGGAGGGTTTCAACCCATACGAGAACGGCATCTCGGCGCTGTCCAACTACTTTCAGCTGGGCGCGGACAAGATGTGGACCGAGGCCCCTGTCCCTTACGGACAGTTGTTCCTGTGGATCGAGCAGTTCGTCGTGTGGGTCACCAACGTCCAGCCTGAAGCCAGCGTGATGCTGTTCCGGCTGGTGGCACTGGCCGGAATAGTCCTCTGCGTGATCTATGTGCCCAAACTTGCGGAACTGCACGGGGTCAACCCCAGCCGGGCGCTGTGGCTCACGGTGGCCAACCCCCTCTTCCTGACCAACTTCATCGCCAGCGTCCACAACGACGCCCTGATGATCGGGCTGGCGCTGGCCGGCCTTTACTACTCAGCGACCCGCCGCGTGGTCCGCGGGATCGTCCTCGTGACACTCTCGATCGCCGTTAAACCCATCACCATTGTCTTCCTGCCTTTCATCGGACTGCTGTGGGCCGGCAGGAACGCCGGCTGGCTGCGCAGGTTCTCGTACTGGGGACTGACGGCAGCCCTGAGCCTGGGGCTCCTGGTTCTGATGAGCCTGGTCAACGGCTTTGGCTTCGGCTGGATCAACGGACTCTCGGCACCGGGCAGCATCTACATCTGGTACGCACCCGTCGGGCTGATCGGAATGGTGGTCGCCTCGCTGGGAAACTCCTTCGGGCTGGACGGATGGCTCCTGGCGGACTGGGTGTTCGCCGCCGGTAAGCTGCTGGCGGTGGGGATCGCCGCGTGGCTGATCCTCAGGGGCGATTACGACCGCCTGATCCGCCGGCTCACACTGGCGTTCGCGGCGATTGTCCTGCTGGCACCCATGATCCAGTCCTGGTATGTGGTGTGGCTCATTCCGCTGTTTGCCGTGACCGGGATCCGGAACGACTGGCAGGTCAAGGCACTCTACTTTGTGGTTTCGTTCTTTATGATCTACGCCATCTCGGATCAGCTGGAGGTTTTCCCGTACCTTCAAACCGCTGACCTTGGTCTGGCCCTGGCGCTGGCGCGCGTAGCCGCTGCCGTGACCGGACTCCTGTTCGGCCTGTACCTGATCTTTTGGGATCCGCGGACCCGCAGCCTCTTCCGGAAAAGTCCGGAACCGGTGGTTGAACGGCCAGTCATCTAGCGAAGTTCTTCATGGCCTCCCGGCGTGACAGCGGGCTCATCTGCTCCTCGTGCGCGGCCACAAAAGCGGCAACCCAGTCCGGCGCAGTTTTTGCGTACTCCCGCAGGGACCAGCCGATCGCTTTCCTGATGAAAAACTCGGGGTCGGTGAGGTTCGCCTCAATCACGCGGCGCAGGAGCTCTGTGTCCGTGTTTCCTTTAGCCCTGAGCTGTGCAGTAATGGAAGCCCGCCTCACCCACAAATCCGGGTCCGTGCTCCAGCGCAGAATCACTGCTGACAGCTCTGCCGGGTGCGCCTGCAGCAGGGAGCAGATACGGCCGGCAACGCCGTCGGTGAAGTCCCACCAGGCACCCTGGCGGATGATCAGTTCATAAACCGGGAGCATGCCCAAGTCGGCTGCTGCGAGCTTGCCGGCAGTCAGGTCGATGGCCCCGTACCGCTCCTCGCGGTACTCCGCGGAGCCCCACAGTTCCAGCACGCTGGCCCGCTGCTGTTCTGCGGTGTCAAACGGAAACCGCGCAACCACTGCCGTCACCAGGCGGCGCACTTCCGGTACACGGACGCCTAAAAACGGCATGGCGGACTTCATGTAGGCCTGCGCCCCGACGGCACGCACCGGGTCAGCCAGTTCACGGAGCCCGGCGCGGATCGCGTTGAGCGCTTCCCGGTTCACCATGGTGTCGATCAGTTGGCGTTGGGTGGTTCCACCCAACCCTCTCGATCCAGCCAGGCCGCACACAGCGGGCTCCACTGATCGGGCCCGGGCTCGCCGTCGGCAAGGCCCAGCCCGTGCCGCCCCGTGGGAAAGACGTGCAGCTCGGCCGGCACGCCGGCGCTGAGCAGCGCGCCCGCATAGCCGAGGCTGTGGCTGACCGGTACGGCGTCGTCGTCGGCCGTGTGCCAAAGAAACGCCGGCGGAGTTCCGGCGGTGACCCGCTGCTCGGCTGAGAGTTCCGCCAGGATGTCCGACGGCGGCGCTTCGCCCAGCAGGTTGTCCACTGAACCCTGGTGCACCTCCCGGGTGTAGGACACCACCGGGTAGCACAGTACGGTAAGGTCGGGGACTGCCTGCGGGACGTCGAGGTCCGCACTGCCGGTTGCCACTGCCGTGGAGAGCGTGGCTGCAAGGTGCCCGCCTGCGGAGAACCCGAGCACCCCCACGCGTCCGTGGTCCACGGCGAGGCCATGTGCGCCGCTGCGGATGTGGAGCATTGCCTGCTTGGCATCCTCAAGCGGCGCAGGGTGCCGGTCCGGGGCAACCCGGTACCGCAGGACAAAGGCGTGAATGCCCAGCCCGGCCAGCCACTCCGCGACAGGTTCCGCTTCGTGGTCGGCCTGCCGGGCGTACCCGCCGCCTGGAAGTACCAGGATGGCGGGCCGGTCGCCGGGCCCGGGGGTGCGCGAAGGGACAGCGGTGAGATGCAGCGTCACGGTCAGGCAGCCGTCTCGGTGCTGCGCCGCAGGGTCACTTCGCCGGTAATAGGGCGCGACTCGACGCCGTCGGCTCCTTTTTGCGTATCGGTGCCGTCCGGCCCTTCCCCGGCCGCGGCGCCCGGAGCAGTTGCACGGGTGGCAAGGCGGCCGATCTCTTCGAGCGGCAGGCTGACAGTGGAAAGTGCCGGGCGGAAGTCCCGGAGCGTTTCGATGTCGTCAAACCCGGCGATGATGGCATCGCGGGGGATACGAAGCCCCTCTGAACGCAATGCGGCCGCGGCGCCGATCGCCATGACGTCGTTGACGGCGAAAATGCACAGCTTGGTACTCCCGCGCCCCTCGACCGTGTCCGCGCGTCCTGCTTTGATCAGACCGGCAAGCTTAAGCCCGGCCTCGTAGCCGCCTGCGCGGTTAAAGGTAGTACGCACAATGTCAGCAGGTTCACGTCCGGCGGCGGCCAGGCCCTCCTGGAAACCGCGGATCCGGTCGTCGGAAGTAAAAAGCCCCCCGGGCCCGCCGATGATCACAAAGCCACCCTCCCAGCCGGACGCGAGTTCGCCCGCCAGTGCTGCGGCAAGCTCCTGGTTCGGCACGGCCACCACGTAGTAGCCCTCGGGTGCCTTCGCACCCACCACGGGATGGCCAACGACCCCTACCCGGCCGCCGTTGCGGCAGTACCTGTCCAGCTCTGCGGCGAGTTCAGCGTTGCCTTCCCGGTCTTCCGGCTGGGCAGAGCGGGAGCCGGCAATCACTATTGAATCGGCCCTGCGGGCGGCGAACGCAGCAACTGCTTCCTTTTCCTCCGCCGGCGCTCCGCCGGTGGTGGCCAGCAGGACCATTTTGCGCTGTTCCCGTGCCGCTTCCTGTACACCCCTGGCAATGGCGGAAAAGTAGGGGTCTGCGATGTCGTGGACGATCAGGCCGATAAGCCCTGAACTGGATTTGGCAAGGCCCTGGGCCTGGGCGTTGGGAATGTAGCCCAGCGACTCGGCGGCATGGCGTACCCTGTCCGCGATGTCCTGGCCGGGTTTGCGGGCGGACCCGTTCAGGACACGGGAGGCTGTGGCAGGCGAAACACCGGCAAGCCGCGCCACCTCAGTAAGGGTACTTGCAGCCACGGTGTCTCCTGAATGATTCGGGTCGAAAAGCGTAAGGACATTATGGCAGTTTCAACCTGCATTCGGAAAGCGCTTGCCAACACTTCAATGCCCGTGCATTATGGAGTTAGCGGGAATGCGCTTTCCCAAACCAGCTTGAGTAGAACTGCTCACTCACCGTGGAGGACACATGGGCTTCGAGACAAAAACGATCCGCATCGCCATGAACGGCATCACCGGCCGGATGGGGTACCGCCAGCACCTGCTGCGCTCCATCCTCCCCATCCGTGACGCCGGCGGCTTCACACTGGAGGATGGCACCAGGCTTCAGGTCGAGCCCATCCTGGTGGGCCGCAACGAAGCGAAGATCCGGGAACTGGCCGAAAAGCACAAGATCTCCGAATGGAGCACCGACCTTGACGCAGTGATCAACGATCCCACCGTTGACATCGTCTTTGACGCCTCAATGACCAGCCTCCGCGCAGCGACCCTCAAAAAAGCCATGCTCGCCGGCAAGCACATCTTCACCGAGAAGCCCACGGCTGAAACCCTTGAGGAAGCCATCGAACTGGCCCGCATCGGCAAGGAGTCCGGCGTGACCGCGGGTGTTGTCCACGACAAGCTGTACCTGCCCGGCCTGGTCAAGCTCCGCCGGCTGGTGGATGAAGGCTTCTTTGGCCGCATCCTCTCCATCCGCGGTGAATTCGGCTATTGGGTGTTTGAAGGCGACGTCCAGGCCGCGCAGCGCCCGTCCTGGAACTACCGCAAGGAAGACGGCGGCGGAATGACCACGGATATGTTCTGCCACTGGAACTACGTCCTTGAAGGCATCATCGGGAAGGTCAAGAGCGTCAACGCCAAGACCGCCACCCATATCCCTGCACGCTGGGACGAAGCGGGCAAAGAGTACAAGGCCACCGCCGACGACGCTTCCTACGGCATCTTTGAACTCGAAACCCCCGCCGGCGATCAGGTTGTCGGCCAGATCAACTCCTCCTGGGCAGTCCGCGTCTACCGCGACGAGCTGGTGGAATTCCAGATTGACGGCACGCACGGTTCTGCCGTCGCAGGCCTGAACAAGTGCGTTGCCCAGCAGCGGGCCCACACCCCCAAGCCGGTCTGGAACCCGGACCTGCCCGTCACCGAGTCCTTCCGCGACCAGTGGCAGGAAGTCCCCGCCAACGCTGAGTTGGACAACGGCTTCAAGCTGCAGTGGGAAGAGTTCCTTCGCGACGTTGTTGCCGGCCGCGAGCACCGCTTCGGCCTGCTGTCCGCTGCCCGCGGCGTCCAGCTCGCCGAACTCGGCCTGCAGTCCAATGACGAACGCCGCACCATCGACATCCCGGAGATCACGCTCTAATGACCTCTCTTATCCTTCCCTCCTCCGACGGCGGAACCAGGGAGTACCGGCTCCGGGGCGCTGAGTCCTGGGCCCGTCCCGCCGCCCCGCTGACAGCACGCCGCGCCTATGCGGCAGCCCATGTCATCCCCGAGGTCCTGGCAGAGAACACTCCCGGGGCGCCGGCCCGGCTGGACTGGGAAGCAACCATGGGTTACCGCCATGAGCTGTGGTCCTACGGCCTGGGCGTTGCCGATGCCATGGATACCGCCCAGCGCGGCATGGGCCTGGACTGGGCCGCCACCCAGCAGCTCATCAAGCGCACCGGTGTGGAGGCTGCCTCGGTAGTGTCCGCCGGGAATGCGGCCACTGCCGGCAAGTCCGTCCGGGACCTCGTGTCCTGCGGGGCCGGCACTGACCAGCTGGACATCGATGCCCTTCCTGCCGGAGAAGCCGGACTCAAAGCGGTCCTCGAGGCGTACCGCGAGCAGATTGCCGTGATCTCAGAGGCCGGACCCAAGGTCATCATCATGGCCTCCCGGGCCCTGGCCAAGGTGGCCAGCGGCCCCGATGACTACCTGAAGGTGTACTCCACACTGCTGCAGGAAGTGGACCAGCCGGTGATCCTGCACTGGCTCGGCACCATGTTCGATCCCGCCCTCGCCGGCTACTGGGGTTCGGATGACGTAGCGGCGGCCACTGAGACCTTCCTGGGACTGATCAAGGACAACGCAGCCAAGGTGGACGGCGTCAAGGTCTCCTTGCTGGATGCCAGCCACGAGGTGGCCCTTCGCGCAGCACTGCCCGACGGCGTCCGCCTCTACACCGGGGACGACTTCAACTACCCGGAACTGATCGACGGCGACGGCACCCACCACTCCGACGCCCTGCTGGGCATCTTCGCCGCGATCTACCCGGCAGCATCGGTGGCCCTGCAGAACTACGACGCCGGCAACGCCGTCAAGGCACGCCAAATCCTGGACTCCACCCGCGAACTGGGCAAGCACATCTTCAGTGCCCCCACGTTCTACTACAAGACCGGCATCGCGTTTATGTCCTGGCTCAACGGCAAGCAGCAGGGCTTCCAGATGGTGGGCGGCCTGCACTCCGGCCGCTCGGTGTGCCACCTTGCCAGGACCTTCGAACTGGCGGACCAGGCCGGCCTGCTGCGGGACCCCGCCCTGGCTGCCTTCCGGATGTCCGACTACCTGCGCATCAACGGGGTGGGAGTTTGAGCGACTTCTCACGCCTTGCCATCAACACCGCCACCACCAAAAAGTGGACCCTCGCCCAGGTGGTGGAGGGCTGCGTCAACGCCGGCATTCCGACAATCGGGCCCTGGCGGGACCGCGTGGAGGAAGCCGGCCTGGACAAGGCGGCGCGCCTGATCAAGGATGCCGGCCTCCGGGTCTCCTCCCTGTGCCGCGGTGGCTTCCTCACCGCAGCCGACGCCGAGGGGCAAACCGCTGCCCTGGCTGACAACCGCGCTGCCATCCTGGAAGCGGTGGCCCTGGGCACCAGGGAACTCTTCCTCGTTGTTGGCGGGCTGGCACCGGGGGAGAAGGACGTGGTGGCGGCAAGGCAACGCGTTGCTGACCGGCTTGCGGACCTCGTTCCGTTCGCCGCGGAAAACGGCGTCCGGCTGGTCCTGGAACCGCTGCACCCGATGTATGCCGCGGACCGCGCCCTGATTTCGACCCTGGGGCAGGCACTGGACCTCGCGGCGCCTTTCGAGGCCGCCACGGTGGGTGTCGCCGTCGATACGTTCCACGTCTGGTGGGATCCCGAGCTGAAAACGCAGATTGAACGCGCCGGCCGGGAAAACCGCATTGCCTCCTACCAGGTGTGTGACTTCAACATGCCCATCGCCGCCGACCCGCTGCTGTCCCGCGGCTACATGGGCGACGGCGTGGTGGACTTCGCCACCATCGGCACCTGGGTGCGCGATGCCGGGTACACCGGTGACATCGAGGTGGAAATCTTCAATCAGGAGATCTGGGACACGGACGGCGATACCGTCCTGGCCACGGTCAAGGAGCGATACGCGGAGCTCATCCTCCCGTACGCCTGACCTGATCCAGACCGCGGGCTTCTGCTACGTCACGGCAGGAGCCTGCGCCCCACATGAAAGGACCCGGACCGCTCAGCGGTCCGGGTCCTTCTGTCTGGAGGACTATTAGGCGTACATCCCCGCAAACCTGCGGTAACGGGCCAGCACCCCGTCGTCGTCCTGCCCGGCAGGGAGGTCGACGGCGTCGAGCGCCCACTGCGGAAAACGTCCAGTGAGTGCCGCTGCTGCCTGGCGTGCTGCACCGTCGGCCACATACTCGCCGGGACGCGGCACGGTGACACTGATGCCCAGCAGCTGTGCTGCCGCCTGCTGGACCGCGCTGGACTGCGCACCGCCGCCCACCAGGATGACCCGTCCCGCCTCGACTCCCTGTTCCTGGAGTGCCGCCAATCCGTCTGCAAGCGAACACACCACGCCCTCGACGGCGGCACGCGCCAGGTTCGCAGGCGTGTAGTTGCCGCGGGTGATGCCGTGGAGCGAGCCGGTGGCATCGGGCAGGTTCGGCGTGCGCTCGCCGTCGAAGTAAGGCACGAGGGTCAGGCCGCCGGCGCCCGGTTCGGCGGACAGCGCAAGTTCGTTGAACTCCACAATGGTGACACCGAGCAGAGCTGCGGTGGCATCAAAGACCCGGGTGGCATTGAGCGTGCAGACCAGTGGGAGGTAATTCCCGGCGGCATCGGCGAAGCCTGCCACCAGTCCGGACGGATCGGCGGCAGGGGTACCGGACACGGCGAACACCGTTCCGGAGGTGCCCAGCGACATCACCACATCACCTACGGCCGCGCCTGCACCGAGTGCCGCTGCCGCGTTGTCTCCGGCCCCTGGAGCCACGACAACCCCGCCGGGCGTCTTGCCGGCGGCGTCCAGCGGCCCCAGTACATCCGGAAGCAGCGGCACGTGTCCGAGCGATGACTCCAGGACCTCCGGCAGGTACGTCCCGGCCGCCGTCGAATAGTAGCCGGTGCCGGACGCGTCCGAACGGTCAGTGGTCAGCGCCTCGAGGCTTCCGGGGCCGCTGCCTTCGCCGTAGCCCAGGAGCCGCCAGGTCAGCCAGTCGTGCGGCAGGCACACTGCGGCAACCTTCGCTGCGTTCTCCGGCTCGTTGGCAGCCAGCCAATGCAGCTTCGTAACCGTGAGCGAGGCCACCGGGACAGTGCCTGTGGCACCGGCCCAGTAGCGGGCTCCTGCCGCGGCATCGCCGTCGCCCGCTTTGATAATCAATTCCCGCGCGGCGCCGGCGCTGCGGGTGTCGTTCCACAGCAGCGCCGGCCGGATGACCCGGCCGTCACTGTCGAGGCACACCATTCCGTGCTGCTGGCCGCCGACCGATACTGCTGCCACGTCGTCGAGGCCGCCTGCTTGCTCTAATGCTTCCTGCAGGGCAGTCCACCAGTGGTCGGGGTGGACTTCAGTGCCCTGCGGGTGGCTGGCCCTGCCTTGTCGGATCAATGCCCCGGTTTCGGCGTCACGAACCACCACTTTGCAGGACTGGGTGGAGCTGTCGATACCTGCTACGAGTGCCATGGTCAGTGGGCGCCCAGGAGGTGTTCGATGGCGAGTTGGTTGAGGCGTACGAACGCGAAGGAGCGTTCGGCTGCGGTGTCGGCGTTGAAGTCCTCG
>NZ_JBNHEZ010000011.1:0-48022 GCF_059089735.1 Arthrobacter sp. sptzw32 | reverse complement strand
ACGCTGGACCTCAGACAAAGAACTATTAGCACGCATGAAACTGCTCCCCGGAAGTCGAAAACTGAATTTCTCAGTCCAACTTCAGGGGAGCAGTTCAGACTGAGAGAGCGTTTTGGTTAAACCGACATTAAGTGAGAGAGCGTCACTGGGGCAGTACGAGTTCCCCGTCGACGCGGCGCGGAATACGCAGCGGGTTGCCCTCGTGCAGGGCCGGGTGCAGGACCGTCTCGGGCGCATCCTGGTACGCAACCGGACGCTGGAACCGGCGGACCGCCGTCGCGCCTACCGAGGTGAACAGCGAGGTGGTGGCCGGGTAGGGGCCGCCGTGCTGCTGTGCCCAGTTCACTGCCACACCGGTAGGCCAGCCGTCGAAGAGAACGCGGCCGGCGAGGCTGGACAGCTGCTCCACAAGGGCCGCTACGTCCTCGCCGGGCTGGGCGTGGACCGTGGCGGTCAGGCTGCCGGGCACCTTGGCCAGGACTGCGGAGAGTTCCTCCCGGTCCGTGTATTCAATGAGCATGGTGGTAGGGCCGAAGCACTCCTCCAGCAGTTCCTCGGGGTGCTCCAGGACCTTGGCGGCCGAGGTGGAGAAGACCACCGGGGCCGCCCCATCGGTCACGGCATTTTGGTCCACGCTGCCGCTGACCACATTCACGCCCTCCACTGCAGCGAAGCTGCGCAGGCCGTCGGGGTACGCCTCGGCGATCCGGCTGGTCAGCATACCCACGGCCGGTTTGCCCTTGCTGGCAACCGCCACTTTGGCGGCAAAGTCAGTTCCTGCCGGGATGAAGACCAGCCCTGGCCTGGTGCAGAACTGTCCGGCGCCAAGGGTGAAGGACGCTGCCAGGCCCTCCGCCAGCTGCCCGGACCGCTCCGCCAGGGCCGCCTCTGTGACAACCACCGGGTTCAGGCTGCCGAGTTCACCGTAGAACGGGATGGGCTCCGGGCGCGATGTTGCGAGGTCGAAGAGCGCCCGGCCGCCGGGGATGGAACCCGTGAAGCCCACCGCCTTGATGGCGGGATCCTGCACCAGCGCGGTTCCCACCTCGCGGCCGGTGACCAGGGCGAAGATGCCTTCGGGGGCACCGGCTGCACGCAGTGCATCGGCGGCTATCTCGGCGGTCCGCTCCGAGAGGCGCAGGTGGCCGGAGTGGGCCTTGACGATCACTGGGCAGCCTACGGCCAGCGCTGAGGCGGTGTCGCCACCAACCACCGAGAAGGCGAACGGGAAGTTTGACGCGGAGAACACCGCCACGGGGCCGATGGGGCGCAGGATGCGGCGCAGGTCCGGCTTGGGCGGGGTGGAGTTGGGATCCGCGTGGTCGATCACGGCTTCCAGGTAGGAACCCTCCGTGATCACGCGGGCGAACAGGCGCACCTGGCCGGTGGTCCTGGCCACTTCGCCGGTGAGGCGGGGTGCCCCCAGGCTCGTCTCGGAATCAGCGATCTCTACCAGCTCCGCGGCGTTGGCATCAAGCGCGTCAGCCACCGCGGTGAGCCACGCGGCCCGTTCGGCGTCGGAGGCTGCCGCAGAGATTTTGGCTGCCTCTGTGGCGGCGGCCGTCAGCCCGGACAGGGAAAGGGTTGCAGTAGTCACTTGGGGTACCTGTTCTTTATTGCTGGATTCGTAGGGTCTGCAGTGGTCGGCGGGCATGCCGCCGCAGCCTGCGCTGGCCTGCTAGCCCCCACCGTGGAAGCGGAAGCCGAGCCCGGGCTGGTCGGTAAGCGTCAGCCGGCTGTCGCTGAACCGGACCGGCGACGGGCCGGCCAGGATCCCCAGCTGCTCAAAGGACGCCTCCTCCACGTCCTCCACCAGGGTTGGCTCGGCAAGCGTCAAGGCCAGCTGGCCGGACAGCTCCGGGAGCAGGTGCGGCAGAACCTTAATGCTGTTGGTCCTGGCAAGCTCCACAATGCGCCGGAACGGTGTGATGCCACCCACCCGGATGATGTTCGGCTGAATGATGTCCACCGCCTCCGCTTCTATGAAATCCCGGAAGCGGTAGATGGTGTGCAGGTTTTCACCAAGGGCGATCGGCACCGGCGAGTGCTTGCGGAGCCTGCGGTACGCCCAGAGGTCGTCCGCCCGGATGGGCTCCTCGAGCCACTCCAGGCCGAAGCCGGCCAGGACGTCCAGTGCTTTGAGCGTAGTTGGCAGGTCCCAGCGCTGGTTGGCGTCAATCATCAGTTTCCGGTCCGGGCCCAGGACGGAGCGGACCGCGGCGACACGCTCGGCATCCTCGCGGATGTCGGGCTTGCCTACCTTGATTTTCACTGCCCGGTGCCCGGCCGCAACCCACCGCCGGGTCTGGGCTACCAGCTCTTCGAGGGTGTAGTGCAGGTTCACTCCGGAGCCGTACACCTCCGCGGACTCGTGGCGCTGGCCCAGGAGTCCGGTGAGGGAGGTATTGGCCCGGGAGGCCTGGAGGTCCCACAGCGCCAGGTCCACCCCGGCCATGGCAATGGTGGTCAGTCCCCCGCCGCCTGCCTCGTGCAGCCGTTTCCACACGGCGTCCCAGACCACTTCGGGGTTGGCCGGCAGCCCGGCGATGAACGGTGCAATGTCGTGGTCCAGCAGGGCTTTTACGGCATGGGGGCCGATGGTGGGCGTCCAGGAAAAACCATGCCCCGCACCGCCGTCGTCCGTTTGTATTTCCGTGACGATCACGTGGTTTTCCGGCGCCTCAGCACCCCAGCTGCGGCGCAGCGGAACCGTGATGAGCCGGGTGGATAGGCCCGTGATTCGCGGGCCGGTCCGGACAGCAACAGCTGCGGGGGCGCCCATCAGCGGCCGGCCAGCTCGTAGCCCTTGGCAAGGATGGCCTTCAGCTGCACCAGCTGCTCCTCGGTGGGGTCCACCAGCGGCGGGCGCACAGAGCCGACGGGAAGTCCACCGAGCCGCAGGCCCGCCTTGATCAGTGAAACGCCGAAGCCGGGGGTCTGGTCACGCAGGCGGACCAGGGGCGCGTAGAACCCTTCCAGCAGGGCATTGCGGCGGTCCTCGTCTCCTGAACTGTAGGCGTCGTAGTAGGCCTTGGCGATTTCCGGGGCCATGGCGAACGCAGCAGAGGAGTAGAGCGGGATGCCCAGGCCGCGGTAGGCGCCCTGGGTAAGCTCGGCGGTGAGCAGGCCGTTGAAGAAGGCAAAGTCATCCCGTCCGGCGGCGCGCACTGCGGAGACGATCTCCTGGGCGAGCCCAACATCGCCGAGGCCGTCCTTGAAGCCGATGACCTTCGGGTTGTCGGCCAGCCTGGCCATCGAATCAGCGGTGAACTTGGCGTTGCCCCGGTGGTAAACAATCACCGGGAGGCTGCTGGCGCCGGCCACCGCCTCGATGTACGCCACGAGCCCGTCGGTGGGTCCCGTGACGAGGTACGGCGGCAGGACCAGGAGGGCATCGGCGCCGGCTTCCTCGGCAACGCGGGCGGCCGCCAGGGCGTGGCCAAGCGGTCCCCCGGCGCCGGCTACTACGGGCACCTTTCCGGCAACAACCTCGACGGCGGCCGTCACCACGGTGCGTACCTCGTCAAGGCTGAGGGCGTGGAATTCGCCGGTGCCGCAGGCGGGGAAAACGCCGCCGGGGCCGAACGGGAGCCGGGAGCTGATGTGTTCCTTGAGCAGTTCCACATCAACGGCACCACTGGCGGTGAACGGGGTGACGGGAAAGAACAGTACGCCGTCGAATTTCATGGGGTCTCCTTGGCTCCGCTGCCGGCATTGACCAGCGCGGAGTTCTCGTCGTTGAGGGTGGGGCGGGACTTGAGTTCGGTACGCCAACTGCGCGTGGGGTGCCAGCCAAGGAGTTCCTGTGCTTTGGCGATGGAGAATGCCGGGCTGGTGCCGGTAAGCCCTGCACTGAGGGCTTCGCTTCCGGGCAGGAACCTGGGCATCAGTTCCGCCAGCGGGGTGGTGGCCAGGGCATCTGCGGCTCCAACAAAAAAGGTCTCTCCGTTGGGGATGGACGGCATTTTCGCCAGCAGCAGGTCCAGGAAGTCCGCCACGTCCCGTGCATCCACGTAGTTGAACAGGGCGGGTGCAGACAGGGAAGGATCCGCCAGCCGTTCGGCCAGGGTGTGGCCCTGCTGCGTCGGCGCGCCTGCCCATTCCTCCGGTGAGATGACGAAGCAGGGGCGGAAGGCCGCGTAGCGGATCTTTTCACCCTGTGCGGCAGCGAATGTCTGCACGGTCTGCTCGGCAATCAGCTTGGACAGCGCGTAGGCGTTCCAGGGCCGCGGCGGGGTCCGCTCATCCAGCGGGAACGACGGCGGCAGCCAACCCGCGGGCGAGCCGTAACCGAGCACCGTGGGGCTGCTGGCGGTCACGATCTTCGGCACGCCGACTTCGGTCGCAGCACTGATGACGGCAAAGGCGAGCCGCGTGTTCGTGCCGAAGATGACCTCCTCGGGCGCGCTGAACGGCACCGCTATTGCCGCAAGGTGGATGACGGCGTCGGGCGTAGTTTCCCGCAGGAGGCGGAGCGCCTCGCCCGGGGCGAGGAGGTCGGCGGTTTCCTGCACGACGCCGGCGGGCAGCTGGTCAGCCGGAACGGCGTCGCGGTCCACCGAGATGACGTGGTGGCCCTTTTCGGCGAGCCCGGCCACCACGCTGCGGCCCAGGCGGCCGGAGCCGCCAGTGACAAAGATCCTGCTCATGGTTGTTCCTTCGTTCGGGTTTCCTTGGCAGGAGTCAGTTGCCGCGGCGGAGGTCGACGCCGAGGTCCAGGTCCTCGATGCGCACAGGCAGGGAGGACTCAAGGGAGCGGTTGCCGGCGATGCCCACCGAGACCGAGCGCAGCCCGTCCAGGTAGCCGGAGGGGCGTCCCAGCGGGTCCTCGCCCGGGCCGTTGAAGAGATCCGAGAGGAGGAGCTCGTCACCGCCGCCGTGGCCGCCTTCTCCGTTAACAATCGGCACCTCATAGGCGGCTTCCCAGTGGCGCTGGACCACGAGGCGTTCACCGTTACGGCGGATGGCGTCATCCTCTTCGATGGGTGTTGCGCTCGGGTCCACCACGGTCTTCTTGTCCGTGCTGGAGTGGACCGCTGCGCGTTCCACGACCTCCAGTTCGGCACGGCCTTCGGTGCCGTTGACCGCCACGCGGTAGCCCTCCCACGGGCTGTGGGCGTTCAGTGAATAGCTCAGGCGCGGGCCGCCCCCGTACTCCACCACCAGCGCGAGGTTGTCCTCAATAGTGATGCCGCCGGTGAAGACGTCCTGGTCACGGCGGTAGCCGTCGAAGTGCTCGTTGTCCAGGAACAGGGCCTTGAGCCGCTCGTCCTCCCGCAGGTCCAGCGTGAAGGGATCCTTTTCGGCGGTGGCCGGCGCGTCGGCGTCGGGCGTGCCGCGTTCGGGACGGGGACCCAGGCCGCGCTCGGCGGCGTTCTTGTCACCGTAGAACTTCAGGCCGCCGGAGGCGAATACCTTCTCGGGGACGTCGTCGATCCACCAGTTAACGAGGTCGAAGTGGTGGGAGGCCTTGTGGATCAGCAGGCCGCCGGAGTTCTTCTTCTCCCGGTGCCAGCGGCGGAAGTAGTCCGCACCGTGCACCGTGTCCAGGACCCAGCTGAAGTCGATGGACGTGACCTTGCCGATCACGCCGCTCTGGATGATTTCCTTGAGGGCGCTGTTGCGCGGCGAGTAGCGGTAGTTGAAGGTGACCACCACGTTGCGGCCCGTTTCGTGCACAGCCTGGGTGATGCGGCGGCAGCCCTCGGCGTCAATGGTGAGGGGCTTTTCAACGACGACGTCGGCCCCTGCGCGGAGTGACTCAACGATGTAGTCAGCGTGCGTGTAGTCCGGCGTGGTCACTACAACGCGGTCGATGTTGTTGTGCTGGATGAACGCGGTAAGTTCCGCGGGGTCGAACGACGCCACAGGACCCGGCGCACCAAGTTCCTGGGTGAGCTTTTGATAAAACTCCACGCGTCCGGGGTTCACGTCGGAGAACGCCACCAGCTCGGCGGTTTCAGCGTGCTTGCCGAAGATGGCGCGGATATACATCTCGGAACGGCCGCCGGTGCCGATCAAGGCGATCCGCGCTTTACCCTTCCGTCCTGCGGCCCCGACAGCGGCGTCGGCGGCGGCTGGTGAAGCCTCTCCGGCAGTAGTTGATTCGGCTGTGTTGACCATGAAGGGTCCCTTTCCAAAGCTGTTACCCGGCCGATCCGGCGGCCTCTGGGGTTCGAAGCGGAGCGCAATCCTGCATCGCGCAAGAAAGCGTTTTCTCACGTTCCTAATACGTTTGTACCAACCTGGGCACGTATCCGTCAACCATTATCAATGGCGGAAGAAAACGGTTTCTGCTGCGCTGAACCGGCGCGGCTCGGCCCCACGACCTAAAAGTTGTGGGAAAACTCGGGAAAGGAGTAGAAATCGCTTTCCCGGGCCGGTATATGCTTTCTTTCAATACCCCGCCGGCACAGGCGGCAGAACCTGCCCACGGGCAGCACATCGGTGCAGGGCTGGACCCCGCCGAGTTGAAGAAGGGACCGTCATGGCCAGGAGATCGGCAACCGGCAGGATCGGGATCGCGGACGTGGCGGTCAAAGCTGGGGTGTCCCATGCCACGGTGTCCCGTGTCATGAACGGCAACTTCACTGTGGACCCGGACATCGCGTCCCGGGTCCGGGCTGCGGCGGCGGAGTTGAAGTACCAGCCCAACCCGGTGGGCCGCAGCCTGGCCCTGGGCAAGACCGACACCATCGGCATCGTGGTGCCGGACCTGGCGAACCCCACTTTCCAGGCAATCCTGCGCGGACTGAGCCGGGCTGCCGCCCAGGACGGTTACCGCGTTCTAATAGCCGATTCCTTTGAGGTGTCCAGCGAAGAAACAATCCTCGCCGGGGAGGCCCGCCGGCGGTGCGATGGCCTGGTCCTGTGTGCACCGCGCATGAGCGATTCAGAACTGGAGGAGATTGCACCCTCACTCCACCCCCTGGTGCTGATCAACCGCACCACGTCAGCCGCGGGGGTACCCGGCCTGGTGGTGGATTACGGGCGGGGGGTTCAGGACATCGCAGAGCACCTGGTGGACCTGGGCCACACCCGCTTGGCATTCCTGGCGGGGCCGCCGCGAAGTGCTTCCAACGGCATGCGACTCCAGGGCCTGGAGGCGTTCAAGGCGGCCCATCCGCAGGTGGACGTCCGGATGCTTGAAGGCGGTTCGGACTTTGACACCGGGCACGACGCCGTGGACGCCGTACTGGAAAGCGGCGCCACCGGAATTCTTGCCTTCAATGACCTGGTGGCCATGGGCCTGATGAGCGGGCTGCACGAACGGGGCCTCGACGTTCCCGGCGACATCTCGGTGACCGGGTTCGACGACATCCCGTTTGCCAAATACACCACCCCCGCCCTCACCACGGCCGCCGTTCCCATTACTGAACTGGGCGAGCAGGCCTGGCACCAGCTGCGCGCGCTGATCCGCAAGGAAGACAATGCCGCGCCCGGCAGCCGTTACCAGCCGCGCCTCCAAGTGCGGGCCAGCAGCGGCCCGGCCAAGGCTCCCCGTTCAACGGTTCACGGCTAAACGCCCGGCAAGGACTGGGCCGGGGGTTTCATGAGCACGTCCACGAACTGGGCGAGCCCCTCTGCCATGTCAACCTCTTTGTCATAAAGCCACTGCAGCTGCAGTCCGTCAAAGACAGCCACCACTAACCGCGCAAGCGCCGTTGGCGGGAGGTCGCGGCGCACCTCTCCGGCGGCCTGGCGTCGTTCAATATCCTCGCCCAGGGTTTCCACCAGCATGGCATAACGCTCCTGGAAGTACCCGTGCGAATCATGCCCGGGATCGTTGGCAGTGGCTGATGCCACGGCATAGAGCGTGGTGAGGCCCGGCTCCCGACGGTTCCGTTCGGCGACCGGCACCAGCAACCCCAAACCGACTTCATCCTCATCGCTCTCCGCAACTCCACGCCGATCCCTTTCCGCCAGCACTGCAGTGAGCAACTCCTGCTTGCCCCGGAAGTAGTGGAAAAGGGTGGCTTCCTTTACTCCCACCAGCTCTGCCACCCGCTTCAAGGCCGTCCCTTCAAAGCCTTCGGTGGCGAAAACGTCGGTTGCGGTCTGGATGATCTGCTCGCGGCGTTCCGCCCCTTTTGCGTACTGGCCACGGGGCTTTGATGAAGGCATTTGGCAAGTCTATTTCACCACCGTTGGAAAAAATCTAGTCAGACTCGGTTTTTGTCTGTACCATCGTTTCGGGACCCAACGGAGGGTCACTTTTTTGTCAGGAGGCAACGTGGCCAACGAGACCACTATCGAAGATTCCGCAGCACCGCCTGTACGCGGTTCTTCCAGCAGCAATGTTTCAACCGTTCCCTCCCCGGGAGCACCCACCAGGACACCCCGCGCCTATGTGATCGGCATGCCGATCGCCAGTGCAGGTCTGTGGATGGCCGTTCTGGCCCCGGCACTGGTGGTGCTGGCCATCAAGGTCGCAGAGATCACCACGCCGGAGACCCGCGCCGGCGCGCTCAGTCTGGTAGCTGGTGTCGGCGCCTTGATCGCCCTGCTAGCCAACCCGTTCTTCGGCCGGCTGAGCGACCGCACCACGTCCAGGTTCGGCATGCGCAAACCCTGGATCATCGGTGGATCCATCGTGGGCATGGGTTCCCTGGTCCTGCTCGGGTCAGCCACAAACGTCCCCAGCGTGCTGGCGGCCTGGATCCTGGCGCAGCTGAGCTTCAACGCTGCGCTGGCGGCGCTGGTAGCAACCTTGCCGGACCAGACGGCCCCGGCCGAGCGCGGACGCCTGTCCGGCCTGATTGGAATGACACTGCCGATCGGTCTGGTGGCCGCAGCCTACTTCGCCCAGCTCTTCGACAACGCCTTTCAGATGGCGGTCGTGCCGGGTGCCGTAGGAACAGCTATCGCGATCGCGTTTGCCTTCACCTTCAAGGACCGAGTCCTTACCCAGAAGCCTGCACCGCTGAACCTAAAGGAAATCGCCAGGTCCTTTTACTTCAACCCCCGCGCCTACCCGGGCCTGGGATGGGCCTGGTTCACCAAATTCCTGGTGTACATGGGCTACTGCGCAGGTCTGCTCTACCTGCCGTATTTCTTCATCGACCACCTCAAAGTTCCTGAAGCAGATGTCACCGGCCTGGTCTTCCAGGCAACCCTGGTCAGCGCGGCTGGCACCGTTATCAGCAGCCTCGCGGGCGGCTGGATCAGCGACAAGATCGGCAAGCGCAAGGGAATGGTTATCGCATCGGCGATCATCCTGATGGCCGGCCTGATCATCATCGCCACCAGCACCACCACCGATCAGGTCCTTGTTGGCCAGGCTGTTGCCGGTCTCGGCCTGGGCTGCTTCGGAGCTGTTGACGTCGCCCTGATCGCAGACCTGCTGCCCAAGGACCAGAGCGAGAACGCGAAGACCTTCGGCGTCTTCAACATCGCCCAGGCACTGCCCCAGTCACTGGTGCCCGCCCTTGCGCTGCCTGTGATCACGCTGGGTGGTTACCCCGCCCTCTTCATCAGCGGGGCCGTTGTCGGCATCATCGGCGCCGTTCTCGTCACCCGCATCAAAGGAGTCAAGTAAATGAACCCCACCCTTTCCCCAGCTATCACGGCACCGGCCGCCGGTTCCCCGGACGCTGAAGCGCGCATCCGCGAGCTCGCCGAAAGCCTTCCGCTCGAACAGCAGATCCAGTTGCTGACCGGCGCCGATGTATGGGCCACCCATGCCCTTCCCTCGATCGGCCTGTCCCGGGTTGTCCTCTCCGACGGTCCTTCCGGCGTCCGGGGCGAAGACTTCGATGAGCGCCACGACTCCGTCTCACTGCCGTCCTCGTCCGCGCTGTCCGCAGCGTGGAGCGTGGAATTGGCGCACCGCTACGGACAGGTCCTGGGCCAGGAAGCCCGCCGCAAGGGCGTGCACGCCGTACTCGGGCCCACCATCAACCTTCACCGCTCCCCGCTGGGCGGCCGGCACTTTGAGTGCATGAGTGAGGACCCGCGACTGACGGCAACCGTAGCTGCGGGGTACGTTGCGGGCGTTCAATCGATGGGCGTCGGCGCCACCCCCAAGCACTACCTTGCCAACGAGGCCGAGACGGACCGTTTCACCGCCGATTCCGTGGTTGACGAGCGTCCTCTGCGCGAGCTGTACCTGGCCGCCTTCGAGGACGCCATCACCGACGCCCGCGCCTGGCTGGTCATGAGCTCCTACAACTCCATTAACGGCACCACGGCCAGTGAGAACGAGCTCCTGAAGACGCCGCTGTCCACCGAATGGGGCTTTGACGGCGTGGTCGTTTCAGATTGGACGGGCGTCCGCTCTGTCGAGGCGGCGAACGCAAACCAGGACCTGGAGATGCCGGGACCGGTAGGACACTGGGGCCCCAAGCTGCTGGCAGCAGTGAATGAGGGGCGCGTCAGCCGTGCCGCCATCCTTGAGAAGGTCATCCGCATCCTCCGGCTCGCCGCCCGCGTGGGTTCCCTCGAAGGAGTCACCCCCGCCGTCACGGAAGTGCCGGCACCGCTCAACGCGGCCGCCGTCGCGCGTGAAGTGGCCGTCCGCGGCGCGGTCCTGGTCCGCAACAGGGACGCGCTGCTGCCCCTCAATCCATCGGCACTCACCAGCATCGCGGTCAGCGGACACAACGCCGAGGAAGCCCGCACCCAGGGCGGCGGCAGCGCCACCGTCATGCCCAAGTACACGGTTTCGCCCCTGGACGGGCTCCGCGAAGCGCTGCCGGAAGGCGTCAGCGTCAGCTACGCGCGCGGCGCGAAGGTGGCCGAAGGGCTGCAGGCCTTCCCCCGCACCTCCCTGCACAACCCGGTATCCGGAGTTCCCGGCATGCGGGTGACCTTCCTGGCGGAGGACGGCTCAGTAATCTCGGGGGAGGACCGGCTGGCATCGCACCTCATCTGGTTTGGCGTCGGTATCCCGGAGGGTGCTGCCGCCATCCGCATGGAAGCGGACTGGACCGCCCCTACGGCGGGCCTCCACCACCTGGGCGTCGGCACCGTGGGACAGATCCGGTTGTCGCTGAAGGGCGACGAGGTGTTCAACGGGGACATTGAGGATGACACCGACGTGCTCGGAGCAGCCCTCTTCGATCCGCCCAAGACGGTACACGCCGTGGAAACTGCTGCCGGTGAAAGCGTTCGGATCGAGGCTGTCTACGAACTGCCGAAGCAGCAGGTCATCCCGTTCACCGCCATCCTCCTTGGTGAGGAAACCGTGGTGGATGACGCACAGGCCGAAATTGACGCCGCAGTGGAGGCCGCCAAGGCCGCCGACGTTGCTGTTGTGGTGGTCGGAACCAGCGCCGCCATCGAATCCGAGGGCTTCGACCGCAAGGATTTGGACCTCCCCGGCCACCAGAACCAACTGGTGGAAGCTGTCGCCGCCGCCAACCCGCGCACAGTAGTCGTGGTGAACTCCGGCTCGCCGGTCCTGATGCCGTGGCTCGACAAAGTGGGAGCAGTCCTGCTGGGGTGGTTCGGCGGCCAGGAATTCGGCCGCGCCATTGCGGACATCCTGCTCGGCGCCGAGGAGCCCGGCGGCCGCCTGCCCACCACCTGGCCCGCCGCACTTGAGGACGTGCCCGTGCTCAACACCACCCCGGTGGACGGAAAGGTGGTCTACTCCGAAGGCATCCACGTCGGCTACCGGGCCTGGCTCAAGCAGCAGGCCGAAGGCGGTGCCGCCCCGGCCCTGCCCTTTGGCTACGGACTCGGCTACACCTCCTTTGAGCTGTGCGCTCCGCATGCACCCCAATCGGTGAAGGCCGGCCATGATGTGACGGTTCACGTTCCAGTCCGCAATACCGGCAACCGCTCCGGCCGCGAAGTGGTCCAGGTGTACCTGGAGCGCACGGAAACCGCGGTGGAACGCCCCGTCCGGTGGCTGGCAGGGTACGCGGGAACGCACCTGGCGCCGGGCGGCACGGAGAGTGTTGAGATCCGGCTTCCGGCCCGGTCCTTCGCCCATTACGACGGCGGCTGGCAATTTGAGCCGGGCACGTTCCGGATCCTCGTGGGCCGCCACTCGGCTGATGATTTCCAGGCGTTGGACATCGACCTGCGCTAACAGCCCTTCCCTGCACACCCCGCGCTACGGCCGGGCTGGCTCCGGACCGCCGGAAGCCAGCCCGGCCTCTTTGTAGTAGCCCTCGATGTGTTCAGCCACCAGCCTGGCCGCCCGTTCGCCGTCGTCATTCTGCACTGCTGCGAGGATGCCATGGTGCTCGGCCCGCAGCCGGGCCGCTGTGGCATCCCAGTCCGGCAGGTTGGCAGTGAACCGGGAGGCGTAGCCGGTGATGGATTCACGCAGTGACCCCATCATGGCGCTGACCACTGCGTTGCCCGCGGCGTCGGCAAGGGCCAGGTGGAAGCGGACATCCAGTGCCAGGAACTCCTCCACCCCTACCGCCGCATCCATCTTGTCCAGGAGCCCTGCTGCGCCTGCGAGTTCCGGCGAGCCAGGCTTGGCGTGCGCCACCGCCCACGACTCGAGGAGCATGCGCGTTTCCACGATGTCCGCCACGGGAAGGTGCTGGGTGGCAACGTGCAGCCGCAGCGCAGAACCCAATGCCGCCGTCGGATCCGAAATGACTACAGTTCCCGCCTCGGGGCCTGACCCGACCCCGGCCCGGACCACGCCCATGGCCTCCAGAATCCGGATGGCTTCCCGAACAGATGTCCGGGACACCTGCAGCTTCTCGGCGAGGGATCGCTCGGCGGGCAGCCGGCCACCCACAGCCAAACGCCCTTCCGAAAGCTCGTTCTCGATCCAGGCAAGGACAAGCTGATGCGTTTTCATGGAGCAATAGTAGTTGATGTGGTTGGACCACATGGCCTACAGTGTGGTTAGACCACAGAACGGCTTGCCCGGTAGCAAGACCTGTCACCGGCCCAACGGAGGATGCCATGACCCACACCATTCAGCCCCATAACCCGGAGCTCACGCCTGCTCCGGAGGCCGCGGATGTTCCGGCAACGCCGGCAGCCGCTGTGACCCCGGCAGGCGCTGCTTCCGCCGCCCCCGCGGCACTGAAGCGCCGAATCCCCAAGTACTCGGACCTGGCTCCCCTGATGCAGTTCAAGAAGCCGGAGTTCAGCAAAGAAGCCCGGCTCAAGCGCGCCAGCACGGTGTGGGAACTGCGGGACATCGCCAAGCGCCGCACCCCGCAGGCACCCTTTGATTACACCGACGGCGCAGCCGAAGAGGAAATCACCCTTCGCCGGGCCCGCCAGGCCTTCCTGGACATCGAATTCCGTCCGGGCATCCTGCGGAACGTCTCCGCCATCGACCTGACCACGGAAATCCTCGGCAAGCCGTCCCGCCTCCCGGTGGGCATCGCCCCCACCGGCTTCACCCGCATGATGCAGTCCGAAGGGGAGTACGCCGGGTCCCAGGCTGCTGAAGCCGCCGGAATCCCCTACACGCTCTCCACCATGGGCACCGCTTCCATTGAGGACGTGGCAGCAGCCGCCCCGAACGGCCGCAACTGGTTCCAGCTTTACCTGTGGACGGACCGCGACCGCTCGCTGGAACTCATCGAGCGGGCCGCCAAAGCCGGCAACGACACCCTGATGGTTACCGTGGACACGGCGGTGGCCGGCGCCCGGCTCCGCGACGTCCGCAACGGCATGACTATCCCGCCGGCGCTCACCATCAAGACCGTCCTGGACGCCTCCTATCGCCCGGCCTGGTGGTTCAACTTCCTCACCCACGAGCCGCTGACGTTCGCATCGCTGTCCCGCTACACGGGCACCGTTGCCGACCTGATCAACTCCATGTTCGACCCCACCCTCACCTTCGAGGACCTGGACTGGCTGCGCGAAACCTGGAAGGGCAAGCTGGTGGTTAAGGGCATCCAGACCGTCGAGGACGCCCGCCGGGTGGTCGACCACGGCGCAGACGGCATAATTCTTTCCAACCACGGCGGCCGCCAGCTGGACCGGGCCCCCATTCCGTTCCACCTGCTCCCCGAGGTCAAGCAGGCATTCACCGCGGACAACACCGACGCCGCGATCATGCTGGACACCGGCATCATGAGCGGTGCCGACATCGTGGCGGCCCTGGCCCTCGGCGCGGACTTCACGCTGATCGGCCGCGCCTACCTTTACGGCCTGATGGCGGGCGGCCGCGCAGGCGTTGACCGCACCATCCAGATCCTCGAGAAGGACATGACCCGCACCATGGCCCTGCTGGGTGTCAGCAAAATCTCCGAGCTGACCCCGGAGCACGTGCGGCTGCTCCACAAGTAGGCGCCGCTGAGTTGAGTTAAGGGGCTACTTTTTCCGGCCGAACTTGGGGAGGTTGGGCAGGTTCGCCAGCAGGTCGGCTGCCTTGGTGGCCGCCCGGCCCACGGTCCGGCCGATCTGCTGGGGCACCCTGTCATCGCTGAGCGGGGCAACAGTTCCGCCCGGAATGACGACGGCGGGACTCAGGTCGGTGCCGTCCGGCGCCAGCACACCGGCGGAGACAGCGTCAGCGGCCACTGCGTCGGCTGTAAGGTCTTCCCGCGCCGTAGAGGCAGGAGCCGAAGAGGCAGGAGCCGGAGAATCCCCATCCGGGGTCGAGGCAACAGTTGCAGGTGCCGGCGGAGCGGAAGCCGCGGCGCCGACGTCGAATGTTTCGAGCCAGCTGGCAATCCCCTCCAGCGGCTTGCGGTTCAGCGCGTAGTAGCGCTTCTGGCCCTGGGCCCGCATGCTCACCAGCTGGGCTTCCCGCAGGACCTTCAGGTGCTTGGAAATGGTGGGCTGGCTCGCCGCCAATTCCTCCACGAGCTCCCCCACAGCCTTGTCCCCTGATCGAAGGGAGGTCAGGATGTCCCGACGGGTCGATTCCGCAATGACGGCAAATACGTCGTCTGTCACCATGCCTCCCACCCTAGCGACATATGCCTCGAAAGGCATCAACTATTTCGCCCGGCACGGGGCACGTGGAGGAGAATTACGTTAGTCGAACCAAGGATCAAGTCCGTGCAGCGGAAAGACTGCCTTGCGGGTGGCCATAACGGTGCGGTCCACGGCGTCGTTGGGATCAAACCCCACTTCCCAGGACCGCCACCACAGCTCCACGTCGTCGCCCATCAGCCCGGGGGTGGCGGTGCCGAACTTTTCCTCGACGTACCTTCGCCAGTCCTCGGGAACGGCCGTCCGCAGCGGCACCGGCCTGCCCGCGGCAATGGCGATCAGGTGGCTCCAGGATCTCGGCACCACGTGCAGCACGTTGTACCCGCCACCGCCAGTAGCAATCCAGCGGTTGCCGCAGTAGCGGGCGGCAAGATTCCCGACGGCGGTTGCCGCCTCCCGCTGCCCGTCAACACTGAGGTTGAGGTGCGTGAGCGGGTCCGACCGGTGCGAATCACAGCCGTGCTGGCTCACGATCACCTCGGGCTCGAACGCTGCCACCAGTTGGGGCACCACGGCATGGAAGGCCCTAAGCCAGCCGGCGTCTCCTGTCCCTGACGGCAAGGCGATGTTGACCGCAGTCCCCTCCGCGTTGGGTCCGCCGATTTCATTGGCGAAGCCGGTCCCGGGGAACAATGTGAGTCCGCTCTCGTGCAAGGACAAGGTGAGTACCCGGGGGTCGTCCCAGAAGATGCTTTCCGTCCCATCCCCGTGGTGGGCGTCGACGTCGATGTACGCCACTTTGCGGATGCCGCCGTCGAGCAGTTTCTGCACAGCAAGCGCGGCATCGTTGTAGATGCAGAACCCGCTGGCCTTGTCACGGGCGGCGTGGTGCATGCCGCCGCCGAAGTTCACCGCGTGCAAAGTTGATCCCTCCAGGATCTGGGTAGCGGCCAGCAGGGAGCCGCCCGCCAGCCTCGCTGCGGCCTCATGCATGCCGGCAAAAGCGGGATCGTCCTCAGTTCCCAGGCCCCGGAGCTCGTCCGCCGCGTAGGGGTCCTCACTGACCCTGCGGACCGCGGCCACGAATTCAGCCGAATGCACGGACTCCAGCTCGCCGTCGGTGGCGATCTCCGGCGCTGCCACTGCCAGGTGCTCCAGGTCGAAAAGTCCCAGGCTTTGCGCAAGGCGGGCCGTGAGGTCCATCCGTTCGGGCGCCATCGGGTGCCCCGGACCGAAGTTGTAAGCGGTCATGTCAGCGCCCCACACCACCGTCGTCGGCGGCGCGGGCTTGCTAAGACCGGGCAAATATGTCATCAATCACAGGCTACCCGAGCCTGCACCCGTTCCTGCCCGGCCATTACGCGGGCATAAGTGGTTTACTACTGAGGGAAGCCAAACAAACCGAGGAAAAGCCACACATGACGCAAAGCCAGTCGAGGCCCCGGAACCCGGCCAGCTGGCATCCCGCGCAGGAGCGGGAGGGCCTCTGGGTTCTTACACAGCTCCGCGACTTCATCGACGATATTGCCAACACGTCGCCCGCCAGGCTTGCCCTGAGCGCGTTCGCTGCGGTGTGTCTTGTGTTCACGTTCCTGCTGTCCCTGCCCATCTCCTCGGCCGCCGGCGTCGTCACGCCGCCGCACCAGGCTTTGTTCACGGCCGTCTCGGCGGTCTGCGTCACCGGCCTGACGGTTGTTTCGACAGCGGTGCACTGGTCCTTCTTCGGGCAGCTGGTAATCCTGGTCGGCATATTCATCGGTGGCCTTGGAACGCTGACACTCGCATCGCTGCTGGCGTTGATGGTGAGCAAGCGCCTTGGGGTCCGCGGAAAAATCATTGCTGCCGAATCGATGAACAACGCAGGCCGGCTGGGCGAGGTGGGTACCCTGCTGCGGATCGTCATCACCACGTCCGTGGTCATCGAAGCCATCCTTGCGCTTGCCCTGATCCCGCGGTTCCTCACCCTGGGCGAACCCTTCTGGCAGTCCGTGTGGCATGGCATCTTCTACGCCATTTCAGCCTTCAACAACGCCGGTTTCACGCCGCATTCGGACGGCATCGTTCCCTACGAAACGGACCTGTGGATCCTCGTCCCCCTGATGCTGGGCGTGTTCCTGGGCAGCCTCGGCTTTCCCGTGGTGATGGTCCTGCAGCAGAACGGCCTGAACTGGAAAAAGTGGAACCTGCACACCAAGCTCACCATTCAGGTCTCCTTCATACTGCTCCTGGCAGGAACGTTCCTGTGGGGGCTGATGGAGTGGGACAACAGCCGCACCATCGGCAGGATGGATTTGGGGGAAAAGTTCACCCATGCGCTCTTCGCGTCGGTGATGACGCGGTCCGGCGGATTCAACCTGGTGGACCAGAACCAGATGGAGTCCACCACCATGCTCCTGACCGACGCACTGATGTTTGCCGGCGGCGGTTCAGCCTCGACGGCGGGCGGCATCAAAGTGACCACCATCGCCGTGATGTTTTTGGCCATCGTGGCGGAAGCCCGCGGTGACGCCGACGTGAAGGTCTACGGCAGGACCATTCCGCAGGGCACCATGCGGGTTGCCATCTCGGTCATTGTTGCAGGAGCCACCTTGGTTTCCGTGTCCGCGTTCCTGCTGCTCCAGATCAGTGGAGCGTCTTTGGACCGCGTCCTGTTCGAAACCATCTCCGCCTTCGCCACGGTGGGCCTGAGCACCAACCTCAGTGCCGAGCTGCCGCCGTCGGGTGTTTATGTCCTGACCGCTCTGATGTTCATGGGCCGCGTGGGCACCGTGACCCTTGCCGCCGCCCTGGCCCTGCGCCAGCGCAGCCAGCTGTACCACTATCCCGAAGAGAGGCCCATCATTGGCTAGTTCCCCAGACGCCCCCAGGCGCCCCGCCCATAATGCCCCGGTGCTGGTCATTGGGCTGGGCCGCTTTGGTTCCTCCACGGCTGAGCAGCTCGTGAAGCAGGGCCGCGAAGTGCTCGCCATCGAACGGGACCGGACCCTTGTGCAGAAGTGGGCGCCGCTCCTTACGCACGTGGTGGAGGCCGACGCCACCAACATCGATGCCCTCCGCCAGCTCGGTGCTCAGGAGTTCAGCTCCGCCGTCGTAGGCGTCGGCACGTCCATCGAATCCTCGGTGCTCATTACGGTGAACCTGGTGGATCTTGGCATCGAACACCTCTGGGTGAAGGCCATCACGCCTTCCCACGGCAAAATCCTCACCCGCATCGGCGCGAACCACGTGATCTACCCGGAAGCCGACGCCGGCGTCCGCGCAGCACACCTGGTGTCCGGGCGCATGCTGGACTTTATCGAGTTCGACGACGACTTCGCCATCGTGAAAATGTACCCGCCGCGCGAGACCGTCGGGTTTACCCTGGACGAGTCCAAGGTCCGGTCCAAATACGGGGTGACGATTGTAGGCGTCAAGTCCCCCGGCGAGGACTTCACGTATGCCAGGCCCGAAACCAAGGTGTCCTCCCGGGACATGTTGATTGTCTCCGGCCACGTGGACCTGCTCGAGCGGTTTGCCGCCCGCCCCTAGCCGAGCTGTTTGGTGATCTCCGCGGCGCGGTCAGCCGCCGCGCGGGCACCGGCGGCGATGATGGACGGGATGCCCCGCTCGTCGAAGGTGGCGATGGCACGTTCCGTGGTGCCGTTGGGGCTGGTCACTGCTTTGCGCAGCGCCGAGGGGTCCGCGCCCGGCTCGGCCAGCATGAATCCGGCGCCCGCCACCGTTTCCCGGGCCAGGAGCAGGGAGAGCTCCGCGTCCAGGCCCAGTTCCTCCCCTGCTGCGGCCATGGCCTCGGCAAGATAGAACGCGTAGGCCGGTCCCGAGCCGCTGATGGCCGACAGCGCGTCCACCTGTTCCTCGGGAACTTCGACGACGGTCCCCGCGCCCTGCAGGATGCCCTTGACCTTTTGGAGCTGCCCGGGAGTGCAGTTGGAGCCCGGCGAGACAGAGACAACACCGCGTCCCAGCTTGGCAGGAGTGTTGGGCATGGTGCGGATGACGGGCTGCCCGGCCGGAAGCGCCGCTTCCAGCTGGGCTATGGACACGGCCGCGGCAACGCTGACCACCACGGCGTCCGGCGCAAGGGCGCCGCTGATTTCCCGCGCCAGGTCCGTAATGCCGGCCGGCTTCACGCCCAGAATCACGACGGCGGACCCCTTGGCGGCCTGCTTGTTGTTGTCCGGTTCCTCCTCGCCTGCGATCGCGGTGACGCCGTGGTGGCGCTCCGCCAGCTCCGCGGCCCGCTCCGCGCGGCGGACGGTGGCCACGATGTCGGCCGGGTCCGTCCCGGCTTCCAGCAGACCGCTAAGGATGGCTTCGTTCATGGACCCACAGCCAAGAAAGGCGATTCGGTTGCTCATGGCTCCATCATTGCAGTTCACACCAGGCCGCGCCCAAACATATCCAGCAGCAAATCCCCTAACCGGGAACTTCCGAAAAAGCGTTCACAGGTTGCTCACATGTTGGGCGCAGCTTCCTCACAAGTGCTGTCCCTAGAGTTGTTGTTACCTCATTGAGGGTGCGAGTGATGCGGCAGGCATGGGGATGCCTGCCAGGGCACCGGCGTACGTAACAGGTTTTCCCCCATTTTCCTGTCGCGGCCGCCGGTGCTTCCGCCTTTAAGCGCCGGTTCCGTCTTGCGGCTTTGTTAGACCGTTGCGCCGATGGCCGCGGGGGCGACGTGCGGCGCAGGCTCCAGCGGCCCGGAGAACACCAGCTGGTCGAGGCGGCGAAGGATCAAGCCCTCGCGGAGTGCCCACGGGCAGATCCTGATTTTCTTGAACTTAAAGAGCTCCAGGGCCGCCTCCGCCACCAGCGCTCCGGCAAGCAACTGGTGTGCCCGGGCTTCTGAAACGCCCGGCAGGTGGAGCCGGTCTTCCGCGCTCATGGCCGAGATGCGCTGCGCCCAGACCCCTAGATCGGACCCGTACAGCTCGCGCTTGACGTAGGGGCCGGCAGTGCTGGGGGCCGCGCCCGCGATCCGGGCGAGGGACCGGAAGGTTTTCGAGGTCCCTGCTACCAGGTTGGCCCGGCCCAGCCCATCGAATTCGCGGACAGCGGGCTTGAGCGTGGCTTGAATGTAGCGCCGCAGCTCTTTGACGCTCTTCGCCGAGGGCGGGTCCTCGGTCAGCCAGTCCCGGGTGAGCCGGCTGGCACCGAGAGGCACAGACGTGGCAACCTCCGGCAGTTCGTCCTGGCCGAAGGCCATCTCGAAAGAGCCGCCGCCGATATCCAGGTTCAGGATGGGGCCGGCGCCCCAGCCGTGCCAGCGCCGGACGGCGAAAAAGGTCATGGACGCTTCCTCGCTGCCCGTGAGTTCCTGCAGTGTAACGGTGGTTTCGTGCTTGACCCGGGCAAGGACTTCGGGGCCGTTGGTGGCCTCGCGGATGGCGGAGGTACAAAAGGCCAGAAGGTCCTCGGCCTTGTGCCGGGCCGCGAATTCCCACGCCTCAAGCACGAACTCCGTGAGCTCATGCTGCCCGGCATCGCTGATGCTGCCGTCCGCCTCCAGATACTGGACCAAGGAGAGCGGACGCTTGTGCGACGCGAACGGCACTGGCCGCGCGCCGGGGTGGGCATCCACCAGTAGGAGGTGGACAGTGTTGGACCCGATATCGAGGACGCCTAGCCGCATGCTGCCATTATTCCCCGGCCCGGCGGTTCCGGCCCAACCGGCACGTCATGTCTGGCGACTCAGGGGAAGTGTCAGTTTTCGGCCGGGCCGGAAGGGGCGCCGTCGGGGAGCTCGTCGGCACGCTTGAAATCGCGCTTGATGTTGGCAATGCCTTCGGGGTTGATCTCGAAACCGTAGGCGGCGCCCGGGTTGATGACCATGCCGAGTTCTTCGCCGATGTTGGCGATGATGGCAGCGCCCTGGGTGCCGAGGACGTTCGGCGCTGCGTCCAGGTACTGCTGGTCAACGCGGCTCGGGTGCGAGAAGACAGCCAGGACGGGATCGCCGTCGGCATTGGCAAGGACCAGCGGCTCCACCTGGGAGTCCTCGCCCTCGATGCCGTCCGAGCTGACGATGTAGACCTCGCTGTTCAGGAAGGACAGGATGACGTCCACGGGACTGGCATCAGGCTGTCCGCCCTGGGCAAGCTTCTCCTCAAGGTCGTTCAGCGGCTGGGGATCGATGTGCGCAGGCTGTTCGGTCATACACCTACATGATCACGCGGCGGACCACCGCGCAATTCCCCTCACCACCCGCCGGGCCACCCTACTTCTTCGCCGTGGCCTTCTTCTTGGCAGGAGCCTTGCGCGTGGCGGTGCGCTTGACCGGCCCCTTGGCACGCTTCTCCGCAAGGAGCTCCACAGCCTGTTCACGCGTCAGTTCCTCCAGGGCGGTGGCCCGCGGAACGGTGATGTTGGTGATGCCGTCGGTGATGTACGGACCGAAGCGGCCTTCCTTCACCACGATGTTCTTTTCCGACACCGGGTCCGGGCCGAACTCCGCAAGTGGAGGCACGGCCGCGCGTGCACCGCGCTGCTTGGGCTGGGAGTAGATCTCCAGTGCCTGCTCCAGCGTGATGGTAAAGATTTCCTCCTCGGACCCGATGGACCGGGAGTCCGTCCCCTTCTTCAGGTACGGACCGAACCGGCCGTTCTGCACGGTGATGAGGTTGCCTTCGGCGTCCTCACCCAGCGCACGCGGAAGGCTCATCAGCTGCAGTGCCTCATCAAGGGTTACGGAGTCCACTGTCATGGACTTGAACAGCGAACCGGTCCGCGGCTTGGCCTTGACCGGCTTCTTGGGCGGCTTGGGCTTGCCGTTTTTGTAGTACTCCACCGGCTGGTTGGCGATCTGTTCCTCCGTCATCTCGGAGATGACTTCGGTGACGTAGGCGCCGTAGCGGCCGTTCTTGGCAACGACGGTGTGTCCCGTATGGGGATCGGTGCCCAGCACGCGTTCCTCGGGAGCGGCGGTCTCCATCAGCTCGATGGCCTTGGCGGCAGTAAGTTCGTCCGGGGCGAGGTCTTCCGGGACGTTCGCCCGGGGCGACTCTACGATTTCCCCGGTCTTCGGGTCCACGGTGGCCGCAGAGCTTTCGAGGTACGGGCCGAACTTGCCCACCCGGAGCGTGATTTCGTCAGTGATGGGAATGGAGTTAATCTCCCGCGCGTCGATTTCACCGAGGTTGTTGACGATGCTCAGCAGGCCGGGGTCTGTGTCCTCGCCGAAGTAGAAGTGCCGCAGCCAGGAAGCACCCGCAGCCTGGCCGTTGGCGATTTTGTCCAGGTCACCTTCCATATCCGCGGTGAACTCGTAGTCCACGTAGTCGCTGAAGTGCTGCTCCAGCAGCCGGATGACCGAGAAGGCGATCCAGCTCGGGACCAACGCGGAGCCCTGTTTCCGGACATAGCCGCGGTCTTGGATGGTGGAGATGGTGGACGCGTACGTGGACGGGCGTCCGATGCCCTTCTTTTCCAGTTCCGCCGTCAGCGAGGCTTCGGTGTAACGCGGCGGCGGTGAGGTTTCGTGGCCGACTGCGATGATGTCCGAGGCCTTGAGCGCATCGCCCTTCGTGACGTTGGGGAGGCGGCGGGCTTCATCCGAGTCGTCGTCGCCGCGGGTCTCGTCCTTGCCTTCCTCGTAAGCGGCCAGGAAGCCGGGGAAAGTGATCACGGTGCCGGACGCGGAGAACTCGGCGTCCCGCCCGTAGGAGGCCACCGCACCAAGGCGGATGGTCGCCGTCGAACCCTTGGCGTCAGCCATCTGGGACGCGACGGTCCGCTTCCAGATCAACTCGTAAAGCCGGAATTCGTCGCCGGAGAGCTGCTTGGCCACCTGCGCGGGGGTCCGGAAGGAGTCACCCGCGGGACGGATGGCCTCGTGAGCTTCCTGGGCGTTTGCTGCCTTGTTGGAGTAGACGCGGGGAGATCCCGGGATGTACTCGGGGCCGTACAGTTCGGAAGCCTGCCGCCGGGCAGCGGTCACGGCCTCATCACTGAGCGCGGAGGAGTCCGTACGCATATAGGTGATGTAGCCGTTTTCGTACAGGCGCTGGGCGATCTGCATGGTGCTCTTGGAGGAAAAGCGCAGCTTACGGCCGGCTTCCTGCTGCAGCGTGGAGGTGGTGAACGGCGCAGCCGGCCGGCGGGTGTACGGCTTGGTGTCAACGGAACGGACGCGGAACTCTGCGTCCTGCAGCCCAGCCGCCAGGGACGTTGCGAGCTCCTCGTTAAGGTGGGCGACGTTCTTGGACGTCAGAACGCCGTCGTCGTTGAAGTCACGGCCGGTAGCCACCTTGGAGCCGTCAACGCTGGCAAGCTTCGCTTTGAAGGAGCCAGCGTCGGCGCCGAACTGGCCGGTGAGGTCCCAGTAGGAGGCGGCTTTGAAGGCCATCCGCTCACGTTCGCGGTCCACCACCATACGGGTGACCACGGACTGCACGCGGCCGGCGGAAAGCCCGCGCGCCACCTTGCGCCACAGCACCGGGGAGATCTCGTAGCCGTACAGGCGGTCCAGGACACGGCGGGTCTCCTGGGCGTCCACCAACGCCGAATCGACATCGCGCAGGTTGCCCATGGCGCGCTGGATGGCTTCCTTGGTAATTTCGCCGAACGTCATCCGGTATACCGGTACCTTGGGCTTGAGCACTTCCAGCAGGTGCCACGCGATGGCTTCGCCCTCGCGGTCCCCATCGGTCGCGAGATAAAGTTCGTCGGCGTCCTTGAGCGCAGCCTTGAGCTCGGTCACCTTTTTCTTTTTGTCCGGGGACACCACGTAGTAGGGCTTGAAGTCGTGGTCAATGTCGACGGCGAACTTGCCTACCGAGGTTTTCTTCAGTTCGGCAGGGAGTTCGGACGGCTGCGGCAGGTCGCGGATGTGACCAATGGAGGCCTCTACGATGAAGCCCTCGCCCAGGTACTTGGCGATGGTCTTGCTCTTGGCCGGAGACTCCACAATCACGAGTTTCTTGCCGGTTTTGGCCTTGCTTGGCACGGTGCTCCTACAGAAAAAGGTTGCTCGGGCAGATGCGCCCATACTGGCCTAGTTCACCATATTTTGAAGAATTGTGCGCATTCATGTGGAAAACAAGGGGGTTACCCGGAAGGCCCTCCGCGTCTTAATCCCCGGCCGGAATCAGGAACCCATCGCGAACCAGATTGGCCACGTCGGCGAGCAAACCGCGCCGGAAGGAGCCGGCGTCGAACCCTTCCTCCCCCACCACGCCGCCGCCCAGCAGCGCCTCCAGCGCACCGGCTATCTGCCCGGCGGACAGGTCGCCGTCGCAGGCCGAAACAAACCCGGCGAGTTCGGTGCTGAGGAGGTTCGTCCGGCGCAGGCCGGCGCCCTGCCGAAGCAGGATTACGCCGGGGTGCTCGGCGCCGGGCCGTTGGTGGCGTTCCTCGGTGACATCGTCCGCCACCAGCAGGTGCGCGTCGCTGACGCTGTTGGCAGCCAGCCAGTCCTGGCGGTTCAGCGCCGCACCCAAGTGGGGCCCGATCGGCTGCTCAATGGGGTAGGTGATCTCCTCAAACCGGTTGAAAGCGGCCTGCGCCGGGTCAAGGGGGCGCCGGAGCAGCACCATCCCGAAACCGATCCCCGCCACGTTGCGTGACTCGAAGTCTTCGAGGTAGGCGGCGTAGGCCTCCTTGTAGTGTTGCCGGTCCCGGCCCTCGGACGCGTCACGCAGCCAGGTCTCGGCGTACTCCTCCGGGCCCACCGTCTCGCGCTGGATGAACCAGGCGTCCGTCCCGGCGGGCACCCAGCCTTGAGGGCGCTCCTGCCAGGCGGCGCCGGCCTGCACTTCCCAGTTTCCAAGCATTTGCGCCGTTCCGCCGGGAGCGAGCACAGCCGGCAGCCCGGCCACGAGGGCTGCCACAATCTCATCACCCGGAAGGCCGCCGTCGCGATAGGTAAACTGCTCTGACGCTTCCTCCCCCGCGCTCCGCGGTGTGATGACGAAGGGCGGGTTGGAGACCACCAGGCCGAATTCCTCGCCCGCCACGGGCTCCAGGAGCGAACCCAGGCGCAGGCTCACCCGGTCCTCCAGCCGGGCCGGATCCACGGACAGCGCCACGGCGTTTAGCAGGATGTTAAACCTGGTAAAGGCCAGGGCGCGTTCAGAAATGTCGGTAGCTGTGACGTGCCCGCAATGGTGCAGCAGGTGGAAGGCCTGGATGCCGCATCCCGTCCCCAGGTCCAGTGCCCGCTCGGTGTGCTGCCGGAATGTGGTCTGCACCAGGGTGGTGGACGCCTGCCCGATGCCCAGAACGTGGTCATGGCGGAGAACGCCTTCCTGCTGGTGTGCCGCCAAGTCGCTGGCCACCCACAGTTCCGCCCCGCCGCTGCCGCCTGTGGTGTCATCCTCGGTGCCCTCCCAGCCGTAGGGCCGGAGGTCAGCCTTGGCTGCCAGGAGCGGACTGCCAGGAACGGGCTCCACCAGCCCCAGCTCCTGCAGGCCCTCGGCGCCAATGCCCGGCAGGGCGGCGTCGAGCGTTGCACTTGTCTGCGGCTCGGCGAGCAGCCAGAGACGGACGACGGCGGCGAGCGCCGCGTTGCCTTCGTCCTGCCGCACAGCCCGGTCGGCAGCCAGCAGGGCCGGAATGAGCTGGTCCCGGTTCAGCGCACCGTAGGCCGGTTCGCCGAGGAGCCCGGCCACACCGTCGAGCGTGTAACCCACCAGGCGCAGGTCAGCGGCAAGTGCGGCGAGCAGCTCCGGAAGGTCGCTGCGGGGAGCGTCGGGGGTGTTGCCGTCGGTGAACTCATATGGGGATTTAGGCACTGCCCAAGTTTAGTCCGGCACCGGGAGCTGGGAACCGGGGCTGGGGCCAAGGCGGTAGCGTGGAGGTATGCCTCCACTGCCTTCCAGCCTTCCGTGCGCCCGGAAGCAGCCCGCCCGCCCGCAGCGATCCCTGCTTACTGCCTGTGCGCCGGCGGGTATCGCTGCATTGGTGCTGGCGGGGTGCTCGCCCGTGGTCTCGATCGAAAACGCGGACGTTCCGCAGTGGCGCGCTACTGCACTGCCCATAGGTTCCGGCACCGTCATCGAAGATGCCGGCAAGATACTCAACCGGGACCGCATCGTTCAGGAGGCGGCCGACGTACCTGCCGGCCGGTATACCCTGACGGCCACCTGCGAGGGCGGGGGCAAGGCCTTCTTTGCGGTATCCCTGGACGGGGAAGCTGTGGTGGACGCCGGTGCGGCCTGCAACGGCAGCCGGGAAATCACCAAAATCACATTGCCGCAGTCGGGGAGGCTGGAAGTCAGCACCTCCAGCGTGGACTCCCCCTTGTTCTACGCATACCAACTGGCGCCCGCAGAATAAGTCTGGTCCGCGGCGGCGTCCGGGCATACAGTCGGACTATGCCCAGAGTGCGGACGTGCTCCGTGCCTTTTCAGGGGCGGTCAGTCCGTGCGCGGCAGACGCGGAATCCGGCGGCCGCCGCCGTTCTCGGTGTTGTGCTGGCGGCCGGCCTGGCGCTGGGCGGCTGTGAATACACGTACGACGACGGCCGGAGCTGGAGCGGCGCGGCCGACGCGGGTGAAACGGTGGCCCCGGCGCCGGTGTTTACCCGGGATCCGCTGCAGCGCGAGCCCGTCAGTGAAGCCGAGCTTGGCGCCTGGGTGGCCCGAACCCTGCCGGAGACCGGGCATCCGGTGGTGCATGCCGGAGCCGGGCTCCTGGCGGCAGGCGAAGTCCGGACTGAAAACACAGCCGTGGTGGGAACCGGCACGTACGCACTCGCGCTGACCTGCCGAAGCCAGCGGCGGGTTACCTTCACGGTAAAGAGCGACTCGCTGACGCTGGTGGAGCTGGGGCTGCGGTGCGGGGTGAACCGCGAGAACGTCATTTATCTTTCCGCGGAGACAGCTTTGAGCATCACGGTGGAGTCCAGGACGGGCGCCAATTACGCCTACCGCCTCCGGCGCCTGTGACGCATGTCCTGTGCGATGCCCGTTCGTTTGCCGTGGGGTAAGTCCCGGGGACGCGGGCTGGTGGTCCCTAAGCGGAGCAGCCTTCCGGGCACAGCAGGGTTTCCGGGCTGGAAGCGCAGTCGGCACAATACAGGGTGAGGGTGCGGCAACTGGGGTTGGAGCAGTTCTCGAATTTGCTGGTGGGAGCCGCGCAGCGGGTGCATTGGCCGATGGTCTTGGCGTCCTCGCTGAACTCGAGGTGCATGCGCTTATCGAACACGTACAGCGAGCCTTCCCACAGGCCCTGGTCCTTGAAGGTTTCGCCGTACCGGACAATGCCGCCGTCCAGCTGGTACACCTCCTTAAACCCGCGGTTGACCATCAGGCTGGAAAGCACCTCGCAGCGGATGCCGCCGGTGCAGTAGGTAACCACGGGCTTGTCCTTGAGGGAGTCGTACTTGCCGGATTCGAGCTCCTTAATGAAGTCGTGGGTCGTGGCGACATCCGGGACCACTGCGTCCTTGAACCGGCCGATCTGGGCTTCGAAGGCGTTCCTGCCGTCAAAGAAAACCACCTCTTCGCCGTCCTGCTTTTTCGCATCGACCAGTTCGTGCAGTTCTTCGGGCTTAAGGTGCATGCCGCCGCCCACTACGCCGTTGGCGTCCACCTGGAGTTCACCGGGCGCGCCGAACGAGACAATCTCATCCCGCACCTTGACGCTGAGCCGGGGAAAGTCCTCCGCACCGCCGTCGGACCATTTAACGTCGATGCCATGGAAACCCTTGTATTCCCGGGTGGTCTTGACGTACTGCTTTACGGCGCCGATCTCGCCGCCCACCGTGGCGTTAATGCCGTCCTTGGAAATGATGATCCGCCCGGTAAGTCCCAGCTTCTCGCAGAGGGCGCGCTGCCAGAGCCGCACAGCGTCCGGATCAGCGATGGGGGTAAAGCCGTAAAAAAGCACAATTCGGTTCAAAGCCACGTATTTAAGGGTACCGGCTGCGATTCCGGCAGCCCGCCTGCCCGTATTTCACGGACGGCAGTGAACCGTCACTGCGTCCATTGTGACGGCGCATCACAATTGCATAAGCACCGGGCCTCCCGCCCTGCCTACCCCTGTTGCTTGTGACTGCGCTGGAATAGTCTCATCCCATGAGCCCGGAAACCATGGTTAATGACATCACTGGCCTTCTCGAAGTATGGGTCGCCGGCTGGGCAGGCTGCCGCGGCTACCGGACGTCCGCCGAAGGCCGCTTCCCCGCCGCGCTACGGGCCGACACCACCGGCGAGTGGGAGTTGTTCGCATCCGAGCCTACGGATGCGGAGTTTGCAGCCCTGGCTGCAAAGACTGCGGAAGTGCCGGCGAGGGGTCTGACCATCCTGAGCAACGACCTCGCCCGCTATTCGGTCCTTGCCCTGCAGCATGGTTTGAACGTCACCTCCGACTCCCAGGCCATGATGATTGTGGACATGGAAACCCAGGATGCCGAGGATCCCTGGCTGTCCGACGATGACCTGGCCCTGACAACGTCGATGCAGGACGGCGTGCATTACGCTGTTGTCCGTTCCGGGGAGACCCTTGCAGCCAGCGGCCGCGTTTTTGTGGTGGGCGATACCGCAGTGTTCGACAAAATCATTACCGAACCGGCCTTCCAGCGGCGTGGTCTGGGAAGCTTCATCATGCGCGCACTGGCGGCGCAGGCATTCGAACATGATGTCCAAACAGGTCTGCTGCTGGCTTCCCTCGACGGCCAGAAGTTGTATTCCCACCTTGGCTGGACCACCGTCTCGCGCGTGCTGATGCTCTCGTCATCCCGCGACGGGGCCGATCTCTCGCTGAGTTAACCCCGGCCCCAGGCCCGCCTCGCCGGTTACACCGACGGCGAACCGGGCCTGCCGGTAAGCCCCGGGGTGAAACAATATTGGGGTGAACCCCCACGACTCGCTGATACCCCTGCTGGGCCGCGGCCCGGACCCGGAGCAGCTGCGTCATGTCCGGACCATCCCCGCCCGGAAAGCCATCCACGGGCAGTGGCCGGAGTGGGTTCACCCGGATCTGGTGGCCGCCTACGGGTTGCTGGGTGTCCACAAGCCCTACCGCCACCAGGTGGAAGCGGCGGACATTGCCCACGGCGGAGAGCATGTTGTCGTTGCTACCGGAACCGCTTCCGGAAAGTCTCTCGCCTATCAGATGCCGGCGCTGGATGCCATCCACCGCTCCGAACTGCGCGTTCTTGCCGACCCGGGAAAGATCCACGACGACGGCGCGGTGGCCCTTTACCTGTCCCCCACCAAGGCACTCGCAGCTGACCAGTTGAACGCAATCAGGGCGTTGAAGCTGCCCACCGTCCGGGCGGAAACCTACGACGGCGACACCGACCCGGCTTCCCGGCGGTGGATCCGCGACCACGCGAACCTCATCCTGGCCAATCCTGACATGCTGCACTTTGGCATACTTCCGAACCACGCCTGGTGGGCTGGGTTTTTCCGCCGCCTCCGCTATGTCATCGTTGACGAGGCCCACAGCTACCGCGGCGTTTTCGGCTCGCACGTAGCCAACCTGATGCGCCGGCTGCGGCGGATCTGCGCGTACTACGGAGCAGGGTCAGCCTTTCCCGAACCTGTCTTCATCGCAGCCTCCGCGACGGCTTCGGACCCTGAAGTTTCCTTCTCCCGGCTTATCGGGGCACCCGTCAAGGCGGTCTCGGAGGACGGCTCACCGCACGGCGCCACCACGGTTGCCTTTTGGGAACCTGCCTTGACCGAGGTGAAGGGCGAGAACGGCGCTAAGGAGCGGCGCACCGCTGTTGCTGAAACTGCGGACCTGCTCGCCAACCTGGTGTCAGCGCAGATCCGCACCATAGCCTTCATCAAATCCCGGCGCGGAGCCGAGACGATCTCGTCCATCACCAAACGCCTGCTGGACGAAGTGGATCCCAGCCTGCCGCAGCGTGTGGCTGCCTACCGTTCCGGATACCTTCCTGAAGAACGCCGGGCTGTGGAGAAAGCGCTCCGTTCCGGTCGGCTCCTGGGTGTTTCAAGCACCTCCGCTTTGGAGTTGGGCATCGACATTTCCGGGCTGGACGCTGTTCTGGTGGCCGGCTGGCCAGGGACCAGAGCCTCGCTGTTCCAGCAGATCGGGCGGGCAGGCAGGGCAGGACAGGACGCGATCGCGGCCTTTGTGGCAAGTGACGATCCACTGGATACCTTCCTGGTGAACCACCCGGAGGCAATCTTCGACGTCTCGGTTGAAGCGACTGTCTTCGATCCGTCGAACCCGTACGTGCTGGGACCGCACCTGTGCGCGGCCGCGGCCGAACTTCCGCTCGGTGCCGGCGAGCTTGACCTGTTCGGAAGCACCGCCGAGAGGCTCCTGGACCGCCTGGTAGCTCAGGGATATCTTCGCCACCGGCCTGCGGGCTGGTTCTGGACCCATTCCCAGAGCGCCGCGGCAATGGTAAACCTGCGGGCTGACGGCGGCGGCCCGGTGAGCATTGTCGACGCTGATACTGGCTCCCTCCTCGGAACGATGGACTCTCCCCAGACCCACTACCAGGCGCACACCGGTGCGGTCTACATCCACCAGGGCGACAGCTACGTGGTGGAGGACCTCAACGAGGACGACCATTGTGTAGTAGTCCGTCGCGCCAACCCGGACTACTACACCACGGCACGGGACGTGACGCAGATTGAGGTGCTGGAAACCCAGCGCACGGCCAGATGGGGCGACGTTTCACTGCACTTCGGCGACGTTAAAGTCACCACGCAGGTGGTCTCCTTTCAAAGAAAGGCCCTGATTTCCAACGAGATCCTCGGTGAGGAACCGCTTGACCTCGGCGCCCGGGAACTCTTCACCAAGGCAGTGTGGTTCCTGGTGGACAACCGTTCCCTCACCGCGGCCGGACTGATTGAAGCCCAGTTCCCGGGTGCACTGCACGCCGCAGAACACGCAGCCATCGGTCTCCTTCCCCTGGTGGCGTCCAGTGACCGCTGGGACATCGGCGGGGTATCAACTGCCCTGCATGCCGACACCGGAGTGCCCACCATCTTCGTGTATGACGGGCACCCCGGCGGGGCCGGTTTTGCCGAACGCGGATTCGACAAGGCGCAGACATGGCTTGCCGCTACACGGGACGCCATCAAGGCCTGCGAATGCGAATCCGGCTGTCCTTCCTGTGTTCAGTCGCCCAAGTGTGGGAACAAAAACAACCCCCTGGACAAAGCAGCCGCGGTCACCCTGCTCGATGTTCTGCTGAAGAACGCCGCCGATGCCAGCGAAGTCAGCGTGGACGCCGGGCGCTGATCCGGAGCCCAGCCCGAGGAAGGTTCCCGTGCTTCAGCCCGGGCGGCCTCCGGAAGGACCGTCCGTTAGGGGGGAGGTCCTGCCCGGGCACGGGCGCTTGCTGCACCCAGGATGGAGCTGGCCGAAAGCTCAGTCATGACTTCGAGGGTGCTTCCCTCTCCCTCCGAGCAGCTGCGAAGGGCGGCCGCATGCCGGGCAGCGACCTCCGCAGCCACCGCGCAAGGGTCCCCGTCCGTGATGCCGCGCAAGGCGTCAGCCCCGGCGAGGGCAGCAAGATCAGCCGCCGCAGCCGCCCTGCTGGCCATCACGGCTGACTGGGCCAAAAGCAGCAACAGCACTATGGCCATCATGATGACAAAAGCCAGTCCCGCGGCCAGGACACTTCCGGATCCGCGCTCCCGGCTGTCCGTGCCCTGGCCTGCACCCGCCGTCAACTTGCTGCTGCCGTTTCGCTTCGCGTTGAAGCGCGGGCGGTAAGGGTCCAGGGAACAGAGGCCCCTAGTGGGCCGCCTACCCGGTCTGTGACCGTCACGCTGAGCCACTCACCCTCTGTTGCAACTACCGCCGAGGCTGACGCTCCTGAGAGGGTCCGGACAACCTTCTGCACAGTGGCGGAATCATCACCACGCGCCAGTGCCCGGGCGCCGGCCCGCGCTCCCTCTTCCAGCCGCAGTTGGGTAATACCGGCCGCCGCACCCGCGAGGAGCATGGCAAGCAGCAGCAGGACGGCTGGCAGTGTTACAGCGAACTCTGCGGTGACCGCACCGCGGGACGCTGCGGGCTTGCTGCTGCGGCTGCGGCTGCGGCTGCAGCTGCTGGTGCTGTGGCCGTTGCAGCTGCTGGTGCTGTGGCTGTTGCAGCGATCTGCCAACCGCAGGAGGCCGCCACTGGGGCAACGGTCTACCGCCGCGCGACCAGCAGCCGCTCCGGCCTGCAGCGCCGGAGCCGTCCGGCTGCCCGGACCTGGGGGCAGCCAACGTTGCAGCAGGTCCGGGACGCCGGTCATGGCAAGGCCAGCGCCGTGCGGATCAGGTTCAGCAGGAACCCCCGCACTTCCTCGCTGCGAAGGATGAAGACCAGCAGCCCGGCAAAGCCGACAGCCGCGAGAGTGGTGATGGCGTATTCAGCGGTGGCCATCCCCGCTTCCGACCCCAGCAACCGGCGGGCGCCCAAACGATGACCGGCAGCAGCTGCTCCGGGGTAGAGCTCGACGACGTTTGCCGGCAATGGAGGGGTGACGGCCTGTCGGGAGTAAAGGGGCCCGCCGCCGCTGAAGCGCCGTTTAGTGTTTGATCGGGCTGCTGCGAGCGCTGCAGTTCCGGTGGCGAAGTGGCGGTCCTGGTTGATGGACATGTGGTGTTTCCTTTCGGTTGGCCGGCAGGGTTGCCGGCTGCTTCGACTCTTCCGCGGCGCGCTCGAAGCGATAAGGCCCGCGCTTGTGTAAGTGGAAAAGCCATCTGGGTTCCCCTCTGTGGAGGGAAAGAGCGGACCATGCCAGTACGGCCGGAGCCGTCCCTCCGGCTGTCTGGCTTGATCTGCCGGGCATGCTGTTCCGGTTACTGGCCGGACGGGACCAGGGCGTCATTGGCCGGAAGGCACCGCGGTGTTACTGGCCCGAAGGCCTCGCGGTATTACTGACCGGACGGCACCAGGGCGAGCAGAACGGGTACAACGCCCAGGCAGATGAAGGCCGGCAGCGAACACAGCCCCAGCGGGACCACCAGCTTCACGCCCAGCGAGGCCGCCCGCTTCTCCGCGGCACGAAACCTTTCCCGGCGGAGCCTCGCGGCCTGGGCGTACAGAATTGCGGACGACGGGGCCCCGGTCAGTGCCGCAAACCCCAATGCATCCCGCAGCTCCAGAATCTCGGGAAGCCGGACAGCCGAGCTGCGCCAGGCAGTCTCCCAGTCGGCACCGATCGCGAGCGCCGAAACAACCGGCCGGAGGGAGTCGCTGTAGTGTGCGGAAGCAGAGGCCGTCACCAGTTCGAGTGAGCGCCCTATGCCAGAGCCTGCATCCAGCATCGCCGCCACCAGTTCGAGCATCATGGCGGTGTCCTTCAGGCCATCGGGACCGGCCCGGTTCCGGGTCCGCCCGTCCGCCTCCCGTGAACCGGTGTCCCGGCCAGAGGCCCCCCGCGGCTCCAGGTTGAGCAGCCGCTTCCGTGCCCTGCCTCCGTGGGGACTCAGGAGACCAGCCACAGCGGCCAGGGTAAGAAAAAGCGCGGCTGCCAGAACAAGAGGACCCGTCACGGCAATCCCCCGCCGGCCGCAGCGGCAACCAGCCTGGCGGACCACACCCTACCCGCAACGGTCAGCGCCACGCCGGCCGCGAGCGCTGCGAGCCCCAGCGGAGTGCCCAGCAATATCGCCAGCGGGTCCACGCCGAGGGCGATTCCAAGGCCCAGTCCCATGAGCGGAAGCCAGGTCAACAAAGTGACCGTGGCCTTGGGCCCGGCCAAGGCGGTTTGCCGGGCAGCATCGGCGTCGTCCTCGACCTCAAGCTGCGCCGCGAACCTGGTGAGCACGTCGGCCAGGGGACAACCGCTTGCTTCTGCGATGTCGAAACACGCTGCCAGTTCCGACCAGATGCGGAACTCCCTGTTGGGCCGCGGGAAGACTGCCGGCAAAGAGCGGCGGATGGCCTCCGATACCGGGGTCCCCGCCCCGGCAGCTGCCCGGGCTGCTGCCAGCATTACAACCGACCCGGTGGTTAAGCCGCGGGCGGGCACCCCTGCCGCTTGTACCGCCCCCGGCGCCGGCACCTGGTCTTGCCCCGAGCCAGGTCCGAGCCTGGCCGGGCCGTGCGATCCGGGCCGTGCAGCGCCATAGACAAACCACAGCTCGTCCCAAAGCCGGGCGGGGGTGCGCCCTCCCTTGAGCAGTGCAGCCAATTGCTGAACCACGACCGTCATGGGTACCCCGGCAGCGGATGTTGCCGCTTTCCCGACTCCAGCCCTGACCTGCCGGATCCGCCCCGGCCAGCCAACATCAGGCGCTGTATGCGCAGGACCACCAGTTGCGCGGCGAAACCTCGATGCCGCGCCCTGCGGCGGGCAAAGAACCAATACCACCGCCAGCACCAGGACGCCGGCAAGAACAACCGTCACAGCTGCTCCCCCGGATCGAGTCCAAGCCGGCAGGCGAGAGCCGGCCATCCCTGGCCGGGAACGGAAACCGCTGCATGGATTTCCAGCGCCGGTAGGACACGCAGGCCGCCGGGGCCGTCGTCAATCAGGCCAATGCAGGACACTTGCCTGCCCCGGCTGGTCCTCTCGACATGAATCACCACATCAAGGGCACTGGCTGCCTGAAGACGCACCCCGTCCGGGCTCAACCCTGCCAGCGCACCAAGCGCTGTCAGGCGGGCCGGAACCGCGGTGGCAGTGTTCGCATGGATGGTTCCGCCCCCGCCGCTGTGGCCGGTGTTCATCGCAGTAAGCAGTTCCCGCACCTCGGCCCCCCGGCATTCCCCGACCACCAGCCGGTCCGGCCTCATGCGCAGGGCCTGCCGGACAAGCTCACCCAAGCCCACCTCCCCGCCGCCCTCAAGATTCCCGTGGCGGGACTCAAGGGAAACCACGTGAGGATGGACGGGGTTCAGCTCGGAGGCATCTTCTATGAGGACCAGCCGCTCCTCCCGGGCACAAAGCCCCAGCAAGGTGGACAGCAGGGTGGTCTTGCCGGATCCCGTGGCGCCACTGATCAGGAAACTGAGCCGATGCTCCAGTACTTTCTCCAGGACTTCCTTGACGAACGGCCCGAACAGTCCCGCGGCCTGCAGTTCCTCCATGGTGAACACCCGCTCCCGGCGGATCCTGACGCTGAGCAGGGTGCCCGCAGTGGACACCGGCGGCAGGACGGCGTGGACGCGGTAACCTCCCGGCAACCGCACGTCCACGCAGGGCGAGCCGTCATCCAGGCGCCTCCCTCCCGCAGCGACCAGCCTGCAGGCAAGCGCCCGCAGCTGGGCCTCGTCAGTGAAAACAACAGGGACACGTTCAATGCCACGGCCACGATCCACCCAAACGGATTCCGGTGCGTTGACGAAAATATCGGTCACTGCCGGATCCCGCGTGAGCTGCTGCAGGGGCCCCAACCCGTTTAGCTCGGCGCTGATCCGCTCCACCGCCGCGAGTGAACCGGCCGTGCCCAGCAGCTTGCCAGTGGCCTGTACCGCCGCTGCCACCCGCGAAGGAGTCACCACCCCGGCGTCCGCCATCATGGACTCCCGGACCGATTCCAGCAATCCGGAATCAACCGGAAGGCGCCCCTCCCGCCGCAGATCACGGCGTTGGGCCTCCATGTTCCGGGCCCGCCGACGCAGTCCGTCCGCGGCTCCCGCTCCATGTGGGGACGGCTGCTGCTTCATCCGAGTTCCTCTGCCGCCAAGTCGTCCCCGAGGGCTTCGAGCACCGATGCAACAAAACGCTGGACGCACCGCCGCCTGCCCAAGTCCAGGAGCCGGCCGGATTCCATTGCCGCACTGACACCACGGAGCTCCGGCACCCGTCCCTGCACGGGAAGCCCGATGGCCTCGGAAAGAAGTGATCCGTCCAGCGCTGCACCAGGCCTGCCACGGACCAGAAGTGTGGCCTCAATCGGTGGAAACTCCTGCATCAGCCGCACCGCTGCGACGGCGGCCTTCAGCTGGGCGGGAACCACCATCATGATGCGGTCGCAGTCCCAGGCATAGGCCTGCAGCGGCCCCGTTCCCCTGCCGATGTCGACAACAACCAGCTCGTAGCCGCGGCGTGCGGCGTCAAGGACTCCGGCGGTGGTGGCGGCCGCCACGGGAGGGGGCTGTTCCCGGCTGGCCGGCCAGGACAGGAACGAGAAGCCTCCGGCAACCGGAAGCGAATCCGACAGCTGGCCGGGATCGATGCTGCCGTGGGCTTCAGAAAGATCAGGCCAGCGCAGTCCGGGGCTCTCTTCCGCTGCAATAGCCAGTTCCAGTCCGCCGCCCCACGGGTCGCCGTCAACCAGCAGTACGCGCGCTCCCATCCCGGCGGCGGCCTGGGCCACCCAAACGGCGGCAGTGGTGGCTCCGGCGCCGCCGCACCCGCCGGTGACCCCGAGGACCATGCCGCCGGGACCGGGCGACCGGGACCGGCTCAGGTGATCGGCGAGCCATGCGGCGGCATCCGGCAGTACCGCCACCCGCTCCGCTCCCAGTGCTGCAGCCAGGTGCCATAAGCTGTCCCCTTCACCGTCGAGGCCCACCAGGACGGCTGGTGCGCGCCGGCGTGGCGGGAGCTCCCGGATGTCGCTGCCCACCAGAACTGCCGCAGCCCCGTCCCAGTACCTGCCGCCCTCGAGGGCATCGGCCACCACACGAAGGTGGGCACCGGCCGCGGCGACGATACGCTCCACTTCGGCCCGCAACAAGGCCGACGAGGTAACCAGCAGTACCTCTTCCGCGCCGTCCGGCAGCCAGGCCGCGCCGCTCCCTCCTTGACTCCCGGGCCGGGCCGGACCAGTCTGCGGGAGCTCAACAGGAAGCCGCCGGGACGGGGGCCCGGACCGGCCGGGATCAGAATCGGATGGGGTCAGCTGGTGCCTGCTCATGGAACCACTGTCCCCGGACGGGCGGCCGGCGGATAAGGAAGGCAAGCCGTATGTGCACAACCCGGTTTAGACAGCAGCCTTGTGCAGGAAGAGTCATCAGGACCGCACCACTCCAAAGACAAGGCAGAATTGGAACATGTATCTCCTGCTGGCCGCCCACCCCCAGGGCGCGGTCCTGCAGGAACTCACCCAAACGGGCCACCCCCATCCATCCAACCCCGAACCCCGCCCCGTTCCCGCACGGGAACTTCCCGCCGTCGTCAAGGACCTGGAACGCCGGCCGCAGGGCGGGCAGCATCCCCGCTGGATCTGGCACCGGACACAGGACTGGTACCCGGCGCTGCTGGCGGCCGGGGCGGAACTGGACCGCTGCCACGACCTGAGCCTGTGCGGCAACATCCTGGCGCACTCACAGTTCACCGCCCACACCGAATACGCGGCAAACGCGGACCAGGTCACCCTCGACGATCCGCAACAACCGCCCCGGGCCCTGCAGCCGCCTCCGCCGCCACCGGAACAGGACGCCCTTTTCGAAAATCCTGACACCGGCGCCGGACCCCGGCATACACTTGGGGACCTCCGGGAAGAATACGCCGCCCAGCGGGCCGCCCTCGCTTCCGTCAGCGGCGAGGAGAACCGGCGAAACCGGCTTCAGCTTCTCCTGGCCGCCGAATCTGCCAGCGCCATGATTGCCGCTGAGATGCAGCACGCCGGAGTGCCCTGGCGGGAGGACCTCCATGAGCAAATCCTGGCCGGTTACCTCGGCCCCCGTCCGCCCATGGGCCATCGCCCGGCAAAGCTCGAGGCCCTGAACCTTGAACTGCGCAACCTGTTGAACGCGCCAACCCTGAACCCCGATTCCCCGCAGGACCTGATGCGCGCCCTGCACCGGAACGGGATTGAGGTGAAAAGCACCCGGCAATGGGAGCTGAAAGAATCCACCCACCCCGCCATCGCCCCGCTGCTGGCCTACAAAAAGCTTTCGCGGCTGCACGCGGCCAACGGCTGGGCATGGCTGGATGCGTGGGTGTCCGGCGGCCGGTTCCGCCCCGAGTACGTGGTGGGCGGTGTGGTTTCAGGCCGCTGGGCGTCCAGGGGCGGCGGCGCCCTGCAGATACCGCGCCAGATCCGCGGCGCCGTCCACGCCGACCCCGGCTGCAAGCTCATCGTCGCGGACGCATCACAGCTTGAGCCGCGTGTCCTGGTGGCGCTGGCCAAGGACTCAACCATGGCCGAGGCCGCGAGGGACCAGGACCTCTACGCGGGCATCGCCGCCAAAGGGTTCGGCGGCGATCGGGCAAAAGCGAAGATGGCGCTGCTGGGGGCAATGTACGGAGCCACTTCCGGTGATGCCGGACGCCTCATGCCCCAGCTCGCCAGGATCTATCCCCGCGCCGTTGATTTTGTGGAACAGGCCGCCCGCGCCGGTGAATCCGGCGGAACCGTCACCACCAGGCTGGGCCGCAGCAGCCCGCCGCCGTCGGAACGGTGGTTCCAGAGCCAGCGGTCGTCGTCGGCGGAGGAGCAGCGGCGCGCGGATTCGCTTGCCCGTTCCAGGGGGCGCTTCACGCGGAACTTCGTGGTCCAGGGCTCCGCGGCGGACTGGGCTGCGTGCTGGCTCGCGGAATTACGACGCCGGTTGCGCACCGTCGGCGGGGAAGGGCCGGTCAGGGCGGAGCTGGTCTTCTTCCTCCACGACGAAGTGATGGTCCACGCGCCTGAGCACCTGGCGGGTGCGTGTATCAAGGCAATCGAGGACGCCGCCAGCGCGGCCAAGAACCTCCTGTTCGGACCTGTTCCCGTGGAATTTCCAGTCAGTGTGGCGGTAGTGGATTCCTACGACCACGCAAAGTAGAACCACGCCCGGAATACGCAAAACCAGGCCCCGCCGAGCAGCATGTCGAGGGAAGTAATCTACCCGGCAGTAGCTCGCGGGGGCGCGGTGACGCGGGTTACAGTCTCTTGGTGACTGAAACAGATCGGTCCGAAGGTTGATGCAACGAAGCACACCAAGGGGAGGTCCGGCTTATGGCGGGCAGGTTTGAAATTCATCGGGTAGGGGACGAGTCGTACCGGCTTCGGCTGACGGACGGGGAAGGCAACATCGTTGCCGTTTCACCAAACTTCAAGTCCCTCAACACAGTGTTGGAGGGCATCAACGCCATGCGCGAAAATGCGGCCACGGGAGTAGTAGTGGATCTGCGCAAACAGCAGGCCTGACACCGGCCGAGGCGGAAGGACGCACGGCGATACCGGCAACCGGACGGATCCCCCGGTCCGTGAACGTCACACACCCATCGGATGGACCCGGCTACTGTCCCACGGCACGGCCCAGCCCAACTGTTCAAAGAGGCCGTTCAGGACAATTCCGGTAAACCCCCACACCACCACACCGTTGACGGTGAAAGCGGGGCTGTCGAAAGTACGCCCGGCCCGGTGGACGGTGGCCATAACCCTGTTGTCCGGATCCAGCAGGTCCCGCACGGGCACCCGGAACACCTGGGCGGACTCGGCGTAGTCCACCACATGGACAGGCGAGGGCGACCGCCACCACCCCAGCACCGGGGTGACAAGGAAGTTGCTGTGGGCGAGGCCGAGCTCCTGCAGGGTTCCAAGGACTTCAACACCGTCCGAGTCGAGGCCAGTTTCCTCTTCCGCCTCGCGCAAGGCTGCCTGAACCGGTGTTTCCAGGGCGTCAATGCTGCCGCCCGGAAACGCCACCTGTCCGGGATGGGACCCCAGGGTGTGGGCCCGCTCCAGAAGCAGGACGTCAAGGTCTGCCGGTGCCAGCGGTTTCCCGGAAACGGCCGGAACGTCATCCAGGGCACCAAAAAGCATCAGGACCGCAGCCCTGCGTGCCAGTTGCGGATCAACGGTGAGCGCGGCCCAGAGGGGGTCAGGGGAGTCAGCAGAACCGGCGGCCGCCCTGCGGGCCAGGGCGATCAGGTCGTCACGGGCGCTCAAGGTGCCCTCTTTTGAGATTCCATCCTGATTTCGGCGGCCCTGTCCGTTTCGGCCAGCAGTTGTGACAACAGGGCTTCGTTGCCGGGCGCGAGTTCGTATTTGAGCAGCTTGGCCGCCTTGGCGGGATCCGTTTCGCCCAGGCCGTAGCTGGGGCACCAGTTCGCCACGGGGCAGGCGCCGCAGGCAGGTTTCCGGGAATGGCACACCCGGCGCCCGTGGAATACCACCCGGTGCGACAGCATGGTCCAGTCCCGCTTGTCGAAAAGCTCGGCGACGTCGTACTCGATCTGGACCGGGTCCTCGGACCGGGTCCAGCCAAACCGGCGGGCAAGGCGGCCAAAGTGGGTGTCCACCGTGATGCCGGGGATCCCGAAGGCGTTGCCCAGCACCACGTTGGCCGTCTTCCGCCCCACGCCCGGTAACGTCACCAGATCCTCCAGCCGCCCGGGCACCACGCCGTTGTACTCGTCCACCACACGGGTGCACAACGCCAAGAGGTTCCGTGTCTTGGCCCGAAAAAAGCCCGTGGGCTTGATGATCTCTTCGATCGTGGCCGGGTCCGCTTCCGCCATGGACCTTGCGTCCGGAAACCGGGCAAACAGCAGCGGAGTGATCTGGTTGACGGTGACGTCGGTGGTCTGTGCCGACAGGACAGTAGCCACCAACAGCTCGAACGGATTGCGGAAATCGAGCTCCGCGTGCGCGTAGGGGTACTTCTCGGCCAACGCCCTGTTGATGCGCCTTGCCCGCCGCTTCAGGCCAAGCATCGACTCCCCGGAGACTGCGGGCATGCCGCCAGCGGGGCCGGCGGGTGCTGCCGCTCCGCCGGCCTTTGGACCCCGGGGCGAGGCCATGTGTTAGCCGCGCTCGATATTGCTGAGATCGCGCAGCACGCCCAGCCGCCCGTCGGTGTGCTGGACCAGGAACTCATGCCCGCGATCTTCGAGCGCAAGCACCCAGCCACCGGGCTCGATAACAAAAGCGGGGGCTCCGGTGCGTGGGTCGAAGGCGGTACGGTGCTGCGCCACAGCAAACCAGAATGCCTCGTGGATGGGCTGTTCCTCCACTTGCTCCGGCCGGCTCGAGGGGTCCACCGTCGCCCCGATAGGCTCTTCGACGCGGACCTGCTGGTGCACCGCAGTGGCAGCGGGCGGCTCCCACGTGCCTTGAGCCGCGGCCGCAACCGAGGCCCCGCCGTCGTGGTTTGCGGCAGGCTGGTGGGCAGCAGGCCGGTGGGCTGCAGCGGCACCTGCAGCAGGGATGTCTCCCAGCTGTGTCTCTTCGGCCGCCGGGGCAGCAGAGGGACGGACGACGTCGGCAGCCTGGGTTGCCGGCCCCGGGTCGCCTGCGGAGGCGAGGCTGGAGGCTCCGCTGGAAACCGGAGCGGCGCCCGTAGCCTGGGTGCCGGCGTCGGCTCCGGCGGTGGGAACCGCTGCTGTTGCGGGCGCATGGTGTGAAGTGCCGCTCTGCACTGCGGAAGAACCGGCGCCGGCACCGGTGAACAGCCCTCCGCCTGAAACCGCGTTGGCGGACGTGGCCACAGCCTTGCCGGAGTCTGCTTTGCCGGATTCAGTCTTGGGCGGTTTGGGCGCCCGCGGCTTCTGGGCAGGGACGGCAGCTTCGCGGGCCACCACATGGGCCAGGGCGTCGGCACGGTCCTGGAAGTCCGGGGAGATATACGGAAGGAACCGGCCCAGGACCGTTACAGCGAAAAGCACCACGGCGCCGATCAGGCCCACCAGAAGGCTGGGAACGTAAGCTCCGGCCACGGACAGGAAGAAGAAGGCAACGGCGAAGGACGCAACCACCGAGGCGAACTGGTCAATGGACAGCGAACCGATCCGGATCTTTGTGCCCGGCGCCAGCCGCCGCGCGGCGAAGAGTGCGCTCACTGCCAACGGCAGGACGATGCCCAAGCCCAGGAAGAAGAGGTTGTTCAGGTTCCACAGGTTGTACCGTCCGCCGAAGATGGGGAGCAGGGAAGCGACGAACAGTATGACGGTGGCGGCGAACACGGCCAGGTCCCGGACGGTGAACGGACCCAGCACCGTCTGGTGGGCCTTCGCGCCGCCCTTAACCCCGGTTGAAGCCTGCCGGCCGGCGCCCGAAGCCGGGCCGGCGCCGGTGGCACTGGAGCCTGCCTCTGTGTCGGGGCCGGATTTCTGGCCGAAACTCTGCTGGTTCATTCTGTTCTCCTTAGCGTGGCGGCACCGGGGCTCGTAACCCCGAAACCGTGCCGTCGTACAGCGGTTCCTGCCCGTCCCGGGCTCTTGCCTGGCGTGGAAAGGACGGTCCGCAGTGAAGTCACAATTCCATCTCAGCCTAGTCAACAGCCTGACTGATCACTAGCTGGGCGCGGCGCCGGACGGCTGCCTGAGGCCGGGCGCGCGTACCATTCATCGCTTAATAAATGCCGTTCGCGGGCTTAGCTGTGACACTGCACACATCGCTCGCCGGGCAAGCACTAGTCTTGATTCCGGAACAGCTCTTTGCGGAACTCCCTGACCAGCAGGTGCCCGGCGTCGTGCAGGCGGCGGAACCCGGCCCGACGGCGGATCTCCGCGCAGCAAAGATCGATGAATGATGAGGTTCACATGTCCCAGGACACTTCCAGCTCCACGGCCACCGATTCAGCAGGTACAGGGAAGAACAGCCAGCAGGGCGACGCCTTTGAAAACCTGCTTCACGAGACCCGCGCATTCCCGCCGAGTCCTGAATTTGCGGCCAACGCTGTTGTCAGCGCCGGCGAATACCAGGAGGCCGACGCCGATCGTCCCGCGTTCTGGGCCAAGCAGGCCCGGGAGCTTTTGACCTGGAGCAAGGACTTTGACCAGGCGCTTGACTGGTCCAACCCGCCCTTCGCGAAGTGGTTCGTGGGTGGCGAGGTCAACGCCGCCTACAACGCGCTGGACCGGCACGTGGAGAACGGGCGCGGCGACCGGGTAGCCATCCACTTCGAGGGCGAGCCAGGCGATACCCGCACCTACACCTACGCGCAGTTAACCGAAGAGGTGAAGAAAGCAGCCAATGCCTTCGAGTCCCTCGGCGTCGTTAAGGGTGACCGCGTAGCTGTCTACCTGCCCATGATCCCCGAAGCCGTCATCACGCTGCTGGCCTGCGCCCGGATCGGGGCGGTGCACTCGGTGGTGTTCGGGGGCTTTTCTGCCGACGCGCTGCGGTCCAGGATCGAGGACGCCGAGGCCAAGCTCGTGGTCACCGCTGACGGCACCTACCGCCGCGGCAAGCCCAGCGCACTGAAGACCGCCGTCGACGACGCCCTCGCCAATGACGGCCATACGGTCCAGAACGTGGTGGTGGTCAAGCGCAACGGCCAGGACGTTGACTGGCATGAGGGCCGGGACCACTGGTGGGCGGACACCGTCGAGGCCGCCTCCACCGAGCACACCGCCGTCGGCCACGACTCCGAGCACCCGTTGTTTATCCTCTACACCTCCGGCACCACCGGCAAGCCGAAAGGCATCCTGCACACCACCGGCGGCTACCTCACCCAAACCGCATACACGCACAAGGCAGTGTTCGACCTGCACCCGGACACGGACGTTTACTGGTGCACGGCCGACGTCGGCTGGGTCACCGGCCACTCCTACGTCACCTACGCACCGCTCATCAACGGCGCCACCCAGGTGATGTACGAAGGCACCCCGGACTCCCCGCACCAGGGCCGCTGGTGGGAGATCGTGGAAAAGTACAAGGTCTCCATCCTCTACACCGCGCCCACCGCCATCCGCACCTTCATGAAGTGGGGCCGTGATATCCCGGACAAGTACGACCTGTCCTCTCTGCGCGTGCTCGGGTCCGTGGGCGAACCCATCAACCCCGAGGCCTGGATGTGGTACCGGAAGGTCATCGGCGGGAACCGGACTCCCATCGTGGACACCTGGTGGCAGACCGAGACCGGCGCCCAGATGATCGCCCCGCTTCCCGGCGTCACCGCAGCCAAGCCGGGTTCCGCGCAGGTCCCGCTTCCCGGCATCGCCGTGGACGTGGTGGATGAGATGGGCGAATCCGTACCGGACGGACACGGCGGCTTCCTGGTGATCCGCGAGCCGTGGCCCGCCATGCTCCGCGGCATCTGGGGCGACCCGGAACGGTTCAAGGACACCTACTGGTCCCGGTTCGAAAACATGTACTTCGCCGGGGACGGCGCCAAAAAAGACGAAGACGGCGACATCTGGCTCCTGGGCCGCGTGGACGACGTCATGAACATCTCCGGCCACCGTCTGTCCACGACCGAAATCGAATCCGCCCTGGTGTCCCATCCTGCCGTGGCCGAAGCCGCGGTCGTGGGCGCCTCTGACGAGACCACCGGACAGGCCGTCGTCGCGTTTGTCATCCTGCGTGGGGACGCCGCCAACAACGGTGACGAAACCGTCCAGGAACTCCGTAACCACGTGGGCAAGGAAATTGGCCCCATCGCCAAACCGAAGAACATCCTCGTGGTTCCGGAACTGCCCAAGACCCGCTCCGGCAAGATCATGCGGCGCCTCCTCAAGGACGTCGCCGAAGGCCGCGACCCGGGCGACGCCACCACCCTCTCCGACCCCACGATCATGCAGCAGATCGCGCAGTCGCTACGAAAGTAGGAGACGGTGGAGGGGAGGCAGTCAACCTCCCCTCCACCGGGCCGGCCCTAGACTGGGAGCAGACCAGTCCACCCAGCATCGAAGGATCCATCGGAATGCTCGCCGTCGCGCGCCATCAGTCCATCCTGGAGGCTCTGCAGCGTGAGCGTGTTGTGCGGGTCTCCGACCTTGCCCAGCAACTCGGTGTTTCATTGATGACCGTGCGCCGGGACATCGAATTGCTCGAAGAGGGCGGGAAGCTGGAGCGGATCCACGGCGGCGCCAAACTTCCGGGGGACGCCGGCGCGCACGAGCCCGGGTTCGAGCTGAAATCGACGCAGCTGACCGCCGAGAAACGCGCCATCGCCTTGGAAGCAGCCGGCCTGGTCCAGGAAGGCATGGCGGTGGGGCTGAGCGCCGGAACCACCACGTGGGCGCTGGCCAAGGAACTGACCAACGGGCCACGGATCACTGTGGTGACCAACTCGGTGCGCATCGCAGACCTGTTCCATCACAGCCCCTCCGCAGGGTCCAGCGGCGCTGCCTCCACGGTGATCCTCATCGGCGGCGAGCGCACGCCGTCGGACGCCCTGGTGGGGCCCATTGCCACCGGTGCGCTGAAGCAGCTGCACCTGGACCTGCTGTTCCTTGGGGTCCACGGCATGGATGCCACCGCCGGATTTACAACTCCCAACCTGCTCGAAGCCGAAACGGACCGGGCATTCGTGGCAGCCGCCCGCAAAACCGTGGTGCTGGCTGACCACACCAAATGGGGTCTGCTGGGCATCAGCTCCATTGCTTCACTCGAGGAGGTGGACGAAGTCATCAGCGATCCAGGTCTCGGTGCCGAAGCGCAGCGCGTCCTCCAGGAGCGGGTGGGCCGGCTGCGGCTTGCGGAGGTTTAGCCGGAAAGGATCAGGCGCACCCGCAGGATTACCTCGCTGAAGCAGCCCTCGGGTACTGAGACGTAAAAATGCACGGCAACCGGGCCTACCCGATAGATTTGCACGCATGACCGAACCCTCTGCATCAGCCAGCCGCGGAACCATCCTGGTAATTAACGGACCCAACCTGAATCTCCTGGGCACCCGTGAACCGGAAAAGTACGGCACGTCCACCCTGGCTGACGTGGAAGAACTGGCTGCCCGGACCGCAGAGGGGCATGGGTTCGCGGCTGAGTGCGTTCAGTCGAACCATGAGGGCGTCCTGCTGGACACCATTCACGCAGCCCGAGGTTCCGCCGTCGGCATTGTCCTGAACGCCGGCGCCTTCACCCACACGTCCGTTGCCCTCCGTGATGCCCTGGCGGCAGTGCAGCTGCCGACAGTGGAAGTGCACATCACCAACGTGCACCAGCGCGAGGAGTTCCGGCACCACTCGTTCCTCTCGCCGGTCTGCTCGGCCGTGATCGTGGGCGCGGGCGTGTTCGGCTACAAGCTGGCCATCGACTACCTCGCTGAAGTCCTGTAAGCAGCTACTTTTGGATGCACTGCCCGGAGGAAACGGGCGCACTCAGTGCCGGCGCCTGCGCTGCCACCGGGTTCAGGTCGTCCATGGTGATCGCAAAACCCATCTCGGCGTCCGACGTTGCCTTGGCGAAGATGACTCCGGCCACCTGTCCTTCGGTGGTCAGCAGCGGGCCGCCGGAGTTCCCGGGCTGGACGTTTCCGGCCAACCGGTAAATTTCTTCCGGCGAGGGGTTGGTGCCATAGATATCCGGTACCAGCACCGTGGTGATGTCCTGGACGGTGGCCGGCCGGGACTGGAAGGGGCCGCCATGCGGGTAGCCTGCGAACGCGGCCGGGCTTCCGTTGGGCAGGTCGGCGCTCAGGGGCAGCGGCTGGGCAGGCAGGTCGTCCACCGCCAGCACCGCGAGGTCATGCCGGGTGTCGAAGTAGACCACCCGCCCGGGCATTGCGCCACCGCCGGGCATCTCCACGACGGGCTGTGACACGCCCGCCACCACGTGCGCATTTGTTACTACGCGGTCTTCGGAAACAACGAAGCCTGTCCCTGTCTGGTTCTGGCCGCACTGGTAGGCGGTGCCGGCAATTCTCAGGACGGATCCGGCAGCCCTGTTCAGGGCTGGGGTGTCGGTGCTGGCATCCGGCGCAGGCATGGTCGGGCCCTGGTCCAGTCCCTCAATCAGGGTAGGAATACCGTTGCCGATCACTGTTGAACGCAGCTGGGCCATGGTGGCCTTCACCGGATCCGGCGTCAGGCCGTCAATGAATCGGATGACCCGCGATTCTGCCAACTGCTGGGAAACAAAGGGGACACCGAGGGAGCTGACGCTGAAGGCCAGCATGGACATGACCAGTGCGGCGACGGCGACGTTGGCTGCACCGCCCACCAGCCGGTCCACCGCCCGGAGAGGCGGAATCCGGACTGCGCCACGGATCTGCCGGCCCATCATCGTGCCGAGGCCATGTCCCAGAACCACCAGCGCGACGGCGGCGGCAATGATGGCGGTAAGCCTCCACCCGGAGTCCTCCACGAAGCCGCTCACCAGGGGGACCGCGAAGAACGCCGCCACCGCTCCTGCAGCGAATCCGGCGATGCCGCCCACTGTGACAAGGAACCCGTTCCGCAGGCCGTAGATCAGGTAGGACAGCAGCACCAGGATCAGGACCAGGTCCAGGACAGTCAAGCCGACCACTAAGGCTCCTTATAAGCAGTTGTAAGCACATTCTAGTGGCGCAGGCTGGCAATCTTCTGTGGGTTCGCTTCCCCCAGGGCGCCCTCCGCTTGGGCGTTTTGGCTGCCAAGTTCGTCACAGAACCTTGAAAATTCTGAAACAATGGCACAAGCGCCACAGCCGACACTTTTATTCAGGAGATTTTATGGACATCGAGGTACTGCGCCGAGCACCACTTTTCGCCACGCTCGACGACGACGCATTCCGTCTGCTGACGGACGAGCTTACCGAGGTGGACCTTTCCCGCGGTGCTTCGGTTTTCCGCGAGGGTGACCAGGGCGACCAGCTCTACTTCATCGTCTCGGGCAAGGTGAAGCTCGGCCGCACCTCCCCGGACGGCCGGGAATCCCTCCTTGCCATCCTCGGCCCGGGTGAGCTCTTCGGCGAAATGGCCCTTTTTGATCCCAGCCCGCGCACTGCCACCGCCACCGCTGTGTCCGAAACCCGCCTGGCCGGGCTGAAGAACGAAAGCCTGAACAACCTGCTGCGCACCCGCCCGGAGGTCTCCGCCCAGCTCCTGCAGGCCCTGGCCCGCCGGCTGCGCCGCACCAACGACTCCCTGTCCGACCTGGTGTTCTCCGATGTTCCCGGCCGCGTCGCCAAGGCCCTCCTGGACCTGGCTGACCGCTTCGGCAGGCCCGCGACCGATGGCGTCCTGGTCGCGCACGAGCTCACCCAGGAAGAGCTGGCCCAGCTCGTCGGCGCCTCCCGGGAAACCGTGAACAAGGCCCTCGCCGAGTTCGTCCAGCGCGGCTGGCTGCGCCTGGAAGCCCGCGCCGTCGTCATCCTGGACATGCAGCGCCTCCGTCAGCGCTCCCGCTAGTCCTACCGCACAGGGCCGCCCTCCGGGGCGGCCCTTTTGCATGCCCGCGGCCGCCCGAAAGCCGGCACCCGCGGCAGGGTGCACCCCACCCGCTCCTTCAGGGCCAACCCTCTACCACTCAATGCCGCTTTCCAGGCAACCCTCTATCACTCAATGCCGCGTTCTAGGCAACCCTCTATCACTCAATGCGGCTTTCCAGGCAACCCTCTATCCGATCCTGCTTGATGATTTCCGGTAGTGAGAGAGCGTCGCAGGAAAACCTGCCGCAAATGAGAGAGCGTCGCAGGAAAACCTGCCGAAATGAACTGCTCTCCTGAAGTTGGACTGAGAAATTCAGTTTTCGACTTCCGGGGAGCAGTTTCATGCGTGCTAATAGTTCTTTGTCTGAGGTCCAGCGTGAGGCCGCGGT
>NZ_JBNHEZ010000010.1:0-108295 GCF_059089735.1 Arthrobacter sp. sptzw32 | reverse complement strand
CATCAACGGCACCCCCTGGTACACACCCCCAAAACACCTCGACCCCCACCAAAAACCCCAACAAAACCACTACTTCAAACCACCCCCACCACCCCAAGCCACCACCGAAACAAACACCACCGCGCGGGAATGAAGATGGACCCCAACTGGGGATGCTGCGTAAACAGCCTCGTCCCCGGGGAGCCCGAGCGGCTGCAAGGACCGACCTGCCGCCCGTGGGCGCACGCCCGCAAGCCAGTATTCTCGGTTGCGGGAAGGCACTGCTTCCTTTTGATCACCTCCATTAGGCTTCACAGCATGACGTCCGCCGTGCTAAGGCTGGTTCCCCCGAACCACCTTCACGGCGTCGGCCGGCTTTCCCGGGGTACTCGAGCACTGGCAGGAGCGGGCGATGAACCAACACCTAAACAGGGCGCTACGGTGGCCACTGCCGGAGGAACTGCCTCTTCCTGTCATCATGGATCAGCGATGGATAGATGCCGTTTTCCTGCACTGGCGCATTCCGGAACCCGTTGCAGCCCGTTTTATGCCCCGGGGCGTTCAGCCGGATACCTTCGACGGAACCTCCTGGGCCGGCCTTATCGGCTTCCGCATGAAGGAGGCGGGCATAGGACGGGGACCAGGCATCCCGCACCTGGGAAATTTCACTGAGGTCAATGTCCGCCTCTACTCCAGGGAGTCCGACGGCACGCGTGGTGTGGTTTTTCTAAGCCTGGACGCAAACCGGCTGCCCGTGGTCCTGGCCGCTCGGGCGGCGGGCATACCCTATGTTTGGTCGCGCACCGGTTACGCGCCGCCGTCGGCTTTGGCCCCAGTTACCAGCTACTCAGTCCGCAGGTTCAGGCAGGGCGCCAGCAGCATTTTCCGTGCTGCGCCGGATCTTGGCACGCCTGCGGACGATCCACTGTCCATTCATCTGACAGCGCGCTTCGGGCTGCACAGCACTTTCAGGGGCCGTACGGTCTATATCCCGAACACCCACGAACCGTGGCCCCTGTACGTTGCAGACGTGCTCGAACTAGAAGATGGTTTGCTTGGAGCCGCAGGGATGGAAGTGGCTGGCCCGCCGGATTCCGTACTGTACTCGCCCGGGGTCCGGACCCAATTCGGCCGGCCCCGGTTCGTGGGCCGATAACTGACCCCGAAGGTTCGCTAAACGTCCTGCCAGCCGCGGCCTTTACTGAACGTTGCCAGAAGGTTCCCAACCCCGGCGTTCAGGGAGTTGGACGGGTCGAAGTACAAGGATGCCTCAGTTGCACGGCTGTGGGTGATCAACTGCTCCGCCTCCAGCTTAGCCTCGGGAACAGTAGCCCCGATGATGCCGGTTCGCGCTGGCAGCTCGGGAGTGTGCACAACATCTGCACTGGTCTGAGTCAGCGGAATGGTGGTACCAGAGTTGATCTCATCGTGCGGGAACTCAAACTCGGCGTCGTCGGCGGCAGGAATCGTGTACTCCAGGAAAAAGGTCATGAACCCACCTTTGCAGAAACCCCCTCATCACGGAAAGTGCGCCCACCGCATCGCGGGCCGGTTAAGTATTCCCACGTCAAGGACCTGCTCCTATACTTGCGGCATGATGATGTCGCTGTGGTTCGGCGTCATAGCATCCAGTGCTTTGGTCCTGGGTGCTTTCATCGGTGTCCGCTTCGAACTTCCCAAGCGCCTCTTGGCCATGTTGCTCGCCTTCGCCGCAGGTGCCCTGATTACAGCACTCGCTTTCGAACTGTTCGAGGACGCCTACGAACACGGCGGGATCGTCCGCGCGGCCGTCGGTCTAATGGGCGGGGCAGTAGTGTTCACGGTCCTCAGTGCCCTGTTGGACCGATGGGCCCAAGCAGGCGACGACAAACAGGCCACTCCTGCAGACGAGCTCCAGGGCAGCGCCAAGCTGGACACCGATGCAGCTGCCAGCGATAAGGCGCCCACAGCTGCATCAACGCGTGGAGCAGCAGGCCTGGCGCTGTTGGCAGCAGTAACCCTTGACGGTGTGCCGGAGAACGTTGCCCTCGGAATCGCGCTTGGTGAAGGAACCGGCGGTTTAGCACTCCTCGCGGCCATCTTTGTCTCAAATTTCCCGGAAGCACTGGTAGGTTCGGCATCCATGCGCAGCCAAGGCCGGTCAACCGGAAGCATCCTCGGACTCTGGCTGGCATGTGCGGCCCTGCTGGTGATCGCCGTCGTAGTGGGTGCGGGACCGCTGTCCGGAACAGACCCGAAAGCCATCTCCATCCCCCTGGCTTTTGCCGCCGGCGCCGTGATCGCATCGCTCGCGGACACCCTAATGCCCGAAGCATACGAACACGGCGGCCCGGCCGTCGCCCTGAGCACGGCCGCAGGATTCATCCTCGCGTTCGTGCTGTCACTGGCCTAAGGCGCAGCTGCCGCACCCCCACCTGGCCACGCAATCGCCAGCCTCCAGTCCGGCTACTTGCCGAGCCCCGCCCTGCGCAGCGCTTCAGCCATCGCGGTATCTACAGGGGCCGCCTGGGAAGCAGAACCGCGGCCAGCCGCCGGGGCGCTGCGTGCCGGCTTGCCACCCTTTCGTCCCTGCTCCTGGCCAACCCCCCGTTCCGACCCCCTGGCGGCGCCCTGTCCGGCACCGGGGCTGCCGCCGCGCCGGCCATTCTGGTCTTTCCCCCCGCGCTCCTGGTTCTGCGGCCGGCCGCCAGGCTTTCCGGCAGCCGTGGCACCGGAACCAGCGGCACCCGAAGTAGGTTCATCCTCAAGCCGCAGCGTCAAGGAGATGCGCTTACGATCGGGGTCTGCCTCAAGCACTTTCACCCGGACCACCTGCCCGGACTTCACCACCTCACGCGGGTCTGACACAAAACGGTTCGCCAGCGCCGAGACGTGGACCAGTCCGTCCTGATGGACGCCCACATCCACGAATGCCCCGAACGCTGCAACGTTTGTCACGGTCCCTTCCAGAACCATCCCCGGCTTGAGGTCGGAGATCTTCTCAATCCCCTCCGAGTAGGCGGCAGCTTCGAAGGCGGGACGCGGGTCCCGCCCCGGTTTGTCCAGCTCCACCAGGATGTCCTGCACCGTGGGAAGCCCAACGGTATCGTCAACAAACTCCCGTGGGTCCAGCGATGATGCGGGAGCAGAACCGGCGGCAACCAGGATCTTCCGGGCCACCGCATAGGACTCCGGGTGCACGCTGGACGCGTCCAGCGGCTCCGCTCCCCCGGTGATCCGGAGGAAGCCGGCGCACTGCTCGAACGCTTTGGCTCCGAGCCGCGGCACTTTCTTCAGTTCGGCCCGCTTTGTGAAGGGCCCGTGCTCGTTGCGGTACGCCACGATGTTTTCACTCAGCAGCGGCCCGACGCCGGCAACCCGGCTAAGCAGCGCGGGCGAAGCAGTGTTGACGTCGACCCCAACGGCGTTGACGCAGTCCTCCACGACTGCGTCCAGACTGCGGTCCAGCTTCGATGCCGTCACGTCGTGCTGATACTGGCCAACGCCGATGGACTTCGGATCAATCTTTACCAGTTCGGCAAGGGGGTCCTGCAGCCTGCGGGCAATGGACACTGCCCCGCGGAGAGACACATCCATCCCCGGCAATTCGGCCGCGGCGAGGGCTGAAGCCGAGTAGACGGATGCCCCGGCTTCAGAAACCACAAGCTTCTGCGGCTTGCGCTCCACGTCCGGCAGACGCTTTATCAGTTCAGCGGCGAGCTTATCCGTTTCCCGGGACGCGGTTCCGTTGCCAATGGCCACCAGTTCGACGGTGTGCTGCCGTACCAGCCGTACCAGCGTTGCCAGCGCCTCGTCCCACTTCCTGGCCGGCGCGTGCGGGTAGACCGTGTCCGTTGCCACAACCTTGCCGGTGCCGTCCACCACTGCTACCTTGACGCCGGTCCGAAGCCCAGGGTCCAGTCCCAGCGTCGCCCGGTTCCCGGCAGGTGCTGCCAGCAGCACGTCCCGAAGGTTGGCGGCGAAAACGCGGACGGCCTCGTCCTCTGCGGCGGCGAACATCTTGCCCCGAAGATCGGCCGTCAACCGCGCGAGCACGCGCGACCGCCACGCCAACTGCGCCGTTTCCATTAGCCAGCTGTCAGCGGGACGTCCGCGGTCGGCGACCCCAAGGCACCTGGCCACCGCTGACTCGTACCGGGAACGCGCGGCGGCAAGGGCGGCGTCGTCTGTAGGGTCTGCTTCGGCGAGATCGAGCTCAAGGACGCCGTCCTTCTCGCCGCGCAGCAAAGCCAATACCCGGTGCGACGGCATACCCGCCGGGGCCTGCGCGAACTCGAAGTAGTCAGCGAACTTCTGCCCCTCGGTCTCCTTCCCCTTCTTCACGCGGGACACCATGCGGCCCTGTGTCCAAAGACGCTCGCGCAGGGTTGCGGCGAGGTCGGGATCCTGCGCAACCCGCTCCACGAGAATGGCCCTAGCACCGGCGAGCGCGGCAGTTGCATCACCAACGGCGTGCTCAGGGTTGAGGTACTTGGCGGCCTCACGGTCCGGGTGAAGCTCCGGCCGTTTCAGCAGCGCGTCGGCCAGCGGCTCCAGGCCGGCTTCACGGGCCATCTGTGCTTTGGTCCGCCGCTTGGATTTGAAGGGCAGGTAGATGTCCTCGAGCCGGGACTTGGTATCAGCAGCGAGGATCGCTTTCTGCAGCTCGGGGGTGAGTTGGCCTTGCAATGCAACGGTGTCGAGCACCGTACGACGGCGATCCTCCAGCTCCCGGAGGTAGCGCAGGCGCTCATCGAGGTCGCGGAGCTGCGTGTCGTCCAGCGTGCCGGTGGCTTCCTTGCGGTACCGGGCAATAAAGGGGACCGTGGAGCCGCCGTCGAGCAGCTCCACCGCTGCTTTCGCCTGCCAGGCTTTGACACCCAGTTCGGCTGCTATCTGGCTATAGATTCCGTCCTCCCTTTTGCTGGGTGCGGACGGTGCAGGGGAAGGAGCATGCGGCAGTTGGGTCACCAGAACATCTTGCCCTAAGCGCTTGGCCCGCTCCACTGGCGCTTAACGCTGCCGCCTGGGAGCTGGCTATTCCGCTGCCGCCCGCAAAGTGCTGTAGTTGGAATACCGTCACAAGGCACCCATCGCTCGAGGAAGAGGGCATCATGCGGGAACTGCTTATTGTGTTTCAGGAGGGGTTCGAGGAAGCGAACATCACCGTGACGGTGAACGGCAAGCAGGCGCGGCGGGACTTGGACGTTTCCACAAATCCGATACTCGGCATCGCGTCCGAGGTGTCCGTGGAGCTGCCGGCAAAGGGCGCGCACGTCGGAGTTGAAGTGACGAACAAGGGCCTAAAGGCGATCACGAAGGTCAGTGGAAAGCCCAAAAGCGTGCTTGTATCCATCGAGGACGGCAAGCTCGTGATGACAGAAGGAACCGGCCGGGAGGCGCTTCTTTAGCACTTCCTGCTGTCGCTGGACCCGCCCCTAGTAAAACTCCATTTGCTGGAGTAGCATTCGATCACCGCCGGGACCCCAGTGGAGCCCGGTGGGCCAACTTCAGTAGCCGAAGGCCGTCGGATGGCGTTCGGCGCCCGCTGCCGGGACAGCACACCGGACAGCAAACGACGGCGGCACCCAGGCCGGGTGCCGCCGTCGTTGTTATCGCGTAATCGCGTTGAAGGGCAATTAGCCGGCGTAGGCCGGGTAGTCTGTGTAGCCTTTGGCGCCTTCGGCGTAGAAGGTGGAGGGGTCGGGCTCGTTCAGCGGCAGGCTCTCGTTCCACCGCCGTGCCAGGTCGGGGTTGGCGATGGCGGGACGGCCCACCACCACAGCGTCAGCGTGGCCGTCGGCCACCAGCGCAGCCGCTTCCTCCCGGGTGGTGACGACGCTGAACCCGGTGTTGACCAGGAAGGTGCCGCCGAAGCGGGCGCGTAGGTCCTGGACCAGTTCGCCGGCCGGTTCGTGGTGCAGGATGCTGAGGTAGGCGAGGTTCAGCGGGGCGATGCTGTCCACCAGCACCTCATAGGTTGCCCGGACATCTGCGGCGTCAACCTCCGCAATGCCCTGGACGTTGTGCTCCGGCGAGATACGGATACCCACCCGGTTGGCTCCCACCGCTGCCACAACCGCGTTGACCGCCTCAATGACGAAACGAGCCCGGTTCTCCGGGGAACCACCGTAGCTGTCCGTGCGGATGTTGGAGTTCGGTGCCAGGAACTCATGAAGGAGGTAGCCGTTGGCCGAGTGCAGCTCCACGCCGTCGAACCCTGCCTCTATGGCGTTCAGCGAGGCGGCCACGAATTCCTGAATCACCAAAGGCAGTTCGTCCGTGGTGAGTGCGTGCGGCACGGGGTAGGGCTGTTTGCCCGAGGGGGTGCGAACGTCGCCCTCAATAGCTACTGCACTGGGGGCGACGATGGTGTTGCCGCCTGTGATGTCGGGGTGCGAGACCCGGCCGCCATGCATAACCTGGGCGAACATCCGGCCGCCTTCGGCGTGGACCGCGTCGGTGACCTTCTTCCAGCCGGCCATCTGTTCCTCAGTGACGATGCCGGGCTGGCCGGGGTAGGAACGGCCTGCCTGGCTGGGGTAGGTTCCTTCGCTGACAATCAGGCCAAGCGAAGCGCGCTGGCGATAATGCTCCGCGATGAGGGGTCCGGGAACACCATCCTCTCCGGCGCGGAGCCGGGTCAGGGGCGCCATCACCAGTCGGTTCGGGAGCTCAAGTTCACCAAGGGCCAGAGGGGAAAACAGCATGCGCGTCCTTTCGAAGTATTCGACGTACTGTCTGGCCCAACTGGGAGGCACCTGCAACTATTCCGGATGCGGCGCGGATCACACCCGTAGCGTGCCGTCCCGACCCACCGCAGATGGCGTGTTGGCACCGGCGGATGTTGTATCGCACCCGTCGGCGCGCCCGTCCGGCAACGCAAGGAGATCAGCGCGGCGCCCCGATGCCCGGGCAGCCCTGCCCTTGCGGGTTCACGTTGCAATCGTCGGCATAGTTCCGAGTCAGTGACCGCCAGACGCTGATGGTTTGAGGTGGTGCACTGAATTGGCCTTGACCGGGGATGGGCAGCGGAGGGCCTGCGTTTACCGAGTAAGTTCCCTGGAAGGTGGTGGTCAGCACGATTTGGAAGTCGCCAGTAGTTCCGTAAGCGTGGCTCGTCCTCGTCTTTTCGCCCCACCGGTCCTGCGGCAGCGGGCCTCCCATAGACGGTTGCGGACCGAAGACAGTGCCGTCGCCGTAGTTCCAGGTGTACTGGACCGGAGTGGCCACAATGTGCACCTGCTGGCCGAACATCGTGACGTCGAACTGCTGTTCAACTGCTTCGGCATAGAAGTTTGTTTCGGCACCCCTTAGCGTGTGGGGGCTGGGTTGGGCAACGACCGTTCCGGCGTTCACGGGCAGGCTTTCGAACTGCCGCTGAATGTCCGCGGCAATTCGCGGCAGCAGGTCTTCCGGCTGAGCATCGTAAAGGCAGGTCGGGCCCGAGTGGTGGGCCCACACAGCGCCGGGAACCCCGCGGGGCCTTGACAGCCAGATGACGGGAATACCCTCCTCGCCCTCCGGGCCATCGTTGCATTCAATCTGCCGGGCGAGGCACGGAGTATCGAAATCACCCCCGCCAAGGTGGCATTGGAGCTCGTACTTGTATTCGTTGGGGTCGGTATTTGCAGAGCCCGGGGCTAATTGAGAAAAATCCCCACTATGCGAGTCCCGGGCCCAACCAATGATGTCAGTCCCCGTACTTGACCATACGCCTTTTGGTGGCGACGCTTGTGGAGGCTCCGATTTCTTATCGCTGGTGCGGACGATGAATTCATAGCTAACGTTCCCAAAGCCGGACATTCCTGTTACAGAAAGGACCAGCATGACCGCTAGGAATCCCAGCATGCAGCGAAGCAGAACGCCGCTCACTTTCAGCCAGCGATCGGTTCGACGGTGTTCACGAACCATTCACCATCGCGAAAAACCACAAACATCAGGCTTCCTGAGTCTGCTGGTTTAGGGTCAGTACTATCTAGCGAACCGTCCGCGTTGTAGTAGCTCAGAGCTTCTTGGGAAACCTGCACTGCCACCTGATACTGGCCATCTGGTCCTTTATGAAAAGTGGTATTTACAGTAGGCGTGCTTATCCTTCCGCCCACTAGCCAACGACCGTCCTCGTGCCACCCGTTCTGTATCTGCTTCGTTCGTTCACACATTGTGCAACTGGGACTTGTTATCGCAGATACCCCCTCGGTTTCACCTGTTTCGTAACCGAAGCTCAGGAGCTTGAACCAATACTGAGCAAACGCCTCCAGCCCTTCCTTCGTCTCCGTTTTTGCCACTTCGGGCAGCACGGGAACGGGGACGTTTTGGGCGGGGCCGGATGCGTCGGCGGGTTTGTAGGCGGCGCTTGGTGTCGCCGTCGGAGTGGCCGAAGGGCTGGAGGAGGCTGACTGTGCAGCAGTCGGGGATACGGCGCCGGGATCTGCAGGCGCTCCGCCCGCACACCCAGCCAGCACCAACGCTCCGGCGAGCACTGTGGCGACACCGCCAAGACGCTTCAATCTGGATGCGAATACGTTATGCGATGTCATGGGCCGCTAATCCCCCCGTAGTTTCAAGACGGCATACTCCGGACAGTGATCTAAGGGTAGCCCACCTCACATTTCAGCGATAAGACTTATCCACAGGTGCAGGCCCCTCCATTCACCACCCACTTGTCTCGGAGAACGTTGTAGAAGAAGCCGACTCGTAAGCAGTCCTCCGCGGCGTTGACTCAAGCTGGTCACGACGAATGAACGCGTCGAGCCCCTGGAACTTTCCCAAGGGACACAGAAGAATGGCGGCATGCTGTACCTGCGTACTGCTCCTGGCAACAAGCTCGCCCAGCTGACCATAAACTCAGCAGTGCTTTTCGAGGCCGACGGCATCCTCTCGGACGAGGCGTGGTCCGTGGTCCTTCGGGGCAAAGCCCGGGTCCTGAGCAACTCGGCCGAACTCGCCTCCGTGGAGGAGCTGGGGCTGAAGTCGTGGGTGCCCACGCTCAAGGACTTCTACGTCGAAATCGAACCCACATCGGTGACCGGGCGCCATTTCCAGCTCGGGGACCAGCCGGAGCGCGGTTTCTAGGAACCTAGACTGGAAGCATGGCGGACAAGCTGAGCCCGGAGCAGCGCAGCTGGAACATGTCCCGGATCCGCGGCAAAAACACCAAGCCCGAGCTGCTGGTCCGCCGCCTCCTCCACGCAAAGGGATACCGATACCGCCTGCACGGACGCACGGGCGGAACCCGCCTGCCGGGCAATCCGGACCTTGTCTTCGCGGGCCGCCGCAAAGTCATCTTCGTCAACGGCTGCTTTTGGCATTTCCACAACTGCCGGGTGGGCCTGCACGCGCCCAAAGCGAACGCCGAGTTCTGGGCAGCCAAGCGTTCACGCACCAAGGAGCGCGACGCGGGCCAGCGCCGCCTGCTGGAGGACGCCGGCTGGGAGGTGCTCACCGTTTGGGAATGTGAGCTCAAGGACGGCTCGGCGCTGGAAGCCCAGCTGGTGCAGTTTCTTGGTGCCGCCCCTCTCCCTCCGGCCCGGGCCTGAACAGGGAGCATTCTTGAGGCGATCTTTTGCCTTTACCCCGGTAGCTCTTGATATCGGCCCGGAAGGATGACTTCGTTGTCCCACTTGGAGGACTGCAGCACGAAAGGGTCCGGAGCAGCGGCCAGCTAACTGCGGCGAGCCAAGGGGGCCGCACAAAACGGTAAACCGGGCCAGGACGCGCTGTTGATGACGCACGTGGGGCTCCTGCTGCAGGCGGAACCATGTGACCATAACGAAGGGCCGGGCAGCAAAGTCGGGCACAGGGCTGTACTTACAGCCTCATCAAGAAAGCCACAATTCTCCTGCGGACCCGTCGTGAGCAGGCGAAGCAGCCCTAATCTGAGAAGGAGCCAATGCCCCACGTAATCCACCGGTTTCCGGAGTGGAAGACCACAGCCGAAAGGACAGCGATGACCCCGTCCGACGACTCCGGCTGGCCATTGGTGAACCATACAGTCCTGGACCGGCTTCGTGAGGATCTCGGGGAGGACGAGGGCTACTGCCGGGTTTTTGTTGGCAACTTCATCAACTACCTACCCCATCGCATCGGCCGCCTGAGGCTCGCCCTGACCTCTGGCGACCTGGACGGTTCGGTCGACGCTGTGCTGAGCCTGAAGACATCCAGCCAAATGGTGGGCGCCGAGCGGCTCGCAGGCCTGGCGACAGCCCTGGAGGGCGAAATCCGGACTGAAGGGCTTAACGATGATGCCGCCGTCGTCCTGCCCAGGCTTGCTAAAACGTTCCTCCGACCAATCAGCCGGTGCAGCGGGCAAACGATGGACAGACTGCAGACTCAGTGTTCGCCCGGAGCCAGCCTGTAGCCCACACCGCGAACCGTCTGGAGCCATCGCGGCTTCTGCGGCGAATCCCCCAGTTTCTTGCGCAGGTTCCCCATATGCACCTCGACGGACCGTTCGTCCGCTTCGCTGATGTAACCCCCGACGTCGTAGTCCTCGTCCCGCAGCCGACGCACCAGGTCCGATTTGGTCCGGACAGTCCTGCCTGCTTCCAGCAGTGCGTGCAGTAGCTCGAACTCAGTGCGGGTCAGGTTCATCTCGGCGCCGTCCACGGTCACCGTACGGGATGCATAGCTTAACTCCAGCCCGTTATGGCTGTAGTTCCCACGTTCGGGGTGCGCCAGGGCGTCCGCTGATGCCTCGGCATCTGTTGCGTCTGACGACTCCGGGACGGAACGGGGACGGCGCATCATCGCAGCGATGCGGGCGCGCAGCTCCCTGGGCCGGAACGGTTTGGTGAGGTAATCGTCCGCGCCGGATTCCAACCCGATGAGGGTATCCAGCTCTTCAGTGCGGGCCGTCAGCATCACGATATAGGCATCGGAGAATTCACGGATCTGCCGGGAGACCTCAAAACCATCAATGTCCGGCAGCCCGAGGTCCAGGGTGATGACATCCGGGTTGAGTGTTTTGGCCGTCAGGACGCCCTCGGCGCCGCTGCTCGCTACGGTCACGTCAAAGCCTGCCTGGGTCAACACTGTGCGAACCAGTTCCCGAATGTCGTGGTCATCCTCAATAACCAGTCCGACACGTGCATCACTCATAGCGTCCCCTCAGCAGCCAACGTCTGAAGTATAGCTGGCTGCGGATATCCTGCTGATATGGCCTTACACACCTTGTCCCGCAAGTTTCCACGCCATGACTAAGCCCGTAGCGTGGTCGTCCGGCCGGATAAGGTTCTTTCGGCGGCCCTTTCACGAGCTCCGGCTGACGCAACGGGTAGCGCTGAGCCAGATGCCGCTCTTTGTGACGACTCTCTTCACCGTGTTCCTGGCGTGGGCGTTCTTTCCCGGCACGCTTGAAAATCCCCTGTTTGCCGTCTTCGTCATTTCACAGCTTGCCATCATGGGCATCTGCTACGTCACCCCTTGGGAGCGGTTGCCCTATACAAGCTTCCTCATCGTTCCACTGCTGGACTTCATTTCCATCGGTTTTGCCCGGGAGGGCGGGCAGGAAAGCCTGACCACCCTGGGTTTGCTTTCGGTGTTCCCGGTCATTTGGCTATGTGCCTCCGGATATTACCCGCGGGCTGCACTGTGGCTCTCCTTTTTGGGACCGCTTGCCATCATCTGGGTGCCCTTGTTGCTTAAGGGTGCCTCCACAGCCCAGGAATTCACCCGCGCCCTGCTCCTGCCCGTGATTATGCTGGGCATCGGCGTGTCCGTCAGTGTCCTGACCCACAGCATGATGCGGCAACAGCGGCAGCTGGAGGATAAGGACGCCCAGCTGCAGGCGAACCTGCAGACGAGCCAGCGCCAGGAAGCGCTGTTGAATACGGTCTTGGACACCGTCCACCTGGGCGTCCTGGCGGTGGACGCCGACGGGCATGACGTGCTGATGAACCGGAAGCAGCGGGTAAACCACGAACTGGCGCGGCCCAAGGACATAGCGGACCCGGACGAGTCCCAATTGCTCGTTTACGGACCGGACCGCAAAACGCTGGTTCCAGTGCAGGAACGCCCTGTCCGCCGTGCCGTGCTGGGAGAAACGTTCACCGATTACCTTGTCTGGCTTGGCTCAGGCAATGAGCAACGTGCCTTCGTGACCACCGCCCGGGCAATGAAGGACGCCGACGGGAAATTCTCCGGCTCCGTGATCGCCTTCAGCGACGTCACGGACCTGGTCAACGCGCTGGCGGCCAAGGACGACTTCGTCTCCAGCGTCTCGCATGAGTTCCGCACGCCACTGACATCAATCCTTGGGTATGTGGAAATTCTATTGAGCGATGAGCCGGAGGAATCCCAGCGGGACATGCTGGAAATTATCCGGAGGAATTCGGAGCGGCTGCTCACGCTGGTATCGGATCTGCTGTCCAGCCGCAACGGACAGCTGATCGTCTCCCCGCACACTGTTGACGTGGCTGATCTTGTTCGCAGCAGCGTCTCCTCCGCCATGCCGAAAGCGGCGGCCTCCGGTGTGGTTCTGGCTGCTGATACACCGGAGCGGTTGGAGGCACACGTGGACGGGGCACGGATTTCCCAGGTCTTGGACAACCTGGTGTCCAACGCCCTCAAGTACTCCCCCGATGGCGGCAATGTGCTGGTCACGCTGGCACAGGAGGACGGCCACCTGGCCTGCCGGGTCAGCGATACCGGAATGGGCATGAGCCCCGAGGACGCCTCCGAGGTCTTCGCAAAGTTCTTCCGCACCAGCAGCGTCCGCAGGACAGCCATCCCTGGCGTCGGCTTGGGCCTGCCGATCAGCAAAGCCATCGTGGAGGCCCACGGCGGGACCATCGAAGTGGAAAGCGACCTGGGCAAGGGAACCACGTTTACGTTCCGGGTGCCGGTGTAGTCCCCACCCGGACCCTAACCCCGCAGGCAGGGCCCGGGTGCCCTCCGGGCGCTGCCCGGCTAGCGCGCGGACGCCTGCCGGACCACCTCGCCCCAGGACTGCCGGGCCAGTTCCGAGATGGAGGCGAGGATTTCCGACGGCGGCCTGGACAGGTCCAGCGGGAACTCCACGATGTCGATGTCGGTGTTGAGGATGCGGCGCAGCTTAACCTCGCCGGCTCCTGCGTACACCAGCCATGCAGTGGGGACCGCCAGAGCGGTGCAGTGGGCCAGCATCTGGTAATGGTCGGCCGTGAGGGAGGCGCCGAGGTCGGAGGCAGCTTTGTACTTCGTGTTGAAGACCACTACGGGACGCCCGCCCAGGAGGTGAACGGCGTCCGGCTGCACGGAAAGCCGGTCGGAGTCCCGGACCGCCTCGCTCAGGAGCGCGTTGTATTTCAGCCGCAGCTCCCCCGGGTAGGGCGACAGGGCCTCACGCAGCGCCGTGCCCACGAAATCCTCGAAGACCTGTGCCATGTCCACTACAAACGACGCCGTCTGCTGTTGGCCCTGGCCGGCTTCGGCCGAGGCGTTGCGAAGGATCAGCTCTGCCAGGCGGAGGACGACGTGGTAGCGCAGGTTCATCCGGGTTGCCGTCCACCTCGGCAGCGGGGCGCCTGCTGGAAGGCGGGTTACGGCGTCGAGCCTTCCCTTGAGCTGGCGCAGCCGGCTCAACACCTCCGGCCGGACCCGCGGCACCTGGCCCATCCGCTCCAATGCGGCGCGGAGGATGCGGTTCTCGGGGATGTCCTCGCTGAACTCGTCATAGGACACCTCGAGCGGCACCAGCATCCCCGGCCGTCGGGAGATCTGGTCAGAGATCCGGATGCGGCCCTTCACCGTGCGGAGGGACTCGTCCACGGTCCGGTAGCCCTGCAGGACGCCGCGGCCCAGTGCGCGTTCGGCGAGCTGGGCCAGCGACTCCGCGAGCGCGCTCCACAGCTCGCTGTCTTCCAGCGCCGCAACGGTATCCGGACGGAAACCCTGTTCGCCGGCGTAGCTGAGCAGGAACAGGAGCCGGCTGAGCCCCAGCCGGTCCTTAGGCCGGACATCGAGTTGCACCGTGGGAGTCCGCACCGAGCCCACCTTCCCCACCGGCTCGATGCGGTACAGTCCGAGGCCCATCGGAGACGCCTTGGCCAGACCGCTGGAGTTCAGGAAAGCGGCGCTGGCCGGGTCCAGCCGTTCCACCATCCCACGGGACAGTTCGTCCAGCACCAGATGCCGGACGGATGCGCCGGGGTCACCGGCCCGCAAGGCGTTCCAGCAACCGGTCCAGTCCGAAGCGTTCCTCCAGCTGCGCCCGGGTCAGCTGGCCGTGATAGTGCTCCTCAAGCAGGGGCATCAGCTCGTACTTCCAGATGCGCCGCAGCCCGGCAGGAGTTTGGGCGGCGGACTTCATGAAGTACGACGGGCCGATCATCAGGTCCCGGTCCCACTCGTCGATGGCGCTGTTCAGGGCATCCAGCAGCAACGCCGGGGTGGTGTCCAACCTGCGCGCCTCGAGGAACCGGAGCAGGGACCCCTTCACCGGTTCCGTCTGCGGGTGCAGCTCGATGAAAGCGAAGCGGCGGCGGATGGCGGCATCCATCATGGCAATGGACCGGTCCGCGGTGTTCATGGTGCCGATGATGTAAAGGTTGTCCGGCAGCGTGAACGGCTCGTTAGGGCTGTACTGCAGGTAAATCCGATCATCGCGGTACTCCAGCAGGAAGTACAGTTCGCCGAAAACCTTGGCCAGGTTGGCGCGGTTCATCTCGTCGATGATGAGGAAGTACGGTTTCTTTTCGTTGCCCGGCTTGGCTGCTTCTTCAGCCAGCCGGCGGAGCGGGCCGGCCACCAGTTTGAAGGAGACCTGGCCCTCGTCGGTTTTGTCCGGCCGGTAGCCCTCGAAGAAATCCTCGTAGGCGTACGACGGGTGGAACTGCACGAGTTTGACCCGCTCGTCGGTGGTGTCGTCCGCCAGCTCTGCGGCAAGGTGCTTGGCCAGGTAGGTCTTGCCGGTGCCCGGCGGACCGTACAGGACCAGTTGGCGGTTCTCCTCCAGCAGCTCGGCAATCTCCTGGAGCGGCTCCAGCTCCATGTGCAGGGCGTCTGCGAACTCGCGGGTCAGCGGACGGAAGCCGTCCTGGACGGGAGGTACGACGGCGGCCGCTTCAGCATCGCCGTCGGGCTCTGTTTCCGCTTCGGCCGGCAACAGGGCCTGCAGGGCCTGCACCACGCGGGTCAGGTCGACGACGATTCCGGGTGTGGCCAGCTGCCGCTGGACGTGGCGGGGAAGGTTCGTGGTGGTGTGGCCTTCATCGAACCAGCGGACCTTCCGGCGCAACCGCCGGTTGTCCGCGTTGTGTTCGGGCTCGCCCAGCACCACGCCGAGCCGTACGGCGCCCGAGTGCTGGTACAGCACCAAGTCCCCGGGCTTCATGACCGTCAGGAACGCAAAGACCGCCGTTTTGGTGTCCTCGCGCTCCACGTAGCCGAGGTGCTTGTAGTCCTCGTCCACTGCGTGCTGGACCAGGCCCGCTGTGACGCCGGGATCCAGCAGGCGGAGATGCTCGACGTCGAGCGTCACCTTCTCCTCGCCCTGCCAGGCTGTGAGCAGCTCGGTGTTGTCGCTGTGCGTGCGCAGCAGCCACGCCCGCCGGCCCGGGTCGCCCACTTTGCGCCACTGGCTGACGAGCTGGCGGGCGTGCCAGTCGATGCGCTGGCCGGCCTGCTCATCCAGGTGCAGGCGGATGCGGTGGATGTCCGCGGTGACGTCCTCCTCGGCGTCGCCCTTCGCGCCGCCCACCAGCGAGGCGAAGGCGTCGCGGATCTCCTGGCGTTCCACATCCGCGACGACGGGCTCGAAGTAGCTGGGCCAGGTGAGGAACTCGATGCTGCGGCGGATGGCCGGCTGGTCGCCGGGCGTGGCTGCGGCGAGGCGGTGGAACTGCAACGGGTCCTGCAGTGCTGCGGCAATGTCAGCGGTAGGCTGCTGGTCCACCTGCTGCACAAAACGGCACAGCCATTTCAGGTGGTCCCAGATTGTCCAGTTGAACTCAGCCGTCCGGTCACGGATGACACCATGGTCCGTCAGGCCCTCATACAGCTCATCGGGCAGGTCAAGCGGGGGTTCGAGCCAGGAGGCGGCCTCGGCCACGCGGGCGCGCTTGACCTTGAGGGACTTCACCTCATGGGCCAGCGGCAGGGACTGCAGGAACAACAGTTCGACGGCCAGCTGCTTTGCTTGCCGGGACGCGCCGTCGAGGTTCTGCCGGAGGTTCGTCATCATGGGCGCCTTCGAATCCGGCGTGCCCCGTTCCAGCCTTTCCAGGAGTTCCGCCGCGGCCTCGGACGTCCAGGTCATGGTGCGGCCATCAAGTGCTGATGGTTTGCCGAGGAGCCCCGGACCAAGCACGAACCACGCCGCGTCCTCGATCTCCTTGGAGATGCCGAGGGCGCGGGTCATGGCAGCAGTGGAGGCGGGGGTCATGAATTCAAATTTACAGGGTGAAGCTGAACCGGTGCTCAGAGCCGCCCGCGCCTCCGCGGCTTCACCCCCGCTACGACACCGCTCCGGGCTTCTTCCGGCCGAAGGTGAAGTAGCCCACGGGCCCTATGAAGTTGATGAAGGATGCCGCACGCCAGGCAGCCTTCGGACCGTTGATCATCGCGGCCGGACGCTTCGAAATGTCCCGCTGCGCCGCAACCAGGAGGGACACCTGCCCGATGCCTACCAATATGGTGCCGGCCTTCGCTGACGGGGACATTTCTTTCCAGGTCTTTTTCTGGGCCATTGTCTTCTCCTCTGTGGTGTGGGTTTTCAGTTTCCGGTGCCACCCTTCTCCAGTGCAATGGCTGCACCCGCCCCAGTGGGCGTTTCCGGAGCAGCGCGTCCACACCTCGGTGATATCGGCTCAGGCCGTGAACGGCGCCATCCGTTCCTTTTGTTCCGGGGTGAGGCGCTGGACCCGCCCTGTGGTTTCGTCAACGAAGGCCAGGTGGCTGCTGGCCTTCACGCACTCCTCCCCCGTGACGGGATCCTGGACCAGGTAATGGATATCGAAGCTTGCTCCCTTAACGGCGCCGATCCACACCTGGACCACAGCCGGAATGTTTCGGTACTCCAAGGTTCTGACGTAACGGATCTTATGGTCCACCACCATCGCCATGGTGCCGTCGGGGACGTCATTGAAGAGGGAGACATGGGGCTCGATACCGGGCAGTCCTGCTCCCCGCGGCGGCCCGAAAGCACCAATCCGCGCTTCTTCGAGCATCCGGACAATCTGGACGTTGTTGATATGCCCGTAAGCGTCCATGTCACCCCACCGCATGGGAACCAGAACCTCGATCCGCCGCCCGCCGTCACTGTCCGGCTTTTGCGGGGCGTCCTGCACCCGTGCATCCTGCTGCATGGAATCCTCCTGTATTTGTGCGCCGTGCTGCACCGCCGCGTTCTCCCGCGCAAGTGCCTCCTGAGCGCTCAACTGTGCACCGCCGTCGAATCGTCCACCGGCAGTTCGCCGGCGTTCGCGCCGGCGAACTGGGACATGTACAGCCGGTGGTAGGCGCCCTGGGCGGCAAGGAGGACCTTGTGGTTGCCCTGTTCCACAATCCTGCCGTTCTCCATCACCAAAATGGTGTCGGCGTCGCGGATAGTGGAAAGCCGGTGGGCGATGACAAAGCTGGTGCGGTCCGTGCGCAGCGCCGCCATAGCCTTCTGCACCAGCACCTCGGTGCGGGTGTCAACGGAACTGGTGGCTTCGTCGAGGATCAGCAGCGACGGGTTGGCAACGAAGGCACGGGCGATGGTGATGAGCTGCTTCTCGCCGGCGCTGACGTTGTTGCCTTCCTCGTCGATCACCGTGTCATAGCCCTCGGGGAGGGCGCGCACGAAGCGGTCCACGAAGGTAGCCTTGGCCGCGGCCATGACCTGTTCCTTGGTGGCGTCCAGGTTGCCGTAGCGGATGTTCTCGTAGATGGACCCGCCGAACAGCCAGGCATCCTGGAGCACCATGCCCACCTTGGAACGCAGTTCGGACCTGCTGAGCCGGGTAATGTCCACCCCGTCAAGGGTGATGGATCCGGAATTGAGCTCATAGAAGCGCATCACGAGATTGACCAGGGTGGTCTTTCCGGCACCGGTGGGACCAACGATGGCAACGGTGTGGCCCGGCTCAGCGTTGAAGGACAGGTCTTCAATTAGCGGTTTGTCTTCCGTGTAGCTGAAGGTGACGTTCCTGAACTGTACGTGCCCGTTCGTTTTGGCCGGAAGGTGCTCGGTGGCCGTTTCCAAGTCCTGTTCTTCGGCGTCCAGGAATTCGAATACACGCTCGGATGACGCCACGCCGGACTGGAGCATGTTGGCCATCCCGGCCATCTGACCCAGCGGCTGGGTGAACTCGCGGGAGTACTGGATGAAGGCGGTGGCGTCACCCAGGGACATGGAGCCCGAAGCCACCCGAAGTCCGCCCACCACGGCAATGCCCACGTAGCTGAGGTAGGAGACGAACTGCATCACGGGGAAAATGATGCCGGACACGAACTGGGCCCCGAAGCTGGCCTTGTACAGGGCCTCGTTGCGTTCCTCGAACCGTTCCAGCATGTCGGCGTCCCGCCCGAAGACCCGTACCAGGTCATGGCCGGAAAACGACTCCTCGATCTGGCCGTTCAAGGAACCGGTGTTTTTCCACTGGGCGGCAAAAAGCTTCTGGCTGCGTGAGCCGATGATCCCGGCGGCGACGCCGGACAGCGGCAGTGCCACGAGGGCAATGAGGGCCAGCTGCCAGGAAACGATGAACATCATGATCACGATGCCAATGACTGTGAGCAGCGAGTTGATCAGCTGGGCGAACGCCTGCTGGAGCGCCTGCTGGATGTTGTCCACGTCGTTTGTTACCCGGGAGAGGACGTCTCCGCGCTGGCGGGTGTCGAAGTAGTTCAAGGGCAGCCGGTTGAGCTTCTGTTCAGTGTCGTCACGGAGCCGGCGGATAACCTTCATGACGATGCGGTTCAGGACGTAACCCTGCAGCCACAGGAAGATGTTGGCTACGAAGTACATCAGCAGCACTGCAGCTATGAGGAAGGAGAGTTTCTGGAAGTCGATGCCGCTTCCCGGTACCAGCTCCATCTTGGAGATCATGTCCGCGAAGTTGTCCTGCCCCTGCCGGCGCAATCCCGCCACGAACTCTTCCTTGCTGGCGCCGGCTGGGAGCTGCTTGCCAACCACACCGCCGAAGATCACGTCCATGGCCTGGCCAAGGATCTTGGGGGCAATAACGTTCAGGACCACCGCGACCACCACCATCGCGACCACGGCGTAGATGCCCGCGGCCTCTGGCTTCAGCAGTCCCATCAGCCGCTTGGCGGACGGCCAGAAGTGTTCGGCTTTCTTGGCAGGCATGCCGCCGAACATGTCGCCGTCAGCTTCGGAAGGCTTGTATTCCTCTTCGAAGAGTTCCTCGTCCTCAACCGCGCCGTCCTCAATCAGGCCCGCCCCAGCCTGGTCTGGGGCGTCCGTTGAGCCGTGCACGTCAGCGGAGTTTTTCCTGCGGGGGCTCATGCCATTTCCTCCACGCTTAGCTGGGATTCAACAATTTCCTGGTAGGTGGGTGAGGTTTCCAGGAGTTGCCCATGGGTGCCGCGGTCCACGATGCGGCCGTTGTCCAGCACCAGGATCTGGTCCGCTTCAGTGATGGTGGAGATGCGCTGCGCCACGATGATGACGGTGGCGTCGGCGGTGGTCTGCTTGAGCGCCGCCCGGAGGCGGGCGTCGGTAGCGACGTCAAGGGCGGAGAAGGAGTCATCAAAGAGGTAGACCCGGGGCTTGGTAACCAGCGCGCGGGCGATGCAAAGGCGCTGGCGCTGACCGCCGGAGACGTTGGTTCCGCCCTGGGAAATGCGGGAGTTCAGCCCGTTTTTCTTGTTCCGGACAAAGTCGGCGCCCTGTGCCACCTCAAGCGCGTCCCAGAGTTCCTGGTCCGTGGCTTCGGTCTTGCCAAAGCGGAGGTTGTGTTCGATGGAGCCCGAGAACAGATAGGGCCGCTGCGGCACCAGTGCCACTCGCCTGGTGATCTCTGCCCGGTCCAGTTTGCTGACCGGAACTCCGTCCAGGAGCACCTCCCCTTCCACGGTGTCGTAGAGGCGCGGCAGCAGGGACACCAGCGAAGTTTTCCCTGCCCCCGTGGCACCGATGATGGCGATGGTCTCCCCCGGTTTTGCGGTGAAGCTGATATTGCTCAGCACCGGCGACTCTGCGCCCGGGTACGCGAAGGTGACGTTCCGGTATTCCACCACCCCGGCCAGTGCGGCCGGTGCCTCGGGCCGCTCGGGATCGTGGATGGAGGGTTCGACGTCGAGCACCTCACCGATGCGGTCCGCGCACACCGAGGCACGGGGGATCATCATGGCCATGAAGGTGCCCATCATGACGGCCACGAGGATCTGCAGCAGGTACTGGAGGAACGCGGTGAGTGCTCCCACCTGCATTTCGCCTGTGTCCACCCGCTGGCCGCCGAACCACAGCACAGCGGCGGTGGACAAGTGCAGGATCATGCCGATGGCGGGGAACATCAGGACAAACAGGGCCCCGATCTTCAGGGAAACGTCCGTCAGGTCCTTGTTCGCTTCGCCAAAGCGCTCGGTTTCGTAGGGTTCGCGGACAAAGGCGCGGACCACCCGGATGCCGATGATTTGTTCACGCAGGACTCCGTTGATGCGGTCAATTTTTTTCTGCATGGCCCGGAAAAGAGGCATGAGGCGTACCACCAGGTAGCCCACCACCACAACCAGCACGGGTACCGAGACCCAGACCAGCCAGGACAGGTTGATGTCCTCACGCAGGGCCATGATGATGCCACCGATGCACATGATGGGAGTGGCCACCATGAAGTTCAGCCCCATAAGCACGAGCATCTGGACCTGCTGGACGTCGTTGGTGCCGCGCGTGATCAAGGTGGGCGCGCCGAAGGTGTTGACGTCCTTGGCGGAGAAGCTGGTGACTTTGCGGAACACACCGCGCCGAAGGTCGCGCCCCACGGCCATGGCCGTTTTGGATCCGTAGTAGACGCCGGCAATGGCCGTGCCCACCTGGAGGAAGGCGACCAAAAGCATAATTCCGCCGGTGCGCCAGATGAAGTCCGTGTCCCCGCGGGATACCCCTTCGTCGATGATCTGGGCGTTCAGGCTGGGAAGGTACAGCGCCGCGATGGTGGACGCCAGCTGGAAAACGATGACTGCCAGTATGTATGGCTTGTACGGCCTGGAGTACCGCCGTATAAGGGTGAGGAGCATGCCCACGGGTCCTTTGGAAGAGTGCGCGAAGTGGTGAGGGCTTAAGTAGTACCAGCTGGGGCTGACACCGTTAGCCCTCCAACTCTACGAAACTCCTTCCGGCGGTGAAACAGCCCAGCACAAGAACATCCCGGAGGAGTAATGCCGGGGTTCACCGGGCAGCGGAGGCTGGGACCGGCGTCGTGCTTTCCTTCTCCGGCGCCGGTTGCAGGGGCTGGATGTCCACCGTGCGCCGCAGCGGCTTTTCTTTGATGAACAGCACGGATACCAGCGCGACAACGGTCACCGCGGCGGAGATCAGGAAGACCTCCGCGGTGGCGTCACCATAGGCGGCACGCATGATTTCACGGACGGGTTCGGGCATGTGGGCCAGGTCCATGCTGGAGCCGGCGGAGCCTCCCTGCACCGGAATTCCGGCTGCTGTCAGTCCCTGCGTGGCAAGTTCGCTGACCCTGTTGGCCAGGACGGCACCGAGAACCGATACGCCGATGGCGCCGCCCACAGACCGGAAGAATGCCACCGATGCGCTGGCCGTCCCGATGTCCGCAGCCCGGACCGTGTTCTGGACCGCCAGGACGAGGTTCTGCATCAGCATGCCCAGGCCCAGGCCCAGTACCGCGGTGAAGACGCCTGCGTGCCAGAGCTCCGTGGTGTGGTCCATGGTGCCGGCCAGCCCGAGTCCGCCGATCAGCAGGACCGAACCGGCAATCAGGTAGCCCTTCCACTTGCCCGTGCGGCTGATCAGCAGGCCGGATGCCACCGATCCGGCCAGGTTTCCGGCGATCATGGGCAGGGTGAGGAGCCCGGCCTCGGTGGGGGTCGCGCCGCGGGCAACCTGGAGGTACTGGCCGAGGAACGTGGATGAACCAAACATCGCGACACCCACAGCCACGGACGCGACGATGGCCAGGGCCGTGGTGCGCTCGGTGATGATCTTGAGCGGGATGATGGGCTGCTCAACCTTGGATTCCACCAGGACCAGCAGCGCGAGCAGAACGACGCCGCCGCCCACCATGAGGGCGGACTGCCAGGAGATCCAGTCGTAGTAGGCGGGGTTGCCTGCGAAGGAGACCCAGATCAGCAGCAGGCTAACGCCCGAAGTGAGCAGGATGGACCCGAGCCAGTCAATTTTGGCGGGCCGGCGGACGTGGCTGATCTTGAGGGTGACCTGCAGCAGGATCAGTGCCACGACGGCGAGCGGCACGCAGACGAAAAAGGTCCAGCGCCAGCCGAGCGGGCTGTCCACGATAAAGCCGCCCAGCAGCGGCCCGCCGGCGGTGCCGACGGCCATCACCGCGCCCATGTACCCGGAGTACTTGCCACGGTCGCGCGGCGGGATCATGGTGCCGATGATGGCTTGGGCGAGGGCGGTGAGGCCACCCATGGCGACGCCCTGGATGACCCGGGCCACGAGGAGCAGCGGGATGGTCTCGGACAGCCCAGCCATCACGGAACCGGCCACGAAGACCACGATGCTGAGCTGGACCAGGACCTTTTTGTTGAAGAGGTCTGCAAGCTTGCCCCAGATGGGGGTGGTGGCGGCGTTGGCCAGCAGCGCGGCCGTGATGACCCAGGCGAAGTCCGTCTGCGTTCCGTGCAGATCGGACATGATGGTGGGCAGCGCGTTGGCCACGATGGTGCTGCTGAGGATTGCCGTGAAGAAGGCCGCCAGGAGCCCGGTTAGGGCTTCCATGATTTGGCGGTGGGACATCTCCGGAGGTGTCCCTGGGGGTGCGGCGGATAACGCCGGGGCGGCGGTTTTACTTGTTTCGGTCTGGGTTGCCATGGGTCAGCTCCTAGGGATGGGTTGGAAGGTGCCGGCCGCCTTTGCCCGGGCTGATTGCAGAAGTGATTCGGTGAGTTTGTGCAGGATTTTCGCGGTGTTGCCCGCGTCTTCCTCGCTCCAGGTGCGCAGGTAGTCCTGCAGGACAGCTGTCCGCTGCTCCTCGATGTGGCGGAGCCTTTCCTCGCCCAGGGGCGTGAGGGCAACCAACTGGGCCCGGCCGTCGTCGGGATCCTGCCTGCGGACCACGAGCCCATGCTCTTCAAGGTCGGCAATGTGGCGGCTGAGGACCGGGGCGCTCACCCCCAACCGCTCGGCCAGGCGGGTGGCACGGGATTCCCCTTCGCCGACGAAGCGCAGGACGCCCTGGAGCGCGATCCCGGTGCCCTGCCCACGCACGCTGGCGGTGGCAATGCACCGCACCGCCCGCTGGAGGTCGAATATCTGGTACACGAGATCCGCTGCTGTATCCGGTGCTACTGCCATGGCTTCAGGCGCTCCCTACTTGTTTGCCTGAAGCAACTATATAGGGGAATGGTTGCTTTGGGAAACTAACAGCCCGAAGTCGGAACCCTAAGGGTCAGAACCGCCCCAGGTTGAAAGTAAGCATGCTTTCCATTAGGTTGGTGTCAGCTTCTCCGCCTGTCCCCCATCAGGCGGAGCGGTTGCCAGGAAGGCCCCGCAACACGGACTCGTGTTGCGGGGCCTTCGACTGTTTGTGCCTGGCTGGGAGCCCGGCGGGTTATTCGGGAAGGTGGGTGGGGGCAAACATCTTCAGGAGGGTTTCGACGACGACGACGTTGGGCCCATCCGCTGCGAAGCCGGCCTTCAGCGCCTCCCCCACGTCCTCCGGTGCAACTCTTGCGGCCGGCACGCCGAATGCTTCGGCGAGTTTGACGAAATCCGGACGTGCGAGTTCGGTGGCGGTTGCCTTGCCGAAGGCACCCACCATGTACTCGCGCAGGATTCCGTAGCCGCCATCGTCCACGATCAACCACGTGACCGGAACGTTGTGCTGCTTGGCGGTGGCCAGCTCGGAAATCGAATACATCGACGAGCCATCGCCGGAGACCGCGAGGACCCGGCCCGGCTTGCCCACGGTTTGCAGTCCAACTGCTGCGCCGATGGCTGCGGGGAAGCCGTAGCCCAGCCCGCCGGCGCCCTGCGCGGAGTGGAACTGGCCTTCGCGGGCGTCCCAGCAGCTCCAGCCCCAGTAGGCCGAAATGGTCATGTCCCAGAAGGTCTGCATGTCCGCCGGGACTGCTTCGCGGATGTCGGCCATGAACTTCAGTTCCTTGCCGAGGTCCTGGGCCCCGAGGCGTGCGCGGACCTTCGCCAGCGATTCCTTCACCAGGTCCTCGGGCGGGGTGCCGTGCCAGTCGGGGGTGGCTCCGCTTCCAGCTGCAAGCGCCTCGTCGAGGGCGGCGAGGGCCTGCCCGGCGTCAGCACGGATCCCCAGCCCCGGGCGGTTCGACTCCAGAACCCGGGGTTCGGCGTCAATCTGGATGATCCTGCCGCGCGGCTCGAAGGTGAAGTAGTTGGAGGTGACTTCGCCGAGGGACGAACCCACCACCACCAGGACGTCGGCGGCCTCCAGAAGATCGGTCATGTAGCGGTCCTCGATCCAGGACTGCAGCGACAGCTCATGGTTCCAGGGGAAAGCGCCATTGCCGCCAGGAGTACAGATCACCGGGGCGCGAAGTTTCTCCGCGATGGAGAGCAGTGGCTTTTCGGCCCGGCCCCGCCGTGTGCCGCCGCCGGCAATAATGGCCGGACGCTTCGCGGCCTGCAGCCATTTCACGGCTTCGCGGACCAGTTCCACCCGGGGCGGGTTGTCCGCAGCTTCAGCAAGGGCATCCTCCACCGGCGGCACCATGATCGGATCGAGCAGGACGTTCTGCGGGATCTCGAGCCATACCGGTCCCTGCGGCGAGGAAATCGCCTCGGTCCATGCGTCCTGGATCGCGGACGGAATGCCCGATGCGTGCTGGATCAGCCGCTGGCTCTTGGTGACGTTGGCCGCCGAAGCCTTCTGGTCATCGAGCTGGTGCAGCATGCCCTTGCGCCGGGCGCCGAGGCCCTCGAGCGGGATTTGGCTGGCCACCACCACCATGGGAACCCCCGTCGCGTAGGCTTCCTGCAGCCCGGCCAGCGATGTCAGGGCTCCGGGCCCGGTGGAAAGGAAGAGGACGCCCACTTCACCGGTGGCGCGGGAGTACCCGTCGGCGGCAAACGCCGAGTTGTTCTCCACCCGGGATGACACAAACTGCAGGTTGCCCCTGCCCATCGCGTCGAAGAGTCCCAGTGCATGCTGGCCGGGGATGCCAAAGACGGTTTTCGTGCCCAGCGCCTCAAGGGTTTCGACGACGAGGTCCCCGCCGTTGCGGGCATCCGTGCCTTTCCTCGGAGCTGCCATCCCCGGATCGGAACCAATCATCCTGGCTACTCCGTGCCGGCTGCGGCGAAGCCTGCGGGGCGGCGGGCTTCCTGGCCAAGGGCTTGCGCTGCATAGCCTGTTTCGGCTCCGAACCGGTCCCCGGCGACGGCGTTGTCCGCCAGAAGGGTCACCAGTTCGTAGGCGACATGGCTTGCTGCAACACCGGTGATCTCGGCGTGGTCGTAGGCGGGGGCCACTTCCACGACGTCGGCGCCCACCAGGTTCATGCCGCGGAAGCCGCGGATGATTTCCAGCAGTTCGCGGCTGGTGATGCCGCCCGCTTCCGGGGTGCCGGTTCCGGGTGCGTGTGCCGGATCAAGGACGTCAATGTCCACAGAGATGTAGAGGGGGCGGTTGCCGATCCGGTCGCGGACCTTGGCCACCGTTTCGAGGACGCCCTGGTAGTAGACGTCTGCGGAGGTGACGATACCGAACCCAAAGCGGTGGTCGTCGTCGAGATCCTTTTTGCCGTAGAGCGGCCCGCGGGTTCCGATGTGGCTGATGGCCTCGGTGTCCAGGATGCCCTCCTCGACGGCGCGGCGGAACGGGGTGCCGTGGGTGTATTCGGCACCGAAGTAGGTGTCCCAGGTATCAAGGTGGGCGTCGAAGTGCAGCATGGCGATAGGTTCGCCGGCGCGCTCGGCGGCTGCACGGAGCAAGGGCAGGGCGATGGTGTGGTCGCCGCCAAGGGTCACCAGCTTGCTGCCGCCGGCGGTGAGGTCCAGCGCGTTCTGCTGGACAGTCTCGATGGCCTCGTTGATATTGAACGGGTTGACCGCCATGTCCCCGGCGTCGGCCACCTGGACATTCTCGAAGGGGCTGACGTCCCAGGCCGGGTTGTAGGGGCGCAGCAGCCGGCTTGCCTCGCGAACGTGGTTCGCACCGAAGCGGGCTCCCGGACGGTAGGAGACGCCGGAGTCGAAAGGAACGCCCACCACCGTGATGTCCGCCTTTTGCACCTGGTCCAGGCGGGGAAGCCGGGCATAAGTGGCTGCCCCTGCGTACCGGGGAATACGGGATGAATCGATGGGGCCAAGGTTGCCGTTGGCTTCTATGCGCAGCTCTTCCAATGGAGGCCTCTCCTTCGAGGAGTTGAGAATGGATGTGACTGCCATCATACAGCTTGTTTTCATATGTGCACCAGTTGTTTACCGGCCAAGCCTGGCTTGAGGCACGACCAGCCCAGGGCATCAACAAAAGAAGACAAGGGGCTGTCAGCGGCTGGCGGCGGGAACCAGAACCCAGAGAACCTCGACCGGCTTATCCGTCGGGTTGACCCAGGTGTGTGGTTCCCGGCCGGGGAAGGTCACGGTATCCCCTGTGGTGAGGTCATATTCCTCGTTGGTGAGAATCAGCCGGATGCTGCCTTTGATGACGTGAAGGACGTCGACGTCGCAGTCGACGGCGTAGAGCTCCGTCTCGCCGCGGCCGTGCGGTTCGATGCAGGCCTGGATGATCTGGATGCGCCGCTCCGAACGAGCCGTGAGCAGGCGCTCCACGATCCCCTGGCCGCCGAGGGAGATCCGGGGGCCGTCGTTGCGTTTGGTGAGGTGCGTTTCCGGGGCGGCAAACAATTCACCAATGGAGATGGAGAGGACCTGGCACAGCGTTACCAGCGAGGCTACGGAAGGGGATGTCAGGTCACGCTCAACCCGGCTGAGAAACCCCTTGGTGAGTCCCGTGGCGTCAGCAACCTGCTCAATGGTGAGCCGCTGGGACTGCCTCGCGGCGCGGATCCGGGAGCCAATGGCAACAGGTACGTTGCTGGGCTCAACTGGCAGTGCCTTCATCTGCGTACCTTTCACGGCCGGCCGCCCGGCCCCACTCTGGAGCAATACTAATAGCCAGCGGCTTCTGTGACGCGTGCATGGCGCTCGTGGCCGGGCAAGCGTGCATTCTCTTGACTGTTACCACGGTCACAGCCTACTCTTTGGAAAACATCTGTTGCCTATAGGGCAATATCCGAGATTCGACTCTCAGCCTCATCCCCCTCGTGCAGCGGCTCCCGGCTCCCTTTCCCGGAACCACCCGGCTGCCAACAGCTCCAAGGAGTCCTCGTGGACGCAAATGTCATCAACATCGCCATCGTGGTGGTGTACCTTCTCGCAATGCTGGCATTCGGCTGGTGGGGGAAGTCCCGCACCAAGAACAACAGCGACTTCCTCGTGGCCGGCCGCCGCCTTGGCCCGTTCCTTTACACCGGGACCATGGCGGCCGTCGTCCTGGGCGGCGCCTCGACAGTGGGCGGGGTAGGCCTCGGCTACAAATTCGGCATCTCCGGCATGTGGCTGGTCGTCGCCATTGGCGCCGGTGTCCTGCTCCTTAGCCTGCTGTTTGCCGGGACCATCCAGAAGCTGAAGATCTACACCGTGTCGCAGATGCTCACGCTGAGGTACGGCAGCAGGGCCACCGAGGCTTCGGGCATCGTGATGCTCGCGTACACGCTGATGCTTTGCGCCACCTCCACCGGCGCCTACGCCACCATCTTCGTGGTGCTCTTCGACTGGGACCGCGCAATGGCCATCGCCGTCGGCGGCGCCATCGTGTTGATCTACTCCACGGTGGGCGGCATGTGGTCCATCACCCTCGCTGACCAGGTGCAGTTCATCATCAAGACGGTCGGGATCTTCTTCCTGATGCTCCCGTTCACCCTCAACGCCGCCGGCGGCATGGACGGCATCCGCAGCCGGGTGGACGAGAGCTTTTTCCAGATCGACGGCATCGGCCTGCAGACCATCATCACCTACTTCGTGGTGTACACCCTCGGCCTGCTGATCGGCCAGGACATCTGGCAGCGCGTCTTTACTGCCAAGACAGCCAAGGTGGCCAGGTGGGGCGGCGCCACCGCCGGCATCTATTGCATCCTCTACGGTGTTGCCGGCGCACTGATCGGCATGGCCGCCAGCGTGGCACTGGCCGACATCGAAATTGCCGCGAAGGACGACGTCTACGCTGAAGTGGCCCAGAGCCTGCTGCCCATCGGAATCGGCGGGCTGGTCCTGGCCGCCGCTGTGGCAGCAATGATGTCCACGGCATCAGGGGCACTCATCGCGGCCGCAACAGTTGCCCGCGCGGACGTCCTGCCGTTTGTGGCCAGCTGGTTCGGCAAGACGGTCAACACCGAGGACACGGACAACCCGGAACACGACGTCAAGGCCAACCGCATCTGGGTCCTCACTTTGGGCATCGTTGCCATCGTCATCGCCATCATCACCAAGGACGTGGTGGCGGCCCTGACCATCGCGTACGACATCCTGGTGGGGGGCCTCCTGGTCGCCATCCTCGGTGGCCTGGTCTGGAAGCGCGGCACCGGCGTGGCCGCGGCCGCTTCCATGGCCGTGGGCTCGGTCGTCACGCTTGGCACCATGATCATCCTCGAAATCAACGCAAAGGCGCCGCTGGACGGCATCTACGCCAACGAACCCATCTACTACGGCTTGCTCGCATCCGCCGTGGTGTACGTCACGGTCTCCCTGCTGACAAAACCCACCGACCCCCAGGTGATGCGCAACTGGCAGCGCCGCGTTTCCGGGCAGGACACCGAGGCGCCGGAAGCAGTTACGGCCTCCTGACGGCAGCTTAACGGTCACCCGGACGACGGCGGCACCTCACCTCGCTACCAAGCGAAGGTGAGGTGCCGCCGTCGTCAGTTCTCTTCCGGTTTCGCGCTATTCAGTCGTCTCGCGGAACTCGTCGTCATCCAGGGGAACCACGCGTTCCTCCGCGTCGATGACTACGGGCGGCGTCTGGACTACGGGCTCCTCCGCATCCAGGAATTCATCCTCGGCGTCCCAGTCTTCCTTGATGACGGGCACATCCTCGGCATAGTCATAAGCGGGATCGGCTTCCACCGAATCCAGGTGGGGCATGTCCGGGTGCTGTCCGGTGGTGTTCATTGTGCTACCTCCGTTTGTTCGCCTCTGACGTGCTCTTTTGGTGGGCGCCGGCGAGCGCCACAGTTTCATCACAGCACCGCGGGTTGCCGTGGTCAAGGGCCGGCGAACGGCGGCCGGAAGGCCCTAAACCCCTGCATATTGAGGGGAACCGAAACTTCTCAGGTAGGGAGGCCGGCCGAAAAACCGCGGATTTCCGCGGTAAGCTGGCGGGGCAATGGGGCCGCACCACGCCCCATCCAGCCCAGGAGTTTACGTGTCTCAGCACGCCGATGCATACCGCCACCGTGACACCCCGTCAGAGCCGTTTTCCGCGGATTCCGGCCCTGCCGCCACCGGCCCCTCAGCGCCTTCACCGGCAGCCCCGCCGGTGCCCCCGCCCTCCGCCGCGGATATCCGGCGCTGGCGCCAGTACCTGGCGGATGAACGGGCCGAGGCCGCTGTCTACCGTGACCTGGCGCAAAACCGGCAGGGTGAGGAACGCGACATCCTCCTGGCCCTTGCGGAAGCGGAAGGACGGCACGAAGCCCACTGGCTGGGTCTCCTCGGCCAGCACGCCGGCAAGCCCCGCCCGGCCTCCATCCGCAGCCAGGTGCTCGGTTTCCTGGCCCGACACTTCGGTTCGGTGTTCGTGCTGGCCCTGGCCCAGCGTGCGGAGGGGCGCTCCCCCTACGCCAAGGACCCCAACGCAACGGATGCGATGGCCGCAGACGAGCAGATCCACGAGGAAGTGGTCCGTGGACTGGCCACGCGCGGCCGCAATCGGCTTGCCGGAACCTTCCGCGCCGCCGTCTTCGGCGCCAACGACGGCCTGGTCAGCAACCTTTCCCTGGTGATGGGCATGGCCGCATCCGGTGTGGCCAGCAGCGTAGTGCTGCTCAGCGGCATTGCGGGTTTGCTGGCAGGTGCCATGTCCATGGGAGCCGGCGAGTTCATCTCGGTCCGCTCGCAGCGGGAACTCCTGGCAGCCACCCGGCCCACCCAGGTCACCCTGGCCGCGGCCCCCAAACTGGACCTTGAGCACAACGAATTGCTGCTCGTTTACCTGGCCAGGGGTATGTCACAGGAAGCAGCGCAGCACCGCGTTGCCGAACGCATGGGCCTCCTGTCCTGCGACTGTGACCCCAGCCTGTCCCTGCAGCCGGAACTTCCCGAGGCCGGGGACCAGCACGAAGCCGTGGGCACAGCCTGGGGTGCGGCGCTCTCCAGCTTCTGCTTCTTTGCCTCGGGCGCCATCGTCCCGATTTTGCCGTTCCTGTTCGGCATGACCGGCGCAGCCGCCCTGATGGTGGCAGGCGTGCTTGTAGGCGTTGCCCTGCTGGTCACCGGCGGCATCGTCGGCCTGCTCTCCGGCACGTCCCCGCTGACCCGCGGGCTGCGCCAGCTCGCCATCGGGCTGGGCGCCGCGGCGGTTACCTACCTGCTGGGGCTGGTCTTCGGCACGGTTGTCCAGTAGCAGTTGCCTGCTGTCGATTGACCACGGGCTGTAAAGTGCACTGGCAACAGGTCCGCTGGCGGCAGCGGATGAGCTGGCGACATGTGGGGGTGCTGTAGTGGACGGACAACCACCACGCCGTGCCGGAAGGCGGGCACGCCCTGGAAGCAGCGCAAGGGCCCTTCGGTTCGTGCTTACGGGTGCCCTGTTCTCCGCGGCGTTGTTGGTGGCAGCGCTGGTGCTTGATGATCCGCGGTTCAAGGACCTCCTCGACGTTCGCCTTGGGCCGGGTGCCGGCGGACAGGAAGGCGGCCCCCAAGGCGGTGCCGCATCGGAATCCGTCGGACAGCCTGCGGGGGCACGGACGGGAGCGCCGCCGGCGGGAGTCGGGGAAGGAGCCGCCCCCTTGGGCGCGCCTGTGCCGCCAGCCGTGGCCAACGATTCCTATCAGTTTCTTGCGGTTAACGGCGACGGCAGCCCGGTAGGGTACTCTCCGTGCCGGCCGCTGCACTACGTCATCAATGACGAGCTGGCGCCCGCGGGCGCGCAGCACTTGGTCCCGGAAGCCATCGCTGTTGTTTCCGCTGCCACCGGAATAACGTTCATCTACGATGGCACCACCCGCGAACTGCCATCGCCGCAGCGGCCGCCCTACCAGCCGGACGCCTACGGCGATCGCTGGGCCCCGCTGCTCATCGCGTGGACTACCCCGGAGGTGGCCCCGCAGCTCAAGGGCAAGGTGATTGGCACCGGAGGCAGCACCCACTACGGCTACGACGACGGCCCGAAGACCTTTGTAACCGGCGGCCTCGACCTGGACGCACCGCAGATAGCCGATGAGCTGTTGAATCCCAACGGCCACCTGTATGCCACTGCTGTGATCCTGCACGAGCTCAGCCATGTGATGGGGCTGGACCATGTGGAGGATCCCACCCAGCTGATGTACCCGGAAATCGGCACTCCCGAGGGGCTGTCCGAAGGGGACCTCAACGGCTTGTACGCGTTGAGCAAAGCCCAGTGCCGCAAGGACCTCTGAGCAGCCGGATAACAACGGCCAGGCCGCGGTCAGGTCCCCAAAACCTTCACTGCCTCATCCACGGTGTCCACCAGGAAAATCCGGTCCGCCATTGGCCTGCCCGCGGCCAGGCTGCGCAGCATCTGCCAGGCCGGATACTGGTGCTCCCAGTGGTGCCTGCCCACCAGCACCATTGGTGTAATTTTCTCGCGGGCGCCGTAGTAGTTTTCACAAGCGTCCTGGAAAATCTCCTGCACGGTTCCGGCGGCTCCGGGCAGGAAAATGATGCCGCCTTGGCAAAGCTCCAGCAGGATGGCCTCGCGGATGGCATTGGCGAAGTACTTGGCGGTGTGGGTGGCGAAGTAGTTGGGCGGCTCATGGCCGTAGAACCAGGTGGGGATGCCCAGCGACGGCGTTCCGTCCGGATAGCGGTCGACGACGGCTGCCGCCGCCCGCGCCCATGCGGACACCGAGGGACGGAACCCCGGGACGGAGGCGAGCCCTGCCAGCGCAGCCTCCAGCCCGGCGTCGTCCGCCTGGCTGAGATAGGCGCCCAGGTTGGCGGCCTCCATGGCTCCCGGTCCCCCGCCGGTCGCCACCACATGCCCCTCCCGGGCAAGCAGCCTGCCGAGCCGGGCTGCCTGGGTATAGTCGGCACTTGCCCGCTGGGCTGCGTGCCCGCCCATGACGCCCACCACGGACCGGGCTGTGAAGGGGCCGGAACGGATGGCTTCCTCCAGCGCATCGCCGATGGCGTGGTCGTGCAGCGCTGAGGCGAGGGTGGCGTCCAGCCGGTGCCGCTGCCCTGGCTGAATGCTCCACTGGTAGATGCGGGCGTCCGGCAGTTCTTCATACGGGGCCTCCTTTAAGCCGGCGTAAAGCTCGGCGGGAGAGTACAGCTCTGCCCGGTAGGGGTTGAAGGGTACTGACTCGAGGCGAGGGAAAATCAGGGCTCCCCGGCGTCGCAGGGTGTCCTCCATCCCGTCGTCAAAGGTGCAGCCAAGGAAGATGGCCCCCTCAACCTTCACCTGTTCCAGGGCCGGGGCCCGGCCGCGCAGGTCGAGCGACTGGGCGTGCCAGCCGTCCAGCTCCGTTCCGCGCGCGGCGACCAGTTGGTCGAAGACGGCGAGGTCGTTCACTTCGAGGCTGCGGGGGCTTGGGCCCAAATTCCCGGAGAGGTTCACGGTGTCCTGCCCTGACGGACCAGGGGGACGGGGAGTTGCGAGGGGTCGTTCATCCTTTCAGCCTATTTCAGGACTGGGGCTTGCGTTGGAGCGTGCCCAGCCCTACCCTTAAACAACCAAGCAGTTGATAAAGCTGTTGGTTGACTAAAGAGGTAGGAATGATTCCCGAAAGCGCGGCCCTCGACTCCGCATTCATGGCGCTGGCTGATCCCGTGCGGAGAAGCATCATCGCAAGGCTCAGCCGGGGACCGGCCACCGTAAACGAACTGGCGGAACCCTTTGAGATGTCCAAGCAGGGAATCTCGAAGCACATACAGGTACTCGAGCAGGCGCAGCTGGTCACCCGCAGCAGGGATGCCCAGCGCCGGCCCGTCCACCTGAACCCCGCACGGCTGGAGGCACTCACCGCCTGGATTGACCAGTACAGGTTGGTCCGCGAGGAGCAGTTCCGCAGCCTGGATGCCGTGCTTGAATCCAGCGCCGGGCATGGCGGCGCCAAGGCAAAGGAACAGTCATGACCAATTCTCTGAAACTCACCGTCCCCGAAGGCCTTCCCTTCATCGACTACGAGCGCGAGTTCGACTTCCCGGTGGCGGAGGTGTTCCGCGCCCACAAGGAACCGGACCTGCTCGTCCAGTGGCTTGGGCCGCGGGGCTACAAAATGGACATCGACCACTACGACTTCCGCACCGGTGGCAGCTACAGCTACCTGCACACGGGCCCGGAAGGGGTGCCCTACGAGTTCAAGGGCATCTTCCATACGGTCCGCGAGAACGAGTTCGCCATCCAGATCTTTGAGTTCGGCGGCTACCCGGACGTGGTCAGCCTGGAGTTCATGACGTTTGAGGATCTGGGCAACGGCCGGTGCCGGCTGCGGGGCCATTCGGTCTACCCCACCCAGGAGGCGCGGGACGGGATGGCGCAGTCCGGCATGGAAGGCGGCATGACCGAAGGCTACGAACGGCTCGATGAGCTGCTCAGCAGCGCGAAGGTCTAGGACAGCGCGCGACGACGGACTGCAGCTTCGGCTGGAAGGACCCCTTCGTCGTCGTACTTGAGGGCAGGAAAGCAAAAAGCAAAGAGCGGGGCCACCTGCCGTCCGGAAAGACGGCAGGTGGCCCCGCTTCTTTTGCTGGTGGTGCTGCCGCCTAGAGGGCTGCGTAGACTTCGCGGAGCAGCTTGGCGGTTTCGGACGGCGTCTTGCCGACCTTCACGCCTGCAGCCTCGAGGGCTTCCTTCTTGGCCTGGGCGGTTCCGGCGGAACCGGAGACGATGGCGCCGGCGTGGCCCATGGTCTTGCCTTCGGGAGCCGTGAAGCCTGCAACGTAGCCAACAACCGGCTTGGTGACGTTGGCCTTGATGAAGTCGGCGGCACGCTCTTCTGCGTCGCCACCGATTTCGCCGATCATCACGATCGCCTCGGTCTCGGGGTCAGCTTCGAACGCGGCCAGGGCGTCGATGTGCGTGGTGCCGATAATGGGGTCGCCGCCGATGCCGATGGCCGTGGAGAAGCCGAGGTCACGCAGTTCATACATCATCTGGTAGGTCAGGGTTCCGGACTTGGAAACCAGGCCGATAGGGCCCTTGCCCGTGATGTTGTTCGGCGTGATCCCGACCAGTGCCTCGCCGGGAGTGATGATTCCGGGGCAGTTGGGTCCGATGATGCGGGTGACCTGGTTGCCGTCAGCGTCCACCGTGGCCTGGGCAAGTGCCCAGAACTCGGCGGAGTCCTGGACCGGAACACCTTCGGTGATGACAACGACGAGGCCGATGCCGGCTTCGATGGCTTCGACAACGGCGGTCTTGGTGAATGCCGGGGGCACGAAGACGATGGAGACGTCGGCGCCGGTCTCGGCCATGGCTTCCTTGACGGTGCCGAAGACGGTGATCTCGTTGTCGCCGTGCAGGACGGTGGTGCCGGCCTTGCGGGCGTTAACGCCGCCGACGATGTTGGTGCCGGCCTTCAGCATCAGTGCGGTGTGCTTGGTGCCTTCGCCGCCGGTGATGCCCTGGACGATGACCTTGGAGTCCTTGTTCAGATAGATAGACATGGTGCGTCCCTTACTTAGCTGCGTTGGCGAGCTCGGCGGCCTTGTCGGCGCCCTCGTCCATGGTTGCGGCCAGGGTAACCAGCGGGTGGTTTGCCTCGGCCAGGATGCGGCGGCCTTCCTCAACGTTGTTGCCGTCGAGGCGGACTACCAGCGGCTTGTTCGCGGAGTGGCCCAGCTCGGCCAGTGCACCAACGATTCCCTTGGCAACAGCGTCACAGGCGGTGATGCCGCCGAAGACGTTGACGAAGACGGACTTGACCTGCTCATCGCCGAGGATGACGTCCAGGCCTGCGGCCATGACCTCGGCGGAGGCTCCGCCGCCGATATCCAGGAAGTTGGCGGGCTTGACGTTGCCGTGGTTCTCGCCGGCGTAGGCAACAACGTCAAGGGTGGACATGACCAGGCCTGCACCGTTGCCGATGATGCCCACTTCGCCGTCCAGCTTGACGTAGTTGAGGTCCTGCGCCTTTGCCTTGGCCTCGAGGGGATCAGCGGCGTCCTTGTCCTCAAGGAGGGCGTGCTTGGCGTGGCGGAACTCTGCGTTCTCGTCCAGCGTGACCTTGCCGTCCAGCGCAATGATGTCACCGGCGCCGGTCTTGACAAGCGGGTTGACCTCTACGAGGGTGGCGTCTTCCTTCTTGAAGACGTCCCAGAGCTTGAGGATCACTGCGGCCACCTTGCCGCGGAGTTCCTCAGCGAAGCCTGCGGCGGCGACGATTTCGTCGGCCTTGGCCTGGTCGATACCCACGGCGGGGTCGATGGCGATCTTGGCGAGCGCCTCGGGGCGTTCGACGGCGAGCTGTTCGATTTCCATGCCGCCTTCGACCGAGCACATGGCCAGGTAGTTGCGGTTGGCCCGGTCCAGGAGGACGGAGAAGTAGTATTCCTCAGCGATATCGGCACCCTGGGCGATCATCACCTTGTTGACGGTGTGGCCCTTGATGTCCATGCCCAGGATGTTGGTGGAATGCTCAAGAGCTTCGTCAGCGGACTTTGCGACCTTGACGCCGCCGGCCTTGCCACGGCCGCCGACCTTGACCTGTGCTTTAACAACAGTCACGCCGCCGATTTTCTCGGCAGCTGCCTTAGCTTCTTCTGGGGTGTGCGCCACGATGCCGGCAAGCACGGGTACACCGTGCGCCTCGAACATATCGCGCGCCTGGTATTCAAACAGGTCCACGGTTTAGTGTCCTTCTACGTCGAAGTAGTTTCTGTACAGTCGGACACCATCAGAAGACGATGACCGGGCTGCGGAATTGCTCGCACCGGAGGCCTGTTGGAAACGAGCCACGCGGCGTGATGCTCCACTGGGAACTCTAGTCCTTTGGAGGGACCGGCCCGTCCAAGACTACCGCTTATGTGAGTAAGCACACTATTCTATGGTGCGTAGAAAAACCGCGGAATTACGGGGTTTTTGACGCCTTTGAAGGTGCCAGGGAGGCGCTTTTGGCGGGTCCGGAAATCAGCTCGTAACGCCACCCTCCAGGCGGCAACAATCCCCAAAACAGTCCCCCGTAGGCGTTATGCGTCGAGTTTAGTCAGCGGCGCGTACCGCAGCAGCAGCCGCTTTTCGCCGACGTCGAACTTCACCTTGGCTACGGTCTTGTCCCCCGCCCCCTCCAGCGCCAGGACCGTTCCATTGCCGAAACTCGTGTGGTTGACCTTGTCCCCCACACTGACGGCAACGACCTCCTTCTGCGGCTGCACCCGCGTCCGGGCGACGACCGCCGGAACATCGGCATTGAAGCCGGCCGACGGGTCAGCGGCGGCACCGCGGGCTGTTCCGGCGCCCCAAAAGGACCCGCTGTAACGGCTGGACCCGATGGATCCGCCGCCCCAGCCTGCCTGCCTGGTGGTGCCTTCGCGCTTCCACTCCACAAGGTCGGCCGGGATCTCCTCCAGGAACTGGCTGGCAGGGTTGTACTGGCTTTGGCCCCACATGCTGCGGACCTCGGAGCGGGTGACGTAGAGCCGCTTGCGGGCACGGGTGAGCCCCACGTACGCGAGCCTGCGTTCCTCGGCAAGTTCCTTTGGATCCGTCGCTGAGCGCTGGTGCGGGAACAGCCCGTGCTCCATGCCGGTCAGGAACACCACCGGGAATTCGAGTCCTTTGGCGGTGTGCAGCGTCATCAGCGTGACAACCCCCAGCCGTTTCGCTTCCGCCACGGCGGCGGCTGTGTCTTCCGCGTCGCCGCCGGGCGCATCCGGAATCTGGTCGGCGTCGGCCACCAGGGACACCTGTTCAAGGAAGGCCTCAAGCGTTCCTTCCGGGTTTTCCTGTTCGTACTCGCGCACCACTGCCACGAGCTCGGCCAGGTTTTCCACCCGGGACTCGTCCTGCGGATCGGTACTGGCGCGCAGTGTTGCCAGGTAACCGGTCTGTTCAAGAACGGCTTCCAAGGCCGCGGCCGCACCGGAACCCGCCGCCACTTCCGCGAGGTCATCCAGCAGCTTTACGAATCCCAGGACAGCGTTGACGGAGCGGGTGGCCATGGCCGGGGCCTGCTCGGCACGGCGGGCTGCGGCCATAAAGGAGATCCGCTCACGCTGTGCCAGGGCTGCGACGGCGCCTTCGGCCCTGTCCCCAATGCCGCGCTTTGGTTCGTTGAGCACCCGGCGGAGGTTGACGTCGTCGTCCGGATTCACCAGGACACGAAGGTACGCGAGGGCATCCTTGATTTCCTTGCGCTCGTAGAAGCGGGTGCCGCCCACCACCCTGTAGGGCAGGCCCACCCGGACCAGCACGTCTTCGATGGAGCGTGACTGGGCGTTGGTGCGGTAGAAGATGGCGACATCGCCCGGACGGAGGTTGTCCTCGTCCTGGAGCCGGTCAATTTCCTTGGCAATGAACTGGGCCTCGTCATGCTCGTTCTCGCCCACATAACCCACGATTTTGTGGCCGTCACCTTCGGCCGTCCACAGCCGCTTCTCGGGACGGTTGGGGTTGCGCGAGATAACGGAGTTGGCGGCACTGAGGATGTTTTGCGTGGACCGGTAGTTCTGCTCCAGCTTGATGGTCCGCGCCTCGGGGTAGTCCTTCTCGAACTCCACGATGTTGCGGATGTCCGCGCCGCGGAAAGCGTAAATGGACTGGTCCGAATCGCCCACCACCGTCAGCTCCGACGCTCCCGGGCCTTCGCCCACGATTTCGCGGACCAAAGCGTACTGGGCGTGGTTGGTGTCCTGGTACTCGTCCACCAGGACATGCCGGAACCGGCGGCGGTAGGACTCCGCCAGCGCCGGAAAGGCACGGAACATGTAGACGGTTTCCGCGATGAGGTCATCGAAGTCCATGGCGTTGGCCTGGCGCAGCCGCTGCGTATAGCCCTTGAAGACGTCCGCCACCGCCTGGTCGAAAGGATCGTTGTAATTCGCCGAGGCGGCGAACGAGTCAGCGTCGATGAGCTCATTTTTCAGCGCGGAAATTTTGTGCTGGATGGCCTTGGGTGCGAACTTCTTGGGATCCAGGTCCAGTGCCTTTGACACCTGCGTGACCAACCGGAGGGAGTCCGCGGAGTCGTAGATGGAGAAGTTGGATTTCAGACCAACGTTTGCCGCTTCCTGCCTCAGGATACGGACGCAGGATGAGTGGAAGGTGGAGATCCACATGATCTTCGCGCGGCCGCCCACCAGCACTTCAATGCGTTCCCGCATTTCCGCGGCGGCCTTGTTGGTGAACGTGATGGCGAGGATTTCACCGTGGTGGGCCCGTCCCGTGGCGATGAGGTAGGCGATCCTGTTACTGAGCACACGGGTTTTACCCGAACCGGCACCGGCTACGATCAGCAGGGCCGGACCGGTGTGTTTGACCGCCTCTTCCTGCTGGGGGTTCAACCCCTCAAGGAGCTGGGCGGCATCCAGGCGGTGCCCCCGGTGGCCCTGCCCTTCCGGAGCCCGGTCCACACGGACGCTGCCGCCTGCCCCCGGAGCCGCAGCTACACCCTCGGAGGGCGATTTGGTGCGGACAGCGGCGGCGGAAGCGGCCTTAAAAGGTCCGTCAGAGTACGGGTCGAACAACATATCCATGATGCCTACAAGTCTAGGCGGTGGGGCCGACACTCACTTCCAGGCTGTGGATTACGTGGCCGGGATTACCCGCACGTTTATGCCACCGAGCCCGACTCCAACGCCGCACGCAACTCGCGTACCGCCGTCGTGCCTCCTGCCATAAACCATTCCAGGCCGTTGACACGGACGGTGTCCACGGCTCCGCCGGCGGCACGGACAATGGCCTTGCCCGGCAGCCAGTCCCACTCCGGGCAGCTGTGCTGGAACCAGCACCCGAGCTGCCCGTCAGCCACCCGGCCGAGGTCGCAGGAGCCCGAGCCGAGCATCCGCAGGGCCGCGGCCGAGGTTGCGGCGGCGTGCCAGGGCATGGCACACAGGGGGTCCATCAGCCAGCTGGGGTGAATGTAGGTGGCCGCGCCAAACTCTGCAACGGCAGTGCTGTTCCGCGCTCCCCCGTCTTCATGGAACGCCGTCAGGGGCTCACCGTTCAAGGTTGCCGCGCGCTCTTTGCCGCCAACCCAAAGCTTGTCCTCCTCAGGCTGGAAGATGGCGCCGAGAACCACGTCGGAGGGATCCTTCAGGGCTATGGCGGAGCACCAGTACGTGGAGCCGTGCAGGAAGTTGTAGGTGCCGTCTACAGGATCGATGACCCAGGTGCGGCCGCTGGTGCCCTGCACCGAGGCGCCTTCCTCTCCCACGATGCCGTCTTCCGGCCGGCAGCGCTGCAGTTGCTCCAGCACGTAAGCCTCTGCGGCATGGTCTGCCGCGGTCACAACATCGGAAATGGAAGTCTTTTGCTCGGACTGCAGGCCGGCCATCCGCATGAGCAGCGCCAGCTGCCCGGCTTCGCGGACCAGGGCTGCCCCCAGCTGGTAGTCGTCCAGGGAAGGGTCAAGTTCAGCAGCGCTGTGCCGGCCAATGGTCATGGCTTCAGTTTATGGGGCTGGATAATGGTGCCATGGCCAAAACTCCTGCGCAGCGGATCAAGAAGCATGGTTCAAAAGCGGTTGTACCGCAGCACCATCTTCCCCCTGTGGTTAATTCCACCACCGCCCGCACTCCGCAAAAAGCCGAAAGCAACGGCAACCTCATCCTGATCGCCGGTGTGGTGGCCAGCCTGTTCCTGTTCTGGTACGTGCACCTGCTCACGCTGGACCAGTTGCGGCAGCTCTCCTCCGGTTTGGCCATGCCCGATGCACTCATCGGCGGTTTCGATCCCGCTTACGTCGGCCAGCTGCGCTCGGCCATGGACGAGGACGCGCGCGGCCAGCTCAATTACGTGCACAAAACGGCGGGGACCCTGTTTCCGCTGATCTTCGGGTTCACCTGGCTGCTGCTGATCGGAACGAGCGTTGCACGGAAAACGCTGCGCTGGGCGCTGTGGGCTCTCCCCCTGCTGTTTGTCGCCGTCCGGCTCTGGGGCAACGCGGCCATCGACGGCGTGCTGGCAGCGCAAACGGCCAACGCCGGCCAGGTCGCCCTGGCATCGACCCTCACCGTCGCCGGCTGGGTCCTGCTGGTCCTGAGCCTGCTGGCAGGGGCCGCCGCAGTATTCCTGCGGGCGCGGAAGCCTCAAGACGCCGAGGGCTAAAAACTCCCCTGCAGCCCCTGCCCGGCGGCAGCCGCGGCGCGGACCAGTTTCCGGTGCCGGCGCACCCGCTGCGCGATCACCAACCCGGCGGTGGCCATTCCCACCGTGACCGGGTAGGCCATGAGCCTCTCCAAGGTCCCGGGCTCCGGCACAGCCATGCCGGTAAGCCCGCCGGTTACCAGGGCGGCAGCGGATACGGTGCCGCCGGCAAGGATGAACCAGGCCAGAAGTGTTTTTCGCAGCCACAGGATCCCCAGGACCAGCAGGGCAACCGACCCGGCCGCAAAGTACATTACCGCTCCGGCGTAGTGCCAGCCCGAGCCAATGTCCTCCGGAACCAGTCCCACGATCACCGTTCCGGCTCCCGCCGTTGCTGTCAGCACCCGGACAGCGGCGGCGGCCAGCCAAGGAACGCGCCGGCCCGGCCGCACGCGTGCGTTGGCCAGGGCAGCCACCCGCAGAAGCCCCGAACTCAGGAGCAGCGCACCCAGCAGCATCCCCAGCCCCTGGACCACAAAGGAGGCGTTCATCAGCCAGTTCAGCGGCGAGCAAACCTCACGGCCGTCGAAAATCCCGCAGTTGATGGCACCCAGGTCGCTGATGTAGCCCGTGCGCAGGTCGTACGGGCGGGGTCCGGCCCAGGCGGCGATGACTGCCGCCTCCGCCGCGAAATACTGCAGCACGCTCAGCACGGACCAGGCGCCGATGTACTGCCGCGTGGACGCGGTGTCCGGAATGAACGCCACGGAGCGGGCTGTGGACGGCGCTGAACTCATGCCTTGAGCGTAGTACGGCTCTGTACCTTGTATGCTTGTATCCGTGTCCGAGCCGGACCGGCCCTGCCGATCCTGCGGACGCCCGCCCTCGTAGCTCAGTGGATAGAGCACGGCTCTCCTAAAGCCGGTGTCGTTGGTTCGATTCCAATCGAGGGCACTTGAACTTTCCTCCCCCGGAGTTCGCACTCCGTGCCTACCTGCTCGGCCCGGCCGCCCCCGCGGAATCGGGGCAGTGGGCTGTCCGGCGGGACCTGCTGGACAGGGCAAGCGGCACCCGCGGTACCTTTTCCGGCGTCGTGCGCTTTGACCCACTGGACGACGACGGCCTGGCCCTCCGCGAAGAAGGCACCATGCGCTGGCCCACCTTCACCGGCCCCGCCTCCCGTGAATACCTGCTGAAGACCACAGACCACCCCGACGCCCTGGACGTGTTTTTTCCGGACGGGCGCCCCTTCCACACCATGAGCTTCACGCCTAAGGCCAACCTGGACCAGCACTGGTGCGATCCTGACACCTACCGCGTGGCCTACAAGTACATTGACGAGAACCGCTTCAGCTACAGCTGGGACGTGACGGGGCCGCAGAAGGACCTCCTGCTCACCTCAGTGCTGGTGCGGCTTACGGCGGGCGCATGAAGAACCGCATCGTGGTGTCCGCGGTTTGTGTCTTCGACGATGCCGGCCGGCTCCTGACTGTGAGGAAGCGCGGCACGGCCATGTTCATGCACCCGGGCGGGAAGCCGGAAACGGGGGAAACGGCGGCACAGACGGCGGCACGGGAACTGGCCGAAGAAGTGGGTATCGTCCTCGATCCGCGCGAGCTTCAGCTGATGGGGGTCTGGATCGCGGAGGCCGCCAACGAGGCCGCCACGGATATCGAGGCAACCGTCTTCATGGCGCCGGGTACCTGGACGGCCCATCCGTCTGCAGAAATAGCGGAGATCCGCTGGCTTGAACTGGCTGGCGACCTGCCCGCGGACCTCGCCCCGCTGCTCACGGAGCATATCCTTCCGAAGCTGGCCGCAGGGCCTGGAGGCCTCCGGTCTGCAGGCACCCCGCCTGAAGGCTAGAACTCAGGAACTGCTTCCTGCGCCACTGCCGTGGCTTCGGCAAACTGCGTCCGGTAGAGCTCGGCGTAGCGTCCCTCGGCGGCCAGCAGTTCTGTGTGGGTCCCCCGTTCCACAATCCGGCCGTCCTCCACCACCAGGATCGCATCAGCGGCACGGACGGTGGACAGGCGGTGGGCAATCACGACGGCGGTGCGCCCCTCGAGCGCGGCACCAAGGGCAGCCTGCACTGCAGCTTCGTTGGTGGAGTCCAGCGCGGCCGTTGCCTCGTCCAGGATCACCACGCGGGGCTGGGCGATGAGCAGCCGGGCGATCGTGAGCCGCTGGCGCTCACCACCCGAAAGCCGGTAGCCGCGTTCGCCCACCACGGTGTCCAGCCCGTCCGGCAGGGACCGGATCATGGCTTCGAGCCGGGCCTGCCGGATGACCTCCCACATGTCCTCCTCCGTGGCGTCCGGCTTGGCGAGCCGAAGGTTGGAGGCGATGGTTTCGTGGAAGAGGTGACCGTCCTGCGTCACCATGCCCAGCGTGTCCCGGAGGGAATCGAAGGTGGCGTCCCGCAGGTCCAGTCCAGTCCCGGGCCTGGTTCCGCCCAGGCGCACGGCGCCGGAGTCCACATCGTAAAGCCGGGCCAGCAACTGGGCAATGGTCGACTTGCCGGCGCCGGACGATCCCACCAGCGCCACCGTCTGGCCGGGCTCCACCCGGAAGCTGATGCCATGGAGCACCTCTTCCCCGCCGCGGGTGTCCAGGGTGGACACCTCCTCCAGCGAGGCGAGTGAAACCTTGTCCGCCGAGGGGTAGGCGAAACGGACGTCGTCGAACTCCACTGCTACCGGGCCGGGCGGCACAGGCACGGCGTCCGGCTTTTGCTGGATCAGGGGTTTAAGGTCCAGGATCTCGAAAACACGCTCGAAACTGACCAGGGCGCTCATGATTTCCACCCGGGCGTTGGAGAGGGCCGTCAGTGGGGCGTAGAGGCGGGTCAGCAGCAGGGCCAGCACCACAACGTCGCCTGCCGCCAGTTGGCCGGTAATGGCAAACCATCCGCCCAGCGCGTACACAAGCGCCAGGGCGAGCGCGGAGACCAGCGTCAGGGCGGTCACGAAGGTGAACTGCAGCATGGCGGTCCGGACGCCGATGTCGCGGACGCGGCCGGCGCGGACGGCGAACTCCCGGGACTCCTCATCGGGGCGGCCGAAGAGCTTGACCAGGGTGGCGCCGGGGGCGGAGAAGCGTTCAGTCATCTGGGTGCCCATGGCCGCGTTGTGCTCCGCCGCCTCGCGGCGCAGGTCCGCGAGTTTGGACCCCATCCGCCGCGCTGGGATAAGGAAGACCGGCAACAGGATCATGGCCAGGACTGTCACCTGCCAGGACGTTCCGAGCATGACGATGAGCGTGAGGATCAAAGCCACCACGTTACTGACCACACCGGACAGTGTCCCGGCGAACGCCGACTGGGCACCGATCACATCGTTGTTCAACCTGCTGACCAGGGCGCCGGTGCGGGTCCGGGTGAAGAACGCGATGGGCATTTTCTGCACGTGGTCGAAGACCTTGGTGCGAAGGTCCACGATCACCCCCTCACCGATGGTGGAGGACAGCCAGCGGCTCACCAGGCCCAGGCCGGCTTCGGCCACGGCCACGACGGCGATGAGCACCGCAAGGCGGACCACTTCCTCCGCGGCGGCCTTGGCCACGATCGCATCCACCACCTGCCCTGCCAGCACGGGCGTGGCCACGGCGAGGAACGCCATCACGATGGACAACGCCACGAAGGCCAGGAGCTTGCCCCGGTGCGGCCGGGCAAACCCCAGGACGCGCTTGAGGGTGGCCTTGGAGAACGGCCGGGAACCGCTCTTGGCGCGGGTGATGTTGTAGAGGGAGCCCCAGGCCACCCGTTCCATGCTCATTGCTGCTGCTCCATTACGGTCCCGTTTTCCACATTCCAACGTACATCCAGCCGCACGTTTTCCAGCAGCCTCCGGTCGTGCGTCACCAGCAGCAGGGCGCCGTCGTAGCTCTCCAGCGCCTCCTCAAGCTGTTCGATGGCCGGAAGGTCAAGATGGTTGGTGGGCTCGTCCAGGACCAGGAGGTTCACTCCGCGCGCCTGCAGCAGGGCCAGGGCGGCCCTGGTCCGCTCGCCGGGTGACAACGAATCAACGGCACGCGCGGTGTGGTCCGCCTTCAGGCCGAATTTTGCCAGCAGCGTCCTGACCTCTGCCGGGTTAAGGTCCGTCAGGACAGCTTCGACGGCGTCGGCAAGGGCAAGGTGGCCTGCCAGCAGCCCCCGGGCCTGGTCGATCTCGCCGATGGCCACCGAGGCGCCCATGGCTGCGCTGCCGGACTCCGGTGCGAGGTCACCCAGCAGCAGGCGCAGCAGGGTGGACTTGCCGGCGCCGTTGGGGCCCGTGATGCCGATCCGTTCCCCCGCATTGAGCTGGAGGTTGACCGGGCCGAGGGTGAACGTGCCCTGTTTTACCACAGCATCGCGGAGGGTGGCCACGACGGCGCTTGAGCGCGGCGCCTTGCCGATGGAGAACTGAAGTTGCCACTCCTTCCGTGGCTCTTCCACCACGTCCAGCCGGGCAATCCGCGATTCCATCTGCCGTACTTTCTGCGCCTGCTTCTCCGAGGACTCGGTGCTGGCGGCGCGGCGGATCTTGTCGTTGTCCGGGCTCTTCTTCATGGCGTTCCGAACGCCCTGGGAGCTCCATTCACGCTGCGTACGGGCCCTGGACACCAGGTCCGCCTTGGTGGTGGCAAACTCCTCGTACTTCTCACGGGCGTGCCGCCGGGCCACTGCACGTTCTTCAAGGAAGGCGTCATAGCCGCCGTCGTAAACAGCTACGGAGTTCTGCGCCAGGTCCAGTTCCACTACGGTGGTGACGCAGCGGGCAAGGAACTCCCTGTCATGGCTGACCAGGACAACGCCGCCCCGCAATCCGCGGACAAAGTCCTCGAGTTTGGCAAGTCCTGCCAGGTCCAGGTCGTTGGTGGGTTCGTCCAGGAGGACGACGTCGAACCTGCTGAGCAGCAGGGCCGCGAGCGCCACCCTGGCGGCCTGGCCCCCGGACAACCCGGTCATCTCGGCATCAGCGCCGGTGTCCAGGCCCAGATCACCCAGTACGGCAGGAATGCGGTCGTCCAGGTCAGCGGCTCCGGAGGCCATCCAGCGGTCGAAAGCGCGGGCGTAGTCATCATCGGCCCCGGGCGCGCCGGAACCCAGCGCCTCTGCTGTGGACTCCATATCGGCGGTGGCCTCGGCGCAGCCGGTCCGCCGGGCAATGTACGCCGCCACCGTTTCGCCGGAAACGCGCTCGTGCTCCTGGGGAAGCCAGCCCACGAACGCGTCAGCGGGAGCCAGGCTGACGGTCCCGCCCTGGGGCTGGTCGACGCCGGCAAGCAGGCGGAGCAGTGTGGACTTTCCGGCGCCGTTGGCCCCCACCACACCGACAACGTCACCAGGGGCGACCGTGAGGGAGAGTTCGGAGAAGAGCAGCCGGTGGTCGTGACCGCCGGAAAGATCCTTCGCAACAAGGGTCGCAGTCATGGAGTCATCCTTTCACCGCAGCGCGCAGCAGGTCTGGCGCCTTCCGGCCCGCAAAGCCTCTGCATTCCGTCAGATGGACGGCGCCCGGAGCCCGGACATAAAAGAACCCGCTGGTCCGGACTTGGGGGGTGTACGGACCAACGGGCTCGACCATCAAGCATAGCCGAAACTGGGGTGCGGGTAAAATCGGCCGGACAAGGGCAGGCTAAAATCAACGAATCATCCGATCTGCAGAGAGCCCTTCATGACCCTCCCCGCCAAGGCGTTCCAGCGCTGGCTGCAAGGAATCGCGCCGGACGCCAGTACGGCAGATGTCTGCCGGATCTCGGGAATCAAGCGGACCACTCTGGCCCAGCAATTGGTGCGCGGAAAAGTTTCTGTCAGCACGGTGGTCAGCATCAGCCGCGCCTACAACATCAACCCGGTGGCTGCCCTGGCCGACTTCGAACCGTACCGGGAACTGGCCGGGCCGCAGCAACCGCCTGCCCGGTGCGAACTGGTCAGCCAGATTTCCACCGCTGACCTCCTGCGCGCCATGCTGGCCCGCCCGGGCATGGGCCCCGACGGGAACCCGGGAAGCACGCCGCCCCCGCTGTCACCTGCGCCGCACGCCACGTCCGTCAAAAATTGGGTTGATGCCATTGACGACGGCGAGGTGCGGCACCGTGTTTCCGCCGCCACCGGCATAGCGCCACAGAACTATTCAGCCCAGTTGACCGCCAACCGGCTTTCAGCAGAACTGGCCGTGGCCACGGCGCGGGCGGCAGGCGTGGGCCCGGCCAGCGGCCTGGTGGCCACCGGCTTGATCACCGAGGAAGAGGCCGGTTGGCCTCCCGGCGCACGCCAGGCCGCATTGGACAGCCTGTCCGACGGCGACCTCGCGGTCCTGGCCGGCGACCGGCTGCAGGCGTTGGGCAAGGTTTTGCGGCGGCAGGAACAGGACCAGGCGCAGACAGAAAAGATTTGGGAGAACCTGGGATGATCGAAATTCTTCAGTGGTCCACGCTGGCCATCTGCGGACTTATCGCAGCGGCCCGGGTACCGAGTGCACTTCGGGGAGAGAACCGGTCCCTTTTCTATATTTTTGCTCTGTTGACTGCGGCCATCCTTTTGAGCATCGAGGCGCCCTACGCGGCGGTTGACGGAGCGCTGGGAGGCACGAACCTCGCCAACCTGCTGCTGCGCTTCATCATTTTCGGCGCAATCTACTTTGTGGGGATACGGGTGACACGGGGATTTGGAGCGGACCATGCCTACCGGCTCATCACGGGCAGGCTGGGCATGATGGTGCTGCTGGTCATTTCCCTGGTGATGACCATCCTGTTTGTCCTGATGGACACTACCGGTTCCTCGGCCGGACTGTCGGCAACAGCGGGCAAAAGCGAGCGGAACTTCGTCCTGGTGGAGTATTACGGGGCAGCGGGACGAGCCTATCCCTCTTACGTGTCCTTGGTCCTGCTTCCGGCCATGGTCCGTGCAGTAGGCAGCAGACTTCCCGTGCTGGTACGGGTGGCCGCCGGGCTGCTGGCAGTGGGCGGAATGGCCATAGCCCTCACCCTGCTGTTCCCTGTGGTGCCGCCCGCGCTGGGCGCCCTGGAGTTCATCGTCAATTACGCGGCGGTGCTCTGCTTCGTCCTCGGCCTGGCGCTCATCTGGGTCGCGAGAGTCAGAAACGGCAGGAGCCACCCGCTGAGAAGGACATCTACCGAAACGTAACCTTTCCCGCTTTCACAAAATCATTAGAATGTGAAACAATCATGAATGTGTGAAGGTGGGGGCTGCCGGGCGTTTACGAACGGGGATACTTTCTTGGACGAATGCGGCCCCCGGGGGCCTTTGCACGCTTTGGGGGGATGAGTGGTGGCGGCCGTTGGGGACCGCCCCCACTCAGCCATTTAAGGCCCTTTTCCGCCCGCCTGCTCCTGTCCGCGAACAAGACGCAGTGTCACCAACTGGAACGGCCGCAGCAGCAGCTCCGCCCCGTCCATGCCGGCTTTTACGCCGGCAGCATCCACCTGGCGTTCCAACAGATCCACGGCAATGACCCGCCGTACGGGGAAATTTGCGGTAAGCGTTCCCCCGGAACGCTGCCCCAGCGATTCGTACAACCGGACAATGACATCTCCGGAACCGTCCTCTGCGAGCTTCACAGCCTCCACCACCAAAGCCGGGTTTGACAGCGAAACCAGCGGCTCCACCGGCGAGGCTCCGGTGACCAGCCTCGGAGGCAGGTTGGTCCGGTATCCTTCCTCGACGGCATCGGCAATGCCGGCGCCTGGCCGGACGGTGACGGTCAGCTCGTGACGTCCACGGTCCGCATCCGGATCCGGGAACTTCGGGGCACGCAGCAGCGACATACGCACTGTGGTGGTGGTGCCGCCGTCGGACGCCCTGATGCTTCTGGTGACGTCATGCCCGTACGTCGACGAGTTGGAAACGGCGACGCCGTAGCCCGGCTCCCCCACGTGAATCCAGCGGTGTGCACAGATTTCGAACTTCGCCGCTTCCCAGGACGTGTTGGTGTGGGTTGCCCGGAAGACGTGACCGAACTGTGTTTCCGCCGCAGACCGGTCCGCCCGCACATCCAGTGCGAAGCCAAGCTTCAACAGCTTTTCCCTCTCCTGCCAGTCCACGGACGTGGTGATCGACAGCGAAGGACTTCCGGCGGCGAGGCTGATGCGCTGGGTAATGGCCGAGGACCCTGCCCTCCGCTCCACCACTACTGCAGCCGCGCCGTCCTCGTCGACAGTCCGCACCGACTCCGCGCAGGTCAACGGAGTGACGTTGCGGCGGTAAAACTCGTCAATGTCCCAGGCGTCCCACTCATTGGGGGTGTCACGGTGAAGTTCCAAAAGGTTGCCGCGTTCTCCCGGCGCAATCGCTTCCCGGCCAGTGCCGTAATCCCAAAGCGAAGTGAGCAGGCCGTCCGCATCCAGGACTGCCCGGATAATGCCGTTGTCCAGAACGAAACCACCGTCCCGCGCTGCGGAGCGGGCGGGCGCAGACTGCGCCGCAGGGACGCCGGCAGCCATCGCAGGCACGCCGCCCAGGGCATGCGGTGCTGCATTCAACAGGAATTTCCGGTCCCCGCGGCCAACCACTGCCTTGGCGGCAGCGGCGATCAGCATTTCGAGGTCAGCTTCGATGGTTGCGTAATTGCGTTCGGCGTCCCGGTGCACCCAGGCAATGGAGCTGCCTGGAAGGATGTCGTGGAACTGCTGCAGCAGCACCAGGCGCCAGAGCCTTTTGAGCTCGGCGGCGGGGTATGTGAACGTGTCCCCTGCACGGACCGCTGCAGTTGCACACCATAACTCCGCTTCGCGCAGCAGGTGTTCGCTGCGCCGGTTGCCCTTCTTGGTCCGGGCCTGGCTGGTGTAGGTGCCGCGGTGCAGTTCGAGGTACATCTCCCCCACCCACACCGGCAGCGACGGATACTCATCCTCGGCCTGCTGGAAAAAGCCCGCGGCGGAACCGATTCGCACCTTGGGAGATCCTTCCAGATCTGCTGTCCTCACGGCGGCCGCAAGCATCTCCCGGGTGGGGCCGCCACCGCCGTCGCCATAGCCGAAGGGCACCAGCGAGACGGTGCCGCGGCCATGGTCGCGGTAGTTCCGCTCGGCGTGGGCGAGTTCGCGTCCGCTGAGCTGGGAGTTGTAGGTGTCAACCGGGGGGAAGTGGGTGAAGATCCGGGTGCCGTCGATGCCCTCCCAGTTGAAGGTGTGATGCGGCATTCTGTTGGTTTGGTTCCAGGAGATCTTCTGGGTGAGGAACCACCGGCTGCCGGCGGACTTGACGATCTGGGGCAGGGCTGCGGAGTATCCAAAGGAGTCCGGCAGCCACGCTTCCTGGCAGTCCACGCCGAACTCGGCAAGGAAGAAGCCTTTCCCTTCCACGAACTGCCGCGCCATCGCCTCTCCGCCGGGCATGTTGGTATCGGACTCCACCCACATGCCGCCTACGGGTACGAACTGCCCGGCGCGCACCTTTTCCCGGATCCGGCCGAAGAGTTCAGGGTAGAACTCTTTGATCCAGGCCAGCTGCTGCGCCGACGAGCAGGAGAAAACGAAGTCCGGGTACTCATCCATCAGCGCCACTACGTTGGAGAACGTCCTGGCGCACTTGCGGATGGTTTCCCGGACGGGCCAAAGCCAGGCCGAGTCGATATGCGCGTGGCCGGTGGCAACGAGCTGGTGAGCGGACGCATAGGCGGGACGCGCCAGCACTTCGGCGAGGGCGGCCCTGCCGGCGGCTGCGGTGCCGGCGACGTCGTCGGGATCCATCACGTCCATCATGCGCTCAAGCGCCCGCAGGATCTCGTGCCGCCTCGGCAGCTCCAGGGGCAGCTCCACCATCAGGCCGGACAGGGTCCAGATGTCCTGCTGCAGTTCCCACACAGCCTGGTTCAGCTCGGCGATGGCAATGGTTCCCAGCCTGTATTGGGGTGCCATTCCGGCCGTTGACTTGTCGCCGTACGGTGTGGCGGCGAACGTCCAGCCCTGCGCAACATCAGGGTTTGCGGCGGCCTCCACATAGAAGTCCACCGCCATGCCGCCGCCCAGAAGCTTGAGCGGAATGTACTGGTTCCGCGGCGACACCGCTTTGATGATGGTGCCGTCGGCCCGCCATGCGATGCCCTCGCACTGGAAACCCGGCACTTCGATGGTGAACCCCAGATCGACCACCACTTCAAGGGTAGTGTCCGGCTCCGTGCCCCAGGACTCGGGGACTTCCCCCTGGAGATGAAGCCACTTGGTAGCCCACGGCTTTCCCCAGGGAGCGCCGTGTTCCTGCGGCTGGAACTTCTGCCGCATGGCCTCGAGGGCCGGCACGGGTTCGTCCGGCACGTCCCAACTGCTCAGGCTGAGGGGGAGGCTCCGGCTGTATACGGCGGGGTTGATACGTTCTCGGACGAATCTTTCGAGGCGGACTTCCGTGATTCGGCGGTCGTCATGCAATGTTGGCCCTCTTCAGCGCTGAAATCGTGGACCATGTTGTCCATTCGGCGGATAAAACTACCCGCTGGTAGCTTACTCGCCATAACCGGCGGACAACATCCCTCTAAAAAACGTTTTCCGCGCAGGGCGGGCGGGGAAACCGGCTCAGGTACGGGCGTCAGCGGCAGTCCGGGCAACGGGCCTGACGATCCGGTGGTCACCGGCATAGATGTTGAGGCTGGTTCCCCGGCTGAAGCCGGCAAGCGTCACGCCGCTGGCCTCTGCAAGCTCAACCGCGAGGCTTGACGGCGCGCTGACCGCGGCGAGCACGGGAATTCCCGCCAACGCCGCTTTCTGCACCAGTTCAAAGGACGCCCGCCCCGAGACTTGGAGGACGGTGCCGCGGAGCGGGAGCAGTCCTTCACGCAGCGCCCAGCCCACCACCTTATCCACGGCGTTGTGGCGCCCTACATCCTCTCGGAGGCACAACAGCTCCGCGCCGCCGTCGGCCTGGATGTTGAACAATCCGGCGGCGTGCACTCCCCCGGTGTCGTCGAAAAGGCGCTGGGATTTCCGCAGGAGGGCGGGCAGCGATGCGAGGAGCTCAGCGTCGATGGTCAGCGGGTCTGCGGCGGGACTGTAGTGCGAGGACTTCTGGACTGACTCCACTGAGTCCGTTCCGCAAATGCCGCAGGAGCTCGACGTGTAGATGTGGCGGCCGATGGACGGAATTGTGACGTCCGGCCTTAGCTGGACTTCCACCACGTTGAATGTCTGGACGCCGTTTTCATCTTCGCCGGCGCAGAAACGCAGCGACACGAGTTGCTCGGAGCTCCAGATGATCCCCTCTGACACCAGGAAGCCGGCCACCAGGTCAAAGTCGTCGCCAGGGGTCCGCATAGTGACAGAAAAGGAGAGCTGTCCGAGCCGGATCTCCAGGGGCTCCTCCACAGCGAGGACATCCTCACGGTGGCGTACCGGAAACTCGAGCGCCTTCGGAGAACCGTCAAGGACGTACTTGTGCACCTTCCGGCGCTGGGTTACCCGGCCCATTCCCACCCCTGCGTTTTCATAGGTCCATCATGACAACTGCCGCAGCCTGACACCAACCGGGCACGGCCGGGAGCAGCGTCAGCCAAGCAGTGCACTCCAGTCTACGGGCCCGCTGGCTGACGGTTTGGCGGCGGTCCTGGTTTGCCGCGGTGCGCTCCTTGGCTTTGCCTTCCCGGCAGGATCACCAGCTGCCGGAATGGGTGGCCCCCAGGGCAGGGCAACGGCCGGCACCAACTCGCCGAGCTGGACTCCATGGGGCGGCACCACCATCACGCCGTCGGCCGAGGCCAACCCGCGCATCATCCCCGGGCCGGTGTGCTGCGCCGGAGATGCCATCCCGTAGAGGAGCCGGAAGGGCATCAGCCGGGTGCGCCCCGGATCGGGTTCGATCATGCTTCCGCAGGGCACTTCCTGGACAGGGGGCAGGCTGCCGTGGCCGAGCGAGGCGAGCAGGGGCGCCCCAACAGTGACCAGTGCCATCATGGCGGCGAGCGGGTTCCCTGGAAGACCGAGGACAAAGCGGCCGTCCGGCAGTTCCGCCAGGACAGCCGGGTGTCCCGGGCGCATCGCGATCCCGTCGACGACGAGCCTGCCCCCCAGTTCTGCCACCGCCGTGCGGAGGTGGTCCGTGCCTGAGCGTCCGGTTCCGCCCGTGGTGATGACGACGTCGGCCGGCAGGTCCGGAGCGCCGGGCACCTCAGGTACCACGTCCTCCAAGGCGGCGAGCCACTCATCATAGGAGTCCCCGATCCGGTGCTGTTCCCCCGTTATGCCGCCAAGCATCTCCACGACTGCCGGCAGTTGCGGACCGAAAGTGTCCCGCACCTTGCCCGGGACGGGCACCCCCTGTTCAATAACTTCGGAGCCCGTGAACAGCAGCCGGACAAGGGGTTTTCCCTGGACCTGCAGTTCGTCGTAGCCGGCCAGTGCGGCAAGTGCCAGATGGGCAGGGTTGAGCTTCGCTCCCGCCTTGACCAGCACGTCTCCGGCCAGGGCTTCCTCCCCGGCTTTGCGAATATGCTGGCCGTTGCGGGGTTCCCCGGGCCGGGCGCTCCCACCCGTCATCAGGACCGGCAGGCCGTCCTCATCCGTGCCGAGTACGGCGCTTTCGCTGCGAAGCACAGCCTTTCCGCCGGGAGGAATCAGCCCGCCGGTGACGATTGGGCTGGCCTGGTGGGGCGCCAGCCGGGCGCCCGGTTCCGCCAGGATCCACGGGCCGCTGCCGTTGACCGCCCACCCGTCCATGCCGGAGGAGGCATAGTGGGGCATGTCCTGGAGCGCAGTAATGTCCTGGTCAAGCTTTCGGCCCAGGGCAAACTGCAGGGGAACAGGTCCGGCCGGAATAGGTGTGGCTGCTTCGAAGGCGGCCAGCCTCGCTTCCTCCCAGGTGTGGGCCAGATGCCGCGGCGTCTCCGGCAGGTCCGTTGAACTCCGTTCTTCCCCGGGCTCCTCGGTCATTCGCCGGGAGTCCCGGCAGCTTCAGCGTCGTAGTCGGCAGCCAAAGATCGGGCCACGGCCAGGGCACCTTCCATGGACGCCGTTTCCGTGCTGCGTCCGGCCGCTGAAGCCAGGCCGGCCGCGTAGCCGGCGATAAAGGTAGTGAGGGGCGCCGCAGGCCGCACGACAGAATGGGCTGCTGCCCCTGCAAGGGCGAGAACGGCGTTGACATCCACCTGGACGTCCTCAAGCTCATAAGCCTGGAGCAGGGACCTGCACCACTCCTCCAGCGTTTCATCCTGGCTTTTCACTGACTGCCTCCCAAATCAACTGCTGCCGCGCCGGTCCTGGAATTCGTCGTAGTCCCGGCGTCAACTCCTAGTGCGGCGGCATCATCCCAGGTATCCACATCGTCCGTGGAACCGGAGGGGACGGTAACAAGCTGCAGGTCAAGACTAGCAAGGAGTGCCCGCATCGAACCGTTAACTAACGCGCCCCGCGACGCAAGATCCTCCGCAGCCTTTTTTAGCATGCCTGTGCGGTAGAACCCGGCGAGGTGCTGGGGCCGCCCGTCTTCCCCACAGGCCATGAGCCCGTCGCCTCCGAGTTCACCGTCGTCCAGCAGCTTCCTCAGGGCCCGCACGGCAGCAGAGACCCGCGGCATGTCACAGGCCAGCACCAGGGTGTACGTCTGTTCGTTTCCGGCCCGGGCCAGCGCGTCAAGGCCAGCGGCCACAGCAGCGGCCGGGCCTGCAAACTCGGGTTGCTCCCGGCATGAGAGCACGCCTGCGGGAAGTGCACCTGGGTCCGGGCCAACAATCACTGTACGGAAGGCCCCGGAGGCCGCGGCCAGTGACTGCTGCAGGAGGGTTGCACCTTGGAAGACGAGCCCTTGCTTCGGTACTCCGCCCAGCCGTGATGACCGGCCGCCGGCCAGGATCAAGGCATTGAAATCCGACCCGTTTTGCTCCATTCCCCCAGCCTAGCCCGGGGCAACGGACGCCGTCCGACACTGGTGCTACGCAGCGCGTTCGGGCAGCAGGAACGGGTCCCAGGCGGGCGTCGGCTTCTCGAGTTCCTTGATCTGCCAGATGGTCCCATGCGGAGGCTCCGGAACGAACCTCAGCTTCCAGCCCATTTCCGCCGGGGTGTGGTCGCCCTTGACGTTGTTGCATTTCAAGCAGGCAGCCACCAGGTTTTCCCAGGACTCCGCACCTCCGCGGGACTTTGGTTGAACGTGGTCGATGGTGTGCGCAGCTTTACCGCAGTAAGCACACTTGTGCCCGTCACGCCGGAGCACTCCGCGTCGGCTAACGGCCGTGGACTGGTTGTATCTGGGGCGTATGTAGCGGTTCAGGAGGATCACGGACGGGCGGCCCAGAATCTCCTGGGGACCCACGACGGGATCGTCCCCCTCAGCCACAACGCTCGCCTTGCCCGTGAGCACAAGCACCAGCGCCCGGCGGAAAGTAATAACCGCCAGCGGTTCATATCCAGCATTCAGAACGAGAGTGCGCATGCACGTACCTCTTCACGGCCGCACCCGTCAGGGGCACGAGGGCCGGCTGCCCTCGGCATGTCCGGGCTATGGATCGACACCACAAGAGTAAACAAAGAAGTGCACTATCAGCTAATCGCTGAAGCCGGAGGCAGCCGTGTCCGAACCAAAATAGGCGCGGGACCCGCAAACCCTCCGGGTTAACTGACAGAACCCCCGCCGGAAGGGCAGGGGTCCTGTCTGGATTTCGTCAGCTATGCAAAACGTGGCGGAAAGTGTCAGTTGACGCGGATGAACACCGGGCCGGAGCCTACGTTGGCGCTGAAGACAACAGTCTGGTTGCCGTTGTAGCCACCGTGGACGGCCTGGCCGTTGCCGGCGTAAACGGCGATGTGCGCCATGCCGGAACCACCGTTGGCGTAGTAGATGAGGTCGCCCGGCTGAGCCTCTGCAGCGCTGACCGTACGGCCCAGGGAAAGGTAGCCTGCCGGCCAGTCGTGGAAGTTGATGCCCACGGCAGCCAGGGAGTTGGTAACCAGCATGGTGCAGTCCTGCATAACGCCGAGCTGTGCGTAGGCGGCGGACAGGATCGCCGCACCCTTGCCGCTTGCCGGTGCAGAAACGGCGGGCGCGGCTGCTGCCGGAGCGGCTGCTGCCGGCGCCGTGGCGGTCACCTTGGCGACAGCGGCAGTCCGTGTGGCGGGAGCAGGAGCCGGAGCGGCTTTCTGAACCTCAGCTTCTGCCTCGACTTCGGGCTCGGGGGCTTCCACTACGGGGGCCGGGGTGGTGGTTACAGCCGGCTTCTCGAAGGAGATGGCGATGGTGGAAGCAGCCGAAATCGGAGCCTCAACGGTTGATTCAACTTCCAGGGTGGAAGCCGGAGCGGAATCACGCTGGACGTTGGCGTCAGCAGCGTTGGCTGCCAGGCCGCTGGTCAGGACAAGGCCGGAAGCCGCTGCGATAACAGCCGCCTGGCGTCCTACGCCGCCGGCGTTGTCGCCGACAGCTTTGGCAATGATGGCGAGCGAGTTGGTTTTGGTGACCTCGGCGCGGTGCCGTGCGGTTGCACGAGTAGTCATCAGTTCTCTCTTTCGTTTTCCTTCGAACCGCATGTAGGCAGCCAAAGGGGACTGGACGTGCCGGCATCTTGGGGGTACGCCGGCACGCCCTGAACGGGGATGTGTGATTTAGCGAAAAGCGTGTTTGGGCAAAGAAAAAGCTCTTGGACCGTAAGGTCGAAGAACTAGTTCATGGTGAAGAACGCGGAGGAGCCGGTAGCGGCTACCGAGTGCAGCAGCGTTCCCTGGGAGGGGTTCAGGGCGCTGATCATCATGCCGTTGCCGACGTAGATGCCAACGTGCGCTCCGCCGTTCTGCATAACAAGGTCACCGGGCTGCGGCGTGGACGTGGGCTTCATTGCAGTCCATGCGTTCACGCGGGGGATGCTGATGCCGGCCTGGGCGTAGACCCACTGGGTGAAGCCGGAGCAGTCCCAGCCATTGGGGGTGGTGCCGCCCCAGACGTACGGGCTGCCGATGCCGGTGTAAGCGATGGCCGCGATGCCCGAGCTGGCCGCGGATGCGACGGGCTCGGCGATCTTCTTTGCTGCTGCTGTGGTGGCAGTCGCCGCAGTGGGGGCAGTTGACGCGGTCGCTGCAGTCGATGCGGCGGGGGCGTCCTCGTCATCGGAGGTTGACTGGACTGTCACAGGCTCCACAACAGGAGCGGCGATGGTGGTCACAACCGGCCGTTCGAAGGAAACGGTAGCCGTGGGTGCCGCGGTGACGGCAAGGGCGGGCTGCGCGGATCCGGACTCGGTGGAAGCGGAGATACCAGCAGTGGTATCTGCTGCATTGGCTGGCAGGCCCATGGTCAGGATGAGGCCGGATGCAGCAGCGATGACTGCAGCCTGGCGACCTACTGTCCCGGCATTGGCACTAACAGCCTTGGACATGGAGTCCAGGGCGTTGGTACGAACCGGTTGCGCGCGGTGGCGCGCCGAATTATGGCGTGAAGACACGAAGGTAGCCTCTCCCAATGCCTGCGAGGTGAGCTGTCGGATTCGGATGGGAGTCACCCGGCCGCGCGGCTTCCTGGGAAGCTTTTGCGACTTAACCCCAAGGCCTTCGAAACTAAAGGCCACAATTGGTTCCCCCGCCCCTGCCAGACGATGAAATGCGAACGGACCTTGAGCGGTGGCAGAGTTAGGCAATCCGCACAAGAGCGTCAACTTCGGAAAAGTTGACGCGAGTTAGACGGTACAGCAGTTTTGCGTGAATGTCACATTCAGGTCACGGCAGGTCAAGATGATTTGATAGCAAGCGGTCACTTGACTAGAGCCAGCTGGTGGGGTCGACGACCTCACCGTTGACCTGGACCTCAAAGTGCAGGTGGCAGCCGGTGGAGGCACCTGTGGTCCCGCTGAGGGCTACAACGTCTCCGCGGGAAACTGTCTGCCCCTCCTTCACGCTGAAGGAGGAGAGGTGGTTGTACGTGGTTTCCAGGCCGTTGCCGTGGTCCACTACAACGCGGTTGCCGCCACCGTACTCGTGCCAGCCGGCGAAGGTAACAGTTCCCGTGGCCGCAGCCAGGACGGATGTGCCGCACTGGGCCACATAGTCCTGCCCGCGGTGGAAGTCGCCGGAGCCTCCCGTGATCGGGCTGACGCGGTAGCCGAACGGCGAAGCAGTGGTCAAGGCAGCGAGTGGGGCACCGAGGCTTCCCGTGGAAGCAGCGCGGGTTACGGCGCCGGCAGACTGGGCGCTGAGCAGCTGCTTCAGCTTTCCGTCCGGGTCCGCCTGGGTGACTACAGCGGAACGGCTGAAGTCAATCGCGGCCCCGGCTTCTGCGGTGATCTGGGGCTGCGGGGCAACAGCTGACGCGGCAACGGCAGAGGATCCCAAGGTATCGGTGGCCATGACGGGACTGGTGGCCGGTACGGTCACGGTGAGTACCAGTCCGGTGGCGGCAAGTGCCACGCCGGCCTTTTGGCCGATGCCGCTGGCTGCAGCGAATTCGGTGACCTGACGGAAGGGACCCCGACGCCGGCGAGCATCACGGTGCGGATCGCGGGGGCGTTCCGAGGTGATGACTTCGACAACGCGCGGTGTCGAAGCAGGGACCGGCGCGCGGCGGCGTCCCCTGGAATTGTGCATGGTCAAGAAGGGTCCTCTCTGGAAAGCCTGCGAAGTTAGCTGTCGGATTCGGGTCAGAGAGTGCAAAGACCCGGTCCGCCGTAAGCAAGCTTCGGCACAGAGATATCCCGGAGGAATCCTTCACTGGAAGAGGCTTGCTGCTGACGGACTTAACCCCAAGGCAGTCCCCCGGCTGCCGCTTGTGGTTCCCCCGCCTCTGCCAGTTACGACTCGTGCTCCTGATCCGCTGGCAGAGCTCGGCTCCGGATCAGGTAACGCTTTAATATCAACTTCAGTTCAACTATAGAGGCAAAAGGGGCAAAGTAACAATTCCGTTATCTTTGCGTAAGCCACTTCACATGGGGTAGGGCACCCGACGGGGATTCTCAGGCGAGGGCCACGAACACGTGGGCCGCTACCTCCGGCGGCAGCTCGAGCGCCCCTTCGATGCCCGGGACCCGGACGGAGATGTAATCACCCACCCGTTCCAGGGACACAGCAGCGCCAGGCCGGATGCCGCCCTCGTCAAGCTGCGAGAGCAGCTCAGGCTCCACCTGGATGGGTTCAGCAAGCCGGCTGATGGTGACAACAGAGGCAGAGCCGTAGGACTTCATCGCCTCCAGAAGGCTGACAGCCCCGTCGCCAAAACCAAGGGAAGGCATGCCGCCCAGCGCGGCCAGCCCGGGGATGGGGTTTCCGTACGGAGACTTGGTGGGGTGGTCGAGCATCTCGTAGATGCGCCGTTCCACCCGCTCGCTCATCACGTGCTCCCAGCGGCAGGCCTCGTCATGGACGTAGGCCCAGTCCAGTCCGATCACGTCGGCGAGGAGCCGCTCAGCCAGGCGGTGCTTGCGCATGACTTCGGTGGCGCGCTTACGGCCGGTCTCAGTGAGCTCCAGGTGGCGGTCGCCGGAAACCACCACGAGGCCGTCCCGCTCCATCCGTCCAATGGTCTGGGAAACGGTGGGTCCGGAGTGGCGAAGCCGTTCGGCGATACGCGCACGCAGGGCAACGATGTTCTCTTCCTCGAGCTCCAGAATGGTCCGAAGGTACATCTCCGTAGTATCAATCAGATCCGTCATCCAGCTCAGCTCCTCGAGCGCAGTACCTTGCGTTGTCCCACCGTATCGCCTTCAACTGCGACGTAGTCCGTGGAAAAGCTTAGCCTATTTTGACTTTGTCCGATTAGTTGCGGCGGGCTGTGTGACCGTCTCATTGACTGGACTATGACGGCTCCGGTTCCCGCCCCAACAGTCCCACAGGGCAGAATGAGGGAGGCCCTGGTTGCAGCTGTCACCGGCTGCCGGCCACCAGCACCCGTCCGGACCAAAGCCGTGTCCACGCCGAAATTGGAGCACCTGTGAGCGAACCCAGCATCACTATTCCCGCCGACCTCCTGCCCCGGGACGGACGGTTCGGCGCAGGGCCGTCCAAGGTCAGACCGGAGCAGATTGATGCCCTGTCCGCGGCCGCGAAAAACATCCTGGGTACGTCCCACCGGCAGGCCCCGGTCAAGAACCTCGTTGGCTCCGTCCGCGAGGGCCTCAGCCAGTTCTTCCAGGCCCCGCAAGGGTACGAAGTTGTACTCGGCGTCGGCGGCTCCACAGCGTTCTGGGACATTGCCAGCTTCGGCCTTGTGGAAAAGAAAGCCCAGCACTTGTCCTTCGGCGAGTTCGGATCGAAATTCGCAGCGGCTACCAACAAGGCGCCTTTCCTCGAGGCCTCTTCCATCATCAAGTCCGAGCCCGGCACCCGCCCCTCCGCCCAGGCCGAAGCCGGTGTAGACGTCTACGCCTGGCCCCAGAACGAGACCAGCACCGGCGTCGCAGCCCCCGTGCAGCGTGTCGATGGGGTGGACGAGGGCTCACTGGTGCTTGTGGACGCAACGTCCGCAGCGGGTGGACTGGATGTGGACGTTGCACAGAGTGATGTCTACTATTTCGCTCCGCAGAAAAACTTTGCCTCCGACGGCGGGCTCTGGCTTGGCCTGTTCTCCCCCGCCGCACTGGAACGGGCGGCGCGGATCAGGTCCAGCGGCCGCTGGATTCCCGATTTCCTGGATTTGCAAACCGCCATCGACAACTCGCGCCTGAACCAGACCTACAACACCCCGTCGCTGTCCACCCTGGTAACGCTGGACGCGCAGGTGCAGTGGTTGAACTCCAACGGTGGTTTGGATTTCGCTTCTGCCCGCACAGCTGATTCTGCCGGACGCATCTACAGCTGGGCCGAGGCGTCGGAATTCGCCACCCCTTTCGTCACCAACCCGGATGAGCGTTCCAACGTCATCGCAACCATTGACTTCGATGAGTCTGTTGACGCCACCGTGGTTGCCAAGGTCCTGAGGGCCAATGGAATTGTGGACACGGAGCCGTACCGCAAGCTCGGCCGAAACCAACTGCGCATCGCGACGTTCGTGGCGATCGAGCCGGCAGATGTTTCCGCCCTTCTCGCCAGCATCGACTACGTCGTGGGCGAACTGCGCAAGTGAATCGTGCTGCGTCGCGAAACGGGGCTGCGCCAGAAGCCCAAATAATTTAACACCTATTGGTTAAGTACGACGGCGCCGCCCGGGTTTCCCGGTCGGCGCCGTTGGTGCGTCGGAGCTGGTCACTCAGCCCGCGTTCGCGTGACTTTGAGCCTTAGTGCCTTCCGGCGTCGTGGTCGAAGGGCTGCGCCGGGGCCTCAGCGTCCTGCTCTTCCCCCTGCTGCCGTTCGCCGTCCTGTGCTTCGCCGGACTGCGCTTCGCCGTCCTGTGCTTCGCCGGACTGCGCTTCGCCCAGGCCGACAGCATCCAGGGAAGCGGCAACGCCCTCGGCAGGTTCACCGGAAAAAGGTTCAGTGGGGTCAGGTTCAGTGGAGGCAGCGCCCGCTGTCCAATCGGGAACCGCAACAGTTTCAGGCGCCTCCGCCGCTGTTTCAAAGACGTGCTGTTCGGCTGTTTCCGGTTCCGGTTCCTGCTCATCCTCGGGCCGGACGCGTTCCGCCCACGGCACCCATTCCGGCGCGAGGATGGATTCCTCGGACGGCAGGAGGCCGAGCTCGTTGACTGTGACTACTTTGGACCGGGAGTTCCGTGTCAGCACGGCGAACCACTGCCAACCGACGTAACCGGGCAGCCTGCATTCAAAGAGGTGGGTTACCAGCCGGTCGCCTTCGCTTTTAGCTGCCAGGTGCGCCCCAATGTCTGACGCAGAGGTGATGCCTGCAAGGGCGGTCCGTGCCGTGTCCACGGCAGCGGCAAGGAAAGCGTCCGGCTTTCCGGTCCGCCACACAGGCACCCCTGCCCGCCGCTTGGCCGGTTTGGCTGTTGCAACCGTCGGCGCGGCAGGCGGAAGGCCTGCAGAGGCGGCAGCAACATCGGCCTCCCCGGCCGGTGCGGCACCTGCCTGAAGCGCCACCAGGTCCACTGATGCGGGATCCACCGACACCGGGTCCACCAACTCAATGTCCAGCGAGCCCGCGGCCAAGGACGCCAGGTCCACCGGTTCCGGGACGGTTGACTGCGGGTCCTGCTGATCAGCTTCCGGTTTCATGGGGCCTAAACGTCCAGCTCGTCGGCAACCTTACGCAGGGCGGCAGCGATGGCCTTGCCCTTATTGCCTTCCGGGTATTTGCCGTTGGAGAGGGTTCCGGACAGGTTGTCCAGGACGGTCACGAGATCCTGGACAAGCGGTGCAAGGTCCTTCGCGCTGGGCCTTTTGGCCTTCGCGATGGACGGCGTTTTGTCCAGCACGCGCAGGCCCAGGGCCTGGGCGCCCTTGCGGCCATCGGCCACACCGAATTCAACGCGGGTGCCGGCCTTCAGCTCCGTGACGCCCTCGGGCAGCGACGACTTGGGCAGGAAGACTTCCTGTCCGTCTTCGCCCGCGAGGAATCCGAAGCCTTTTTCCTTGTCATACCACTTGACCTTGCCGGTAGGCACGTAATTAACCTTCTTCGTTCTGACGTCTTGAGACACGGCCAGCCGTCACCGCATCCGCATTGCTGTGCGGGTTCAGGGTATGACGGCTGGAGACCGTGTTGGTCTGTATCCCTCAAGGTTATCCTGACAACTGCCGTTATCCTGCTTTCGATGGCGCTCCGCAACGCACCGGCGCACCCCTGCAGAGCTGTCAGGCCGGACTGTTAGCGTTACATCCATGACACCCTCGCGTTACCGGCGTCCCCTGACGATCCTCGCCGCAGCCATTGCCGTGATTTCACTGGCAGCGGTGGCTGCCGTTATGGCCTTCGCCTTTGCCGGTTCCGTGTCGCCGGTTTGGGTCACGTACACCGCCCTTTACGGCTTGCCGCTGGCATTCCTCCTGATGCTGTTCCTTGTCCTGGACAGCGCCGCCGGACGCCGCAGGGCAGGAAAACACGACGGACGGTAACGTTGGACTGATGTCCCTCATTCGCGCGCTCAGCAAGGACCTGGAGGCCCGCAGCGATGACTCGTTGCAGGCACTGTTCGACGCGCGGCCAGACCTCATCTCGCCTCCGGTTCCCGACTTCGCCGCCCTCGCAGCCAGGGCCAGCGGGCGGGTCAGCGTCCAGCGCGCGCTGGAGCGGCTCAACCGGCCGCAGATGCAGGTCCTTGAAACCCTCCATCTGTGCACCAACACGGATACGGAGCACAGTGCCTCCGCGGCAGGATTGCGGAAGATGATCCCGGGTTCCTCCGTTGCGGCTGTGGAACGGATTTTGGTCTCGCTCCAGGAACTTGCCCTGGTCCACCGCGCAGAACCCCCGCCCGGGGCAGTCCCCGGCAACAGGCAGCGCTACTACCTCCCTGTGGGCAGCCTTAAGGACGTCGTAGGGATTTATCCAGCGGGGCTTGGCCGCAGCTACACCGAGCTGGTGCGCCTCCAGCCGGCGTTCGCGCAGCGGGCGGTCCAGCTCGTGTCCGAACTTCACCGCAGTGGCGCACCCGTCCACGAAGCCACCACGCCCATGGAGGCTGCCCTTGCCCTGCAGCGCTGGACGTCCTCGCCCGAGGCCCTCCAGGACATTTTGGCCACCGCCCCGGAAAGGACGGCGGCGTTGCTCGCCAGGTTCCGGAACTGGGCCATGGGTGCGGTCCCCCAGGCGCAGCGCAAGGCATCCATCACAGCCGAGGGATCCGACGTCGGACCCATCGACTGGCTCCTTGCGCGCGGCCTGCTGGTTCCCCTGGACGCCGCACATGTGGAGCTGCCCCACAGCGTGGGGCTCTCGCTGAGGGGCGGTGCCATCATCAACGACTTCAGCCTTTCGCCGCCGGTCCCCGAGCTTGGCCGCACCAGCGCCGCCCTCCGGCGGAACGCAGCCCTGGGAGCCATCAGCGAGACCCTGCGGCTGGTGGGCGAAATCCTGCATGTGGTGCGGGACCAGCCCCTGGCCACCCTGCGCAGCGGCGGTGTGGGCGTCCGCGAGATGAGACGGTTGGCCGAGCTGCTCAGGATCGACCAGCCCCATGCCGGCCTTCTCCTCGAGCTCTGCGGGCTGGCCGGGCTGATCCGCCTGGACGTTGACTCGTCGTCGTGGGTTCAGCCGCCGGAACTGGAATGGCTTGCCCTGCCCCGGCAGGAACAATGGCTCTGGCTGGTCAACGCCTGGCTGGCCAGCGAGCGCGTGCCTTCCATGGTGGGGCAGCCCATCAAGGGATCCCCGGGGTCAGCCCCGCACCGGTCAGCTTCCGGAAGCACCATCACTGCGTTGTCGGCCGAGGCGCAACGGCCCGATGCACCTGTAATCCGCAGGCGGATCCTGGAGATCCTGAATGAACTGACCGCTGAAGCAGAAGCCCCGGACGGAACAGCGCCGGTCCTGGACGCGGGTGCGGTGCTTCAGCGGGCCGAGTGGGCCCAGCCGCGCATGGCCCGGCGCTTCAGCTCGCTGATCCGCGGGGTCCTGGCCGAAGCCGAGGTACTGGGCCTGCTCGGCTCCGGGGCCCTGAGCCAGCTTGGAAGGGCCATCGCAGACGACGAACCGGAAACTGCTCTTTCCATCCTTGGTGAGCACCTGCCCGCCGAACTGAACCACGTACTGCTCCAGGCGGACCTTACCGCCGTGGCGCCCGGATACCTCGCCCCAGCGCTGACCGAAAAACTGTTGCTGATGGCCGACGCCGAAGGCCAGGGGCCGGCCACCATCTACCGGTTCTCGCCCGGCTCCATCCGCCGTGCGCTGGACGCCGGTCATGACGCTTCCACTGTGCTGGAGTTCCTGAAGGAGCACTCGGCCACGGCAGTACCCCAGCCGCTGCAGTACCTGGTAGAGGATACGGCCGCCCGGCACGGCCGGTTGCGGGTGGGTGCAGCCGCCAGCTTTGTCCAGAGCGAGGACGAAGGTGCTCTGCTGGGGCTGCTGACCGGCCCGGAAACAGAGGGGCTGGGCCTGGTCCGGATTGCGCCCACCGTCCTCATCTCCTCGGCGCCGCCGCGTGAGACAGCGCAGGTTCTTCGCAGTCTGGGTCTTTCCCCCTCCTTTGACGATTCCGCCCAGCCGGTGCTCCGGCTGCGGCGCGCTCCTGCGTCGTCGGCCACGTCACGGCCCGTCTACACGGCACCGCGGACAGCCCCGCCGGCGGAAGAAGTACAGGCACAACTTGACGTGCTGCGGCACCGCCCTGCCGCCGTCGGGAACCTCGGCCCGGACGGCGACCACGACGGTGAGGCGGCCACACAGCTGGGTTTGGAGGCGTTGCAGCGGGCCATCCGGCTCAAGCAGCGCATCAGCATGAACGTGGTGGACGGGATGGGGAATGCCAACCTGGAAATCGTTGTTCCCCTTTCCGTAAGCGGCGGACGGGTGCGGGTCTTTGATCCCGCCAAGGACACCGAACGGGTGCTGTCCATTCACCGCATCATTGATATTGAGGCCGCAGAGGAACTGCGCCAGTGAAGGACTCCCCCGCGTGAACGACGGACCCCTGATAGTCCAGAGCGACAAAACCATCCTCCTTGAGGTGGACCACGAGCTCGCCACCGAAGCCCGGCATGCCATCGCGCCGTTCGCGGAACTCGAGCGTGCCCCCGAGCACATCCACAGCTACCGGCTGACCCCTTTGGGCCTGTGGAATGCCCGCGCGGCAGGGCTGGACGCCGAGAAGGTCCTGGACACCCTCCTGAAGTACTCCCGGTTCCCTGTACCGCACTCGCTGCTGATCGACGTCGAGGAAACCATGTCCAGGTACGGCCGGCTGCGGCTGGAAAAGGACTTACAGCACGGGCTGGTCATGCGGACGGACGATTATCCGGTCCTGGAGGAAGTCATCCGGTCCAAGAAGATCCAACCGTTGCTGGGACCGCGCATCGACGGCGAAACTGTGGTGGTGCACGCGTCCCAGCGCGGGCAACTCAAGCAGCTCCTGCTCAAGATCGGGTGGCCGGCGGAGGATCTGGCCGGCTACGTTGACGGCACCCCGCACCTGATTGCGCTGAATGAAGACGGCTGGAAGCTGCGGCCGTACCAGCAGATGGCAAGCGACAACTTTTGGGCCGGAGGCAGCGGGGTTGTAGTGCTGCCGTGTGGTGCCGGCAAGACCCTGGTGGGCGCAGCGGCGATGGCCACCGGCTCCACCACCACCCTGATCCTGGTCACCAACACCGTGGCTGCCCGGCAGTGGAAGGACGAGCTGCTCAGGCGCACATCCCTCACAGAGGACGAGATCGGCGAGTACTCGGGGGCGTTGAAGGAAGTCCGGCCGGTGACCATAGCCACCTACCAGGTCCTCACCATGAAGCGCGGGGGTCTGTATCCGCACCTGGAGCTTGTGGACGGACACGACTGGGGCCTGATCATCTACGACGAGGTCCATCTGCTGCCCGCCCCGATCTTCCGGATGACGGCGGACCTGCAGGCGAGGCGGCGCCTGGGCCTCACTGCGACCCTGGTGCGGGAAGACGGCCGCGAGGGCGAGGTCTTCAGCCTGATTGGACCGAAGCGCTACGACGCGCCCTGGAAGGACATCGAGTCCCAGGGCTACATTGCCCCTGCAGATTGTGTTGAGGTGCGTGTGGACCTGCCCCGGGACGAGCGGGTGGTTTATGCCATGGCCGAGGACGCGGACAAGTACCGGCTTTGCGCCACCTCGGAATCCAAGACCCTGGTGGTGGAGCAGCTCGTTGCCCGGCACGCCGGGGAGCAACTGCTGGTCATAGGCCAGTACATTGACCAGCTCGACGATCTTGGCGTGCGCCTGAACGCGCCGGTGATCAAGGGTGACACGTCCGTGAAGGTCCGCCAGAAACTTTTTGATGCCTTCCGCGCGGGCGAGATCCAGACGCTCGTGGTGTCCAAAGTGGCCAACTTCTCCATCGACCTGCCGGAAGCCTCAGTGGCAATCCAGGTTTCCGGTTCGTTCGGGTCCAGGCAGGAGGAGGCACAGCGGCTCGGCAGGCTGCTGCGGCCCAAGAAGGACGGCCGGGCCGCCCGGTTCTACTCCCTGGTTGCACGGGACACCCTGGACCAGGACTTCGCGGCCAAGCGCCAGCGGTTCCTCGCCGAGCAGGGTTATGCCTACCGCATCATGGACGCCAAGGACGTGGAAACGGCCGAATAGACGGCTTCCTTCGCGAAGGCTCTCCAGTGCGGCCGGCAAAGATGAGGCGCACACTGGAGGCATGCACTTTGAAGGAAAGCCCATCGTTCCCCTGCCGGGCCAGGAGTCAGTATGGGACTATCCCCGCCCGCCGCGCGTGGAGCCAAGCAGGGAACGACTCCGGATCGTTCTGGGTGGTGAACTGATTCTGGACACCACGGACTCGCTCCGTGTTCTGGAGACCAGCCACCCTCCGGTCTATTACCTGCCCCGGTCTGAGTTCTGCCCGGGTGCTCTGGAGCCCGCGCCAGGAAGCAGCTTCTGCGAGTTCAAGGGCACAGCGGGATACCTTACCGTGCGCGGAGGCGGGCAGGTCCGGGAAAGATCAGCCTGGTTCTATCCTCAGCCTGTTGCCGCATATGCCGCGCTCCTGGATCACGTTGCCGTCTATCCCGCCAGGATGGACCGTTGCGAGGTCGACGGTGAGGTTGTCGGCGGGCAATCCGGAGGCTTTTACGGCGGCTGGATAACCTCACGGATAGTGGGACCCTTTAAGGGAGGACCCGGAACCCTGGGCTGGTAGGCGGCAACGCGTGCTTCCCCACCTGGCTCCCAAGGACTATCCAGACAACTCCCAGTGTCTGGGAGCATGATGGGAATATGAACAAGAACGGCCCTGAAGCGAAGCTCCTGGTAGTGGATGATGAACCCAACATCCGCGAGTTGCTTTCGACATCCCTGCGGTTCGCCGGCTTCGACGTCGTGTCGGCCGCAAACGGCCGCGACGCCCTTGCCGCTGCCGACGTGCACGCCCCGGATCTCGCCGTCCTGGATGTGATGCTCCCGGACATGGACGGTTTCACCGTCACCCGCCGGCTCAGGGCTTCCGGCAAGCATTTCCCCGTTCTGTTCCTGACGGCCAGGGACGACACGGAAGACAAGGTCACAGGCCTTACTGTTGGCGGGGACGACTACGTCACCAAGCCCTTCAGTCTTGATGAAGTGGTCGCCCGCATCCGCGCCGTCCTGCGCCGGACCCAGCCCCAGCTCGACGACGACGCCGTGATACGGGTCGATGACCTGGAATTGGACGACGACGCCCACGAAGTCCGGCGCGGAGGCACAGTCATCGAGCTGTCCCCTACGGAGTTCAAGCTGCTCCGCTACCTCATGCTCAACCCCAACCGGGTGCTGTCAAAGTCGCAGATCCTGGACCATGTGTGGGAGTACAACTTCAACGGCGATGCCTCCATCGTTGAGTCCTACATCTCCTACCTCCGCCGGAAAGTGGACATCGACCCTGAAGCTCCTGCCCTGATCCAGACCAAGCGGGGTGTCGGATACGTGCTCCGGACGGCAGAAAAGCGCTGACCTTGCAGCAGCGGTGGAAGTCGGCTTCACTCAGGACACAACTGGTGGCCATGATCATGGCCCTGCTCACCGTCGCCCTCACGGTGACCGGGGCAGGCACCCTGACCCTGCTCCACAGCTACCTTCAGGACCAGGTGGACGCCAAACTGTATGCAGCCGTTGATTTGGCGGACCGGCAACAGTCCTTTTTCCAATTGCGGGCACCCAGCAACCCTGCAGTTCCCACCGACTATGCGCTGATCCTGTTCGTGCCCGGTGAAGAGCCCTTCCCGTTCGGCGCAGAACCGGACACCGGACCGGACATCAGCTCAATGAGTGTGGAACAGGCCCAGGCGCACAGCGAAGCCCCCTTCCAGGTGAGGGGCACGGACGGCCAGAACTGGCGGGTCATCGCGGTGACGGTGCAGAACGACCAGACCACGGCGGTAGTGGTCATCGGACTGCCGCTGGAAACCGTTGACGACGTCCTGAGGCACGCCACCCTGGTTGTCCTGGGCGTGGGCCTGCTGACCCTGCTGCTGGCGTCCCTGATCGCCAGCTGGACTGTATCGCGGGCCTTCCGGCCGCTTGCCCGGGTGGAAAAGACCGCCGCCGCCATCGCCGCCGGGGATCTGTCCCGTCGTGTGGAAGTGGAAAACCCCAGCACGGAGCTCGGCCGGCTCAGCAGCTCCCTCAATTCCATGCTTGCCCATATTGAAACCGCCTTTTCCGCGCGCACGGCGTCGGAGGCGAGGATGCGGCGTTTCGCGGCCGACGCCTCGCACGAACTGCGGACCCCGTTGGTAACCATCAGGGGCTTCTCCGAGCTGTACCGGCACGGGGCTTTGGCCACCGACGAGGACGTGGCCACCGCCATGGGCAGGATCGAAAGCGAAGCCAAGAGGATGGGCTCCATGGTGGAGGACCTGCTGCTGCTGGCCCGCCTTGATGAGCAGCGCCCGTTGCAGCAAAAGCCGGTTGACCTCCAGCTGATTGCCCACGATGCGGTAGTGGACACGCAGGCCAGCGCCCGGTCCCGGGTCATATCGCTTATAGGACTCGACGGCGGTCCGGCAGCTCCGGCGCCCGCGCTCGGCGACGAAGCCAAACTCCGCCAGGTGGTAGGCAACCTGGTAGGCAACGCCCTGCGTTACACCCCCGAGGACAGCCCGATCGAACTGGCGGTTGGTGTCCGCCCCCAGGCGGACGGGAAGCTCCGCTCAGTCATTGAAGTCCGCGACCACGGGCCCGGTATTTTTGAGGCGGACGCGTCAAAGGTTTTTGAACGCTTCTACCGGGCGGACACCTCCCGGACACGGGAGACCGGCGGCAGCGGGCTGGGGCTGGCAATTGTGGCCGCCATCGTGGGCTCCCACGGCGGCTCCGTGCGCGTGGAAGACACCGCCGGCGGGGGCGCAACACTTGTGGTCACCCTCCCGCACCGCGATGATGCAGCGGGGAACCGGTCCGCGGACACTACCCGCGTGGAGAGCCTCGGTTCATTTCCCAAGGCTGCCGGCAACGGCCCCAAGGGCAGCGACGGACGCGTTATCCACATATAGAGTCCCGGTCATGCCGGCTGGCAAACCGCTTTCGTAGGCTCGTCAATGTGGCCCGGACAGCCCGGGCGCGGGAGCAGACGCTGCCCGCTTCAGCGAAAGGCAACGCCATGAGCATCATTTCCGTCGATACAGAACTGCTCCAGCTCAAGTCCGCCACCGTCCAGGCGACAGTGGACCGGATCAGCGCTGACGTCCAGGCCATGAAGCGGGGGCTTGACGAGCTCCAAGGCAGTTGGCGCGGCTCCGCCGCCACCAACTTTCAAGCACTCATCACGGAGTGGACCATCACGCAGGGAAGAGTGGAGGCCTCACTGGCCTCGATTAACATGGCTCTCTCGTCCGCTGCGGCCACCTACGCCCAGGCGGAGCAGGGAAACACCCAGCGGTTCAGTTAACCCGGCCAGTTCCTAGGCTTCGGGGGTGCCCTGATGGAACCGCAGCCGCCATCGGCCACCGTCCAGTACCCAGAGTGAGCTTCTGAGGATGGTGCCGGAGCGCGCGTAACTTCGGTACGTCAGCAGCACAGCGGTGCTGCCGATGCGGTCCGCACCGAGGATTTCGATGTCGGTCCGCTCCCCCGGGTCTTCTTCGAGTGCCATCATCATGGCATCCCGCGTCCAGACCCTGCCCGAGCTGCCAATCTCCAGAAAATCAGGATGCAGCAGGACCGCTGTCCTGCCAATATCGCCGCGCACCAGGGGTCCGAGCAGTTCCCGCTCCAGCTCTTCCACCAGCGCTTCAGGCGCCGCCGTTTTCGCCCCGCCTGCGTTGGCGAGGTCGAAAGCGCCGTCGAGCTGGGCAAAGTCCAGCTGGGTAAAATCCTTCCGTGCAGAGTTTTCCTCGGCAGGTTCTTCCCGGGCAGCGCCTTGCCGGGCAATGTCCCGCCACGCGGCATCCTGCTGAGGAGCGCGTTGCTGGGAGGCGTCCTGGTGAAGAGCGCGTTGCTGAGAGGTGTCCTGGTGAAGAGCGCGTTGCGGAGCGGCGTCCTGCTGGCTGAAGAGGTCAAAATCGCCGAAGGTCGCTGCTGCGGCGTCAACAGCGGCAGGGGCTTTGCCCGCTGCCGTGTGGTGGGCGCCGGGAAATCCCGGCCCCGAGCGGGCTGCTACGCCCTGCTGGTAGGCGGTGGCGGCTGCCCGGGCCCGCTCATCGGCGGCTTCGTTCAGGTCATGCCCGGCATGCCCCTTAACCCACTCGAACCTGTACTTCCGTCCGGCGAGTTCCCGGTCCAGCTCCTTGAGCAGATCGACATTCAGCACCGGCTTCCCGTCTGCCTTCCGCCAGCCCTTTCGCTTCCAGCCGGGCATCCACTTGGTAATCGAGTTGATGACGTACTGGCTGTCGCAAAGGATGTGCAGGTCCTCGTGGCGAAGGTGCGCCGTTGCCCGCAGCAGATCCAGGACGGCCATGAGCTCGCCCTGATTGTTGGTGCCGTGGGGCCACCCACCGGCCCGCCAGCAGTCGTCGTTCACGTACCAGGCCCAGCCGGCCGGGCCCGGGTTTCCCAAAGCCGAACCGTCGGCCGCTGCAGTAATCGTCACCGGTCCATCCTGCCAGAAGCCAACGACAACGGCGGATGCGGATAGAGCGATCCGCCGGAACCAACGCACAGGTGCCGTCGCCGGGCTCCGGGATGGCGCCTTCGAAGGGGCCAGGAAAGCGTTTACCAATATCTATTGACTCAAGCAGTGAAGTCCCGGCACAATCGGATGACTATCGAGAAAACGCTTTCTCACCGGGTTGCGCTGTTGCTGTCCGGAACGCCGGGAAAGCGGATCATCAGAACAAGGAAGGCCCATCAATGACGATTCCAACCGTTAGCCGGAGAAGGTTCCAGCTCGGCGCGGCAGCCGTTGCCCTCTCGCTCCTCGCAACCGGATGTGGCACGTCCGCCACTTCCAGCAGCAATGAGGAAGTGACGCTGCGGTTTGCCTGGTGGGGCAACGAGTACCTCAATGCGCAGACCGAAAAGGTCATCGATGCCTTCGAAGCGGAACACCCCAACATCAAGATCGAATCAGAACCCGGCGAGTGGGCCAGCTACTGGGACAAGCTCGCCACCAAAACAGCGGCCAATGATGCCCCGGATGTCATCCAGATGGACCAGAAGTACATCGCTGAATACGGCGGACGCGGCGCCCTGCTGGATCTGTCCAAGCAGGACGGCATTGATACATCCAAACTGGACAAGGAAGCATTGGCGTCCGGCCAGTATGACGACGCCCAGTACGGCCTGAGCACCGGCCAGAACGCCTACGTCGTCATGGCCAACACGAAGGTTTTCGAGGCGGCAAATGTGCCTCTTCCGGACGACACCAAGTGGACGTGGGACGAATTCATTGAGACAGCGTCAAAGATCAGCGCCGCGGGAGACGGCAAGAACTATGGGGCGGCATATGGCAGCAACGAAGCGGACCTGATTATATGGCTGCGCCAGCACGGCGAGAACCTCTACTCGGAGGACGGCAAGCTGGACTTCGACACGGCAACGGCCGCGTCATTCTGGGAGCGCCTGAAGGAACAGCGTGATTCGAAGGCGAGCCCGCCGGCCACCGTTGCCACCGAAGACTCCGGGGCTGGACTTGAAGAAAGCCTCTTCGGCACCAACCGGGTGGGTATGGCGTGGTGGTGGACCAACCAGCTCGGCTCCCTGGAGGCGACCACCGGCAGCAGCATCAAAATGCTCCGGGCACCGAGCAATGACGGCTCCTCGGCAGGCAACGGCATGTACTACAAGCCCACCATGTTCTGGTCAGCTTCGTCACGGTCCAAGCACCCGGAAGCCGCCGCCACCTTCATCAACTACCTGGCCAACAGCCCTGAAGCCGGAGCGATCCTGATGACGGACCGGGGCGTGCCCACCAACCCTGAGATCGTCGACAGCATTACGCCCTCCCTGAAGCCTGCGGACACTACCGTGGTGGGCTTCCTGAAGGACATCGCGCCTGACATGAAGGAAGCTCCGCCCGTTCCCCCGGTGGGCGCCGGCAGTGTGCAGAACGTCATCAAGCGGTACACGGACGAAGTCCTCTACGACCGCCTCACTCCGAAGGCAGCCGCGGAAGCCTTCAGGAAGGAAGTTGAAGGAATGCTTGCCGGCGCCAGGAAGTAGTAAAAGCCGGAACACACAAATGCGGCCCCTCGGAAGAGGGGCCGCATTTGTGTGTCTACGGGACAAGCCCGGCGCAGGAGGCTTAGAAGCCGCCCATGCCGCCCATGTCGTCGCCGCCGCCAACTGGAGCGGGGTTCTTCTCCGGCTTGTCAGCCACAACTGCCTCGGTGGTGAGGAAGAGGCCGGCAATGGAAGCCGCGTTCTGCAGGGCAGAGCGGGTTACCTTGACGGGGTCGTTCACACCGGCAGCCAGCAGGTCGACGTATTCGCCGGTTGCGGCGTTCAGGCCGTGGCCGGCAGGCAGTCCGCGGACCTTGTCGACGACAACACCCGGCTCGAGGCCGGCGTTGAAGGCAATCTGCTTCAGCGGAGCATCGATGGCAACGCGGACGATGTTGGCACCGGTTGCCTCATCGCCGGAGAGCTGCAGGTTGGCGAATGCCTTGGCACCGGCCTGGATGAGGGCCACGCCGCCGCCGGCGACGATACCTTCCTCAACAGCGGCCTTTGCGTTGCGCACTGCGTCTTCGATGCGGTGCTTGCGCTCCTTGAGCTCAACTTCGGTTGCGGCACCGGCCTTGATGACTGCCACGCCGCCGGCCAGCTTGGCCAGGCGCTCCTGCAGCTTCTCGCGGTCGTAGTCCGAATCGGAGTTTTCGATCTCGGCGCGGATCTGGGACACGCGGCCGGCGATCTGGTCGGCGTCGCCGGCACCTTCGACGATGGTGGTCTCGTCCTTGGTGACAACAACCTTGCGTGCCTTGCCCAGGAGTTCCAGGCCGGCGGTTTCGAGCTTGAGGCCAACTTCCTCGGCGATGACCTGGCCGCCGGTGAGGACGGCAATGTCGGCAAGCTGCGCCTTGCGGCGGTCGCCGAAGCCCGGAGCCTTGACGGCGACGGACTTGAAGGTGCCGCGGATCTTGTTGACGATCAGGGTGGCCAGGGCCTCGCCCTCGATGTCCTCGGCGATGATCAGCAGCGGCTTGTTGGACTGCATGACCTTTTCGAGGACAGCAACCAGTTCCTTGACGTTGGAGATCTTGGAGTTGACGATCAGGATGTAGGGATCCTCGAGGACCGTTTCCTGGCGCTCAGTGTCAGTCACGAAGTACGCGGAGATGTAGCCCTTGTCGAAGCGCATGCCTTCAGTGAGCTCGAGCTCAAGGCCGAAGGTGTTGGACTCCTCGACCGTGATGACGCCTTCCTTGCCCACCTTGTCCAGGGCCTCGGCGATCAGGGCACCGATTTCGTCGTCACCGGCGGAGATCGACGCAGTAGCGGCGATCTCTTCCTTGGTTTCGATTTCCTTGGCGGAGTTCAGCAGCTCGGCTGTGACGGCCTCGACGGCCTTCTCGATGCCGCGCTTCAGGGACAGCGGGTCGGCACCGGCAGCAACGTTGCGCAGGCCTTCCTTCACCAGTGCCTGTGCCAGCACGGTAGCCGTGGTGGTGCCGTCGCCCGCGACGTCGTCAGTCTTCTTGGCAACTTCCTTGACCAGCTCGGCGCCGATCTTCTCGTAGGGGTCGTCCAGTTCGATCTCCTTGGCGATGGAAACACCATCGTTGGTGATCGTGGGGGCGCCCCACTTCTTCTCGAGGACGACGTTGCGTCCACGCGGGCCGAGGGTGACCTTAACGGCGTCGGCGAGGGTGTTCAGGCCCCGCTCAAGGCCGCGGCGTGCCTCTTCATCAAATGCAATGATCTTGGCCATAACGGCAGTAGTCCTTTCGGGACAGTCGTTAAGATTTAACCTTCGCTGCAGTGCCCGCGACGGACGATCCTTGGCCGTTGGCCTCTGTATGCCTCCGGGTACGGATCTCACTCCAGTTAGGTGTTTCTTCGCTCCACGACCGGTACAGTGCGCCGCCGGCCGGAACCAGCTTCGCTTAGCAGTCGGTACGTCAGAGTGCTAACTCAATAATTAGCACTCCCTAAGTGAGAGTGCAAGCGAAGGGAACGGAAAACGTCGTGGCAGGCCCGTAGCGGCGGGTTCAGTCCGAAGCCCGCCCCGCCGTCTCAAGGCCGCTCACCGACGGGAGGTTGTCGGCACCGTAAGTGAAGACGGAGAAGGTGGCCGAGGTGATGTCCCCGTTGGCGTCGAAGGCAATCGGTCCTGACTCGCCGTCGTAATTGGCCTCCTGCCCCGACTTCAGACGTGCCAGGCAGTCCTTGTAGGACAAGCAGGACCCCGCTGCCCCGGCCGCCGCTGCCCCTTCCGCGGATCCTCCCGAAACAGAGATCAGGTTCGCGGCAATTGACCTGCCGGCATCGTCCTGGGCCCTCGCTGCGGCCAGGGCAGCAAGGGCAACAGCGTCATAGGCCTCGGCGGCGAAAGACACGTCCTTCAGGCCCGCGTCCACCGCCAGGAGCCGTGCCTGGAAGTCGGCGTCCGGAAGCTGTCCGGGAATTACGGCTCGGGCGCCCTCCAGGTACCCCGCGGCCACTCCGGAGCCATAGCGCGCGAAGGCGCCGTCGCTTAGGATGAGTTGCTTCCCGTGAACAGCTGAATTGGCCAGTTCCGCCAGGGCGCCCTGGGCACCGTCGCGGGCTATGAGAATCACGGCGCCCGGTCCAGCCTTCGCCGCAGCCTCGGCCGCGCTGCCCGCGTCGCCCGGGTCAAAGCCGGCGGTGGACCGCACTTCGACACCGGCCTGTCCGGCAGAGGCGGCGACGAAGTCCGACAGGTCCTTGCCGTAGGAGCCTTCCTGGTACAGCACTGCAAGTGACGTGGCGCCGGCGTCCTTGGCCAGCTTCACCAGGACCGGGCCCTGGGCGACGTCGGCCGCTGCAGTCCGGAAGTAGTAGCCGCCGCTGCTGATGCTGCTGAGACCGGCGGCAGTGTTGGCGGGCGAGATCAGCGGAGTGCGGGAGCGGGAGAGGACGTCCATCGCCGCTGCCGCGTTGGTTGAGTCGGTGGGGCCGATGACGACGTCCGCCTTCGCGGCCGTCAACGCCTGGGCCTGTTCTGCCACAGCTTGCCCCGTGATTGGGGGAAGAAGTTCCACTGGCCTGCCCTTGTGGCCGCCGGCCGCATTGATTTCCTGCACGGCGAGTTTGGCCGCCGCAAGTTGCGGTGCATTCAGGAAGCCGCTTTGGCCCGTGTTGTCCAGGATCAGTCCCACGCGAAGGGTACCGTCCCCGGAAGCCTCTGCGGCCTCGACCCGTGCATTGCCGGGAACCCCGGAACAGGCGGTCAGAACAATGGCAGAGCAGACCGTAGCCAAAGAAAGCGCCCGGCGGAAGGTTGCAGGGCGCGGGTTGACAGCTTTCACCCGGCCGGCCGGACGCTTTCCGCCTGCGGGCCCTTCTCGCCTTCGCCCACTTCGAGCTCCACCCGCTGGCCCTCGTCCAGCGCGCGGTAGCCTTCACCCTGGATCGCGGACCAGTGGACAAAGACGTCATCGCCGGAGCCGTCAACGGTGATGAAGCCGTAACCCTTTTCGGCGTTGAACCATTTGACGGTTCCCTGTGCCATGCTGACCACTCTTTTCCTTTTGTGTCCTGCATCTGTGCGGCCCGTCCGGGTGCCCCAAACGATCACTGGAGTCACTCTAGCGAAGACCTTGCCGGGGCGGCGGGGTGTTCCGCGGCAGCTGGGCGGAAGTTATTGAGGCGTAACTGCCGGAAGCGGGACGGAGGCTGTCAGGGAGTCACCGGTAGCCGGGACCAAGCACCACAACCAGGGGCATCTGGAACTCGGTGCTGTTGACCACCGTGGGAATGCCGAGAAGAGCCGCCAGTGCCTGGGCGCTGGGCAACTGTTCTGCTCCCTGGTAGAAGATGACGGAGGCCTGCTGTGGTGATCCCGACCAGTTGCCCACCTGTCCCAGCGTCCAGCCGTCCGCCTGGACTGTTCCACCGACCCGGCCGGCAAGTCCAGCCGTTCCGGCAGCGTTGTAGATTGCCACGCTTTGAGTCTTGTCGATGAACGCGGGAGCCGACGTTGGCCGGGCCGGCTCCGGCTCGGCCTCTGCGCTGGCTTCAGGCTCTGTGGAGGCTGCAGCGGCTTGTTCGGCAGTGGGTTCGGGAGACGCATCGGGGGTGGCCGTAGCGGCGGAACCTGTGGTGGCCAGCGGAGCCGCCTCCTGGCTTGCGGAGGCCTGGTTGTCCGGGGTGCTGAAGCCGAGCTTGGGAAGGATCAGGAAGGACACCAATCCAATCGCCAAAGCGGCGACGCCCACGGCGAGTACCGGCCAGAGCCGCACCCGTGAGGGAGCGGAAGCCGTGCGGTGGACACCTTGTCGCGAAGCAGCCTCCGGGACCTTGTCGAATTCATCGCGGGCGTATTTGGTCATGGAGATATCCTTGTTGATTGCTGCTGGTGGCTCAGCTCGAGCGTTTTACGCGTCGGACCCCAGGCGCCGTGCAGTCCGTGCACGGTGACGCGATGTACGTAGTCTACGCAATCGCTTGACCAGCATGGGGTCGTGGGCCAGGGCATCCTCGGTGTCAATCAAGGCATTGAGCAGCTGGTAATAGTGCGTTGCGGAGAGATCGAACAGCTCCCGGATGGCTTGTTCCTTGGCGCCGGCGTACTTCCACCACTGCCGTTCCAGGGCAAGCATCTGCTGGTCACGCTCGCTCAACGGTGAGTCACGAAGCGTGAAGCCGGCCAGGAGGGACTGCCGGGGTTCCGGCTCCGGCAACTGCTCCCGAGCTGGTTCCGCCACGGCACACTCCTAAGCTGGTTACGTAAATGTCTGACCCCCATGCTACGGACGAATAACAGTGTTGTCATTTGCGGCCGGGGAAGGCCCGGCCGGACCCAGCCCGGTTGCCCTGCAAGAATGGGACGGTGGTTGAATCAGATGCCTTGTTCGGGCTGGGGCAGGAACCGGCCCAGGGCCCCGGTTTTGCGGGGCTGGCGGAACTTCCCCTGGAGGAGCTCATGGCGCCCGACTGGGCCGCCGCCCTCTCGGGGGTGGAGAACGAACTCCGGGGCGTGCTCGCCTTCCTCGCGGACGAAGTGGCAGCCGGGCACCAGGTGCTGCCGGCGCCGTCGAACGTCCTGCGGGCCTTCCGGCAACCCCTCGCCCGCGTAAAGGTCCTGATTGTGGGCCAGGATCCCTACCCGACGCCCGGGCACGCGGTGGGCTTGTCCTTCTCGGTGGATCCGCAGACGCGGCCCATTCCCAGGAGCCTGGCGAACATTTACCGCGAGCTGGAAGCGGATCTCGGATTGCCTGCCCGGGTCCACGGCGACCTTTCCGCCTGGACCGGCCAGGGCGTGCTGCTCATGAACCGCGTGATGACAGTGCGGGCGGGATCGGCCGGTTCCCACCGCGGCAAAGGCTGGGAGAAGATCACGACGGCGGCAGTCTCCGCCGTCGCCCAGCGGCGGAACCATGACGGGTCCAGGCTGCCTCTGGTCGCGGTGCTGTGGGGAAAGGATGCCGAAAGTGTCCGCCCTCTCCTGGACGGAGCTCCCGCCGTTGCGAGCGCGCACCCCAGTCCGCTCTCTGCATCCCGCGGTTTTTTTGGGTCCCGGCCCTTCAGCCGCGTCAACGAACTCCTGAGCGGACAGGGCGCCCCTGGCGTAACCTGGGAGCTCCCCCCGGCGCCCTAGCTTAGGCTTACCTTATGAGCACCATTCCCGCCGCTACCAGCGCCAGCAAGAAGAGCCGTCCACAGGTCAACCTCACCGTGGTACGCCGGGAAGAGCTTTCCCCGCACATGGTCCGGATTGTCGCCGGCGGGGACGGCTTCGCGGACTTCGTCAACAACGGTTTCGTGGACCGGTACGTCAAGATCGTTTTTCCCCAGCCGGGCGTGGAGTATCCCTCACCCCTGGATCTCTGGAGCATCCGCGAGAGCATGCCCCGGGAGCGATGGCCCTTCACCCGCACGTACACCCTCCGCTGGGTGGACCCCGCGGCGCGCGAGCTGGCCATTGACTTTGTGGTCCACGGTGACGAGGGCCTCGCCGGTCCGTGGGCGGCAGGGGCACAGCCCGGCGATGCCCTGACCTTTACCGGCCCCGGTGGGGCTTACAACCCGGCGCCCGATGCCGACTGGTACCTCTTTGCCGGTGACGAGGCCGCGCTGCCCGCGATTGCGGCCTGCCTGGAGTCACTGCCGCCGGAAGCCGCCGGCCTGGCGTTCCTTGAGGTGGATTCCGACGCCGACATCCAGACGATCGCCGCTCCCACCGGGGTGAAAATCCACTGGCTGCCCCGCAACGGTGTCCCCGCAGGAGACAGCGACCTCCTGGTGCAGGCCGTGGCCAACACCGAGTGGCCGGCGGGCCGGGTTGACGTGTTCGCCCACGGCGAGCGCGGCTACATGAAGGCCCTCCGGAGGGTCCTCTTCGACCAGCGCGGCCTGGAACGCAGCCAGGTGTCGCTCTCCGGCTACTGGGCCAAGGGCCGGGTGGAGGACGTCTTCCAAGCGGAGAAAAAGCTCCCCGTGGGACAGATCTAGGCCGATTCAGGGTGCCTGGCTAGCGGCGGCGGGCCCGCCGCCGCTCATTGCTTGCCAGGCTGCCTGTGAGCGGGCGGGCAAGGGTGTCACCGAGGACAATGCCGCCGGCCGTTCCCAGAACAATGGCACCGGCGTTGAGCATCCCGCCGGCGCCGAGCAGGATCTCGGCTTCCTCGATGGTGAGTACATACATGGACCGGAAAATGGTGAGGCCGGGCAGCAGGATCAGTGCTGCCGGCACGGCAACCACCAGCTGCGGCGCCCCCATCCTCAACGCCACCACACGCGCCAGCAGGCCGATGACCACAGCTGCAATTGCAGGGGAAAACCGGTCACCCACGCCCAGCTGGCCGGCGGCAAGCAGCACGAGATAGCCGGCCACTCCCACGGCTGCTGTGGGCAACAGGAGCTGCCAGGTGGTCTGTTCGGTGATGCCGATGGCCATCACGGCCACCGCCACAAAAATGACCAGGACCCACAGGTCGTACGCGGGCGGAAAGGTTTGTGTGACGTCAATGCGCTGCATCCCGCTCAGCTCGCCCACCACGAAAGCGACAGCAATCCCTGCCACGATGGCGCCGAAGGTGAGCAGGGTTGAGAGGAACCTGCCGGCCGCTGTCACGGGGAAGCCATTAATGGCGTCCTGCACGGATGAAACGAGGCGTCCTGTCGGCAGGAGCAGGAGGATGCCTCCCACCACCACGATGGCCGGCGACGAGGTCAAGCCGAACTGCCACAGCACCAGCGCCAGCTGTGTCACCACAAAGGAGCAGCTGGCCGTGATGAAGAAGTCGGGCACGCGCCACCTCCCCAGCTGGCGGGCCAGCAGGCTGATGGCGATGTTGGCCGCGAAGGCGATGGTCGAGGCGACGGGTCCGCCGCCCAGAACCCCCACGAAAGCAGCCGCGAACGTACCGAACGCCACTGTAACCATCCAGCGGGGAAAGGGTTTGGGGCTGGTAATGGCCTCATCCAGCCGGCGGATTGCCTCATCACGGCCCACTCCCCCTGCCACAATGTCCGTCACGAGCTGATGCACCTTGGCCAGGCCGGCATAGTTGTTGGTCCAGGAACGAACCACCCTCAGCAGCGCAATGGGTGTCTGGTCCTTGGGCGCGTAGTTGATGCCCACGGACTGGTTGGTGATGTCCACTTCGATGTTTTTCAGCCCCAGGGCCGCGGTGACGGCGATGATGCTGGTTTCCACTTCGAGCGCGCCGGCTCCGTACCGGAACATGGTTTCGGCCAGGTGCAGTGCGAAGTCGAGGGTTTTACGGGCGGAGGTGTCAACGCCGCCCACCTGGATCATGGGGTTGGCGTACGGGCTTCCCGTGAGCCGGTCCACGATGCTCATGGGCGCGGTGGGCGGGTTTTCGCCCTGCACCAGGCGCCGCAGCATCCTCTTGGCAGCGGCGTTCTGCCGGACCTGGGCAGGGGTCAGCGGCTCTGTTTTGGGCAGGCCGTCCGTGTGCGGCCTGCGCCCGGGACGTTCGGGCCGGTCAGTCAAGGTTGCCTCTTCGCGGTATTGTGCGGTGGTTGGTATTTCAGGCGGAATGCTTCTTCAAGGGCAGCTTGCCCAGCAGGGTGCGGGCAGCAGCGGCTGCGGTACGGGCCAGCCGGTTGGCGTGGAAGACGGCGGGACGTACCGGAGTGACGAAGTCACCCACCAGCTGGACCACTTCTCCGCCGAAGCCTTTCTTAAACTCGTACCCGCCGTGGCCTTCCTCGTCCTGGCCGGAGATGCCGAATGTTCCGTAGAAGTTGTACCGCGGGTACCCCTTTTCCAGGGCGTGGAGCATCATGCCCCAGTACAGGGAGGTGGCGCCGTTGAAGTAAATGTAGTCCTGAACGGTGCCGCCGATAACGCAGACCACCTCATCGCCGTAGCAGACAAAGTGGATGGCGGCTACGGTGGCCACTCCCACGGAGTCGGGGAACCGCTCGATGTCCTTCAGGCTCCGTTCGTAGCTGTCAACGAGGTCCTGGACCACCTTGAGTCGGTTGGCCTTTTTCTTGCTGCCGGTCTCTTCCACTTCGCGGCGCAGTTCGGCTGCCGTCGCCGATTCCGCTTCCAGCCGCTCCGTGATGGATTTCCGGTAGGCGGGGATGTCGATCTTGGCCATCATGAGCTTTGTGAACTCAGCGGATGTGGTGCGGAGCAGGTGTTCGTAGTAGGCGCGTTCGCGGTAGACAAAGCCCTTTTCGTCCCCGGCCGTACTCAGTGCGCCGTAGAACTCGTCCAGGGTTTCCAGGGTTGCCTGCTCCAGGAACACGCCGTTTTTCTCCGCTTTGCGGATGGCCTTGCGGGTCCGGTAGCTGGTGCCCATGATGAGTTCTTCGGCGTCGCTGACGCCGGCAAGGCTCTTCACAAACATCCAGTTCACGTTGACGAAATTCATGTCCAGCCCCTGGTGCTGGAATCCCAGCGCCGCAAGCCGGGCCACCAGCGGGCGGTTGTCCTCGATCTCCGGGTGTTCGGCGCCGTCCGCGTCGCGGGCAATGTATTTAAGGTTGGGTGAAATCCGCAGTTCGGCGGCTTTACGTTCCGCCGCGCGTTGACGGAGCAGCCCGACGACGGCGCTCACCAGGTCGGCATCGGTGTAGTCCATCAGCGGCCCCTTGGCGCATTCGCACACCGTGTAGCCAAGACGGGTGGTGGTGTAATTCAGTTTTCCGGCAGCTACGAGTTCGCCGTTGCGGCGGATGCCGAAAAGCTCCACCTGCTGGCCGCGGGCGCGCTGGAAAGCCGCAAAGTCAACGGACTGCAGAAAGCTGTTTTGCGGGTGTTTCAGGGCGAAAGTCCCAAACTCCGCGTCGCTGAGAAGGGCAAATTCAAGATCGGTGCCGGTGGTAACTGGATTCAAGGGATTTTCCTCATTCGCGGTAGTGCGGCCGTGGCATGAAGGGCGCAGGGCTATGACGGGTATGGAGCGGGCAGCGGTTGGCCCGGGTGTCTCAGGTCAGTAGAACTGCTGGCCGGTCCGCGCGGTTTCGATCCGCCGGAAGACTTTTTCGGCGCCCTTGACCCAGAGGCGGTGCTTCAGGGGAGCAAGAACGTAATCGTGGCATCCGACAAAATCCGTGACGGTTTTGGTAAAGCTGGTTTTGAACATCCCCATGCCGTAGAGGTTGTGGCTCTTGTCCTTGATGCGGGCTGAGGGGGGCGTGCCGCAGAAGTCGTATTCGGTGCAGCCAAGTTCCTGCATGCGCTTGATGGCTGCCCACTGGACCAGGTGGGAGTCACCGTACTGCTTGCGGTTCTGGGTTGAGCCGCCGTCCTTGTAGGTGGCCTTGGCTCCGTAGTTGATAACGAAGGCCCCCACGCTGGGTTTGCCGTCCTCGTAGACGAAGAAGAAGTTGCCCTGGCCGCGGTTGCAGAACTCGTCCCAGAATGCGGCGTAGTAGTCATAGCTGCGCAGCGGCATGGACCCCTTGGCGCTGACCGTGTCCGCCATGAGGTCATAGAGCGCCCGGTAGGTTTCGGGGCCGTGTTCCTTTCGGAGCACCTGGCAGCCTTCCCGCTCAGCGCGGCGGATGGCGTTGCGGGCGCGGGAGGAGATGGCCTTGAACACGGCTTCTTCCGGGCCGGAGATGTCCAGCAGGGCGGTGGAGTCGTTGGACTGGATGTTGGGAGCTTTTACCAGACCTGCTTCAGCGAGCTGCGCCTGGGCACCGGCTGAGTCAGTGATGTCCGGTTCGATCTTGATGGTGAACACGTTCAGTTTCCTGGCTCGGGCAAAGCCGGCACAGGCGGCGAGGGCCGCTTTCAGGTCCCCGGGGGCCGCGAGGTCGGGGCCTTTAATGAGGTACCAGAGGCGGCCCAGCACCGGGAACCGCTTCTCGAGTACCAGGTTGTAGCTGGCGGCGCCTGGGCTTTCCAGCACCAGGAACCGGACCTTCCAGCCAGTGCCGTTCTTAACCGACGCATACGCAGCCGACTGCAGCATGTTGCCGCCGTTCGGGTTGGCAGTGACGTGCTTGTCCCAGTTTTCAATTTCCTCGGCGGTGGCAAAACGTGCGGTGAATTCTCGCAAGGGGGCCGTGTCCAATCAGGGTTGTGCGCGGTTCTGTACTCGTGGCTGCGTGCGGACATGCAGCCTCAAGTCTAAAGCCTGGCGGCGTTCCGGCATTCCAGTCCGGCGGGTCCGGACTTTTCAGATAGCGGGGGTGCGCGCTGCTCCGCCAGTGCCACCTTGACTCCGGAAACGGCGTTGGCAAGGGTTGGGCCATGCAACCGTATCGGGGAAAGTTGGCGGATCCGCAGGACAAGAACACCGGGCGGCCGGGGGCCGGCAGGCAGACAGCGGCTTTGCTTGCCCTCCTGGCGGCGTCGTTCCTCGTTGCAGGGTTGGGTTCCCTCGCCACGTTCAATAATGTGAACGGCTGGTATGCCACGGCCGACAAGGCGCCCTGGTCGCCGCCCAACAGCGTCTTCGGCCCGGTCTGGACCGTCCTCTACACAGCGATGGCCGTGGCGGCCTGGCTGGTCTGGCGGAAGCAGGAGCCAGGTACCGGGCGTGCACTGACGGTCTACGGAGTCCAGCTCGTACTGAACATGGCGTGGACTCCGGTATTTTTTGGTCTCTACCCCGCCATCGGTTCAGCTGCCCTATGGCTTGCGCTGATCGTCATCCTTGCACTCATCGCCGCGGTATCGGTGACCGTCCTGTATTTCGGCCCGATCAGCCGTGCCGCAGGGCTGCTCCTGCTGCCGTACATCAGCTGGCTGGTGTTCGCGGCAACGCTCAACTGGTGGGCTGCGCTTCACAACTGACGCGGAGCGATACCACGGAACGGGTGTCCAGTAAGGGCGCGGCGCCTCAACACACGGCCACGTTGACGGCGAGTCCGCCCATGGCCGTTTCCTTGTATTTGGAGCTCATGTCCTTTCCGGTCTCGCGCATGGTCACAATGACCTCATCCAGGGACACCCGGTGGGAGCCGTCACCCCAGAGCGCCATCTTCGCCGCGTTGATCGCCTTCGCAGCGGCGATCGCGTTCCGCTCAATGCAGGGCACCTGCACCAGCCCGCCAATCGGATCACACGTCAGGCCCAGGTTGTGCTCCATCGCGATCTCGGCAGCGTTCTCCACCTGCGCCGGGGTACCACCCATCACCTCAGCCAGGCCCGCCGCGGCCATCGACGACGCCGAACCCACCTCCCCCTGACACCCCACCTCAGCCCCCGAGATCGAAGCCTGCTCCTTGTACAGCACCCCGACAGCACCGGCGGCCAGCAGGAACTTCACCACCACATCCTCACGGTCCTCCTGGCTGGCGTTCTCCATCCCCGGCGCGAAATGCAGCGCGTAGTACAGCACCGCCGGGATGATCCCCGCCGCACCGTTCGTAGGCGCGGTGACCACCCGGCCGCCGGAGGCGTTCTCCTCATTCACCGCCAGGGCAATCAAGTTCACCCACTCCTGCCAATACTTCGGGTCATGGAACTCCCCCTCCTGGCCCTCGCCGTCCTGGCCCTCCCCGGCCGGGCGGGCACTTTCCTTCCGCAGCCGGTCATACCAGTCAGGGGCCCGGCGGCGGACCTTCAACCCCCCAGGCAGCACACCCTCACGCTTCAGGCTGGTGGCTACGCAGCCCTCCATCACCGAGTAAATATGCAACAGACCCGCCCGGATCTCCTCCGGAGTCCGGCTGTCCTCCTCGTTCACCCGCATCACATCACTGATACCCAGGCCGGTCTCCCGGCAATGCTCCAACAGCTCCGCAGCGGTCCGGAACGGCAACGGCAGCTCCTTCTTGGACTCCTCCAGCTCCTGCCGCGCCGCGTCCTCCTCACCCTCCCGGACAATGAACCCGCCGCCCACCGAAAAGAACGTCGCCGTATGCAGGACATTGCCGCCGGCGTCGGACACTGTGAAGGTCATCCCGTTGGTGTGCCGCGGCAGGACGGTCAGCGGCCGCAGCACCATGTCCTTGACCCCATACGGCAGGGCCACCGCACCAGCCAACTGCAGCATCCCCGTCTCTGCAATGGCCGCCAGCCGCTCCTCCACCTCATCGGGCAGAATCAGCTCCGGATGGAACCCCTCCAACCCCAGCAGGATCGCCGTCATCGTCCCATGCCCATGGCCCGTCGCCGCGAGCGACCCATACAGGTCAACCCGCAACGACGCCACCCGGTCCAGCGCACCGGAAGACTCTAACTCCTCCGCAAAAACGGCCGCAGCCCGCATCGGCCCCACGGTATGAGAACTGGACGGCCCGAGCCCAATCGAGAAAAGGTCAAAGACTCCGACAGCCATGGTGGTTCCTAACTAAAACGTGCGTGATCGGGTTGGGTGGAGCGGCCAAGGCATCACCAAGGCGGCGGGCCAAGGTAACCACGAAAACCTACGTGGGGCGTCGATAGAACGGGAGGTTGACGACTTCGAAGGGCTCTGCCTTGCCTCGGAGGTTAATCTCGAGGGCGGTGCCGGCGGCGGTGAACCCGACGTCGACGTACGCCAGGGCGATGGGGTATCCCAGGGTGGGTGACGGCTGGCCGGAGGTGACTTCGCCAATGACCGCACCGTCGTTGAGGACCGGGTAGTGTGCCCGGCCGGCGCGCCGGCCCAGGCCTTTGAGCCCCACCAGCCTGCGGCCGGACGTCGTGCCCGCACCGGCTTCCTTTTTGGCCGCCAGCGCTGCCTTGCCCACAAAGTCGCCTTCCTTGGAAAGCCCGACGACGGGTCCCAGCCCGGCGGCGAAGGGGTCACTCTGCAGGGACAGCTCGTTGCCGTACAGCGGCATCCCCGCCTCCAGGCGGAGGGAGTCGCGGGAGGCCAGGCCCGCCGGCGTCAGTTCCCCGTCCTCCGCGATGGCGAGGAGTGCCTGCCAAAGGCCGGGGGCGTCGTCGTTCGCTACAAAAATCTCGAACCCGTCCTCGCCGGTGTAGCCGGTGCGGGCCAGCAGAAGATCCATCCCGGCACCGGACACCAGGAGCGGAACCTCAGCGGCAGCGTAGTACTTCAGTTCCGTCACCAGGGCGTGGTGCGCTGCGGGGACGAGGCGGAGCAGCAGCTCCTGCGCCTTCGGGCCCTGGACGGCTATCAGCGAGGTGGCTGCGGACGCATCGTCAACCACGACGTCGAAGCCGGCGGCGCGTTCGGCAAGGGCGGCGGCCACCACCGCGGCGTTGCCTGCGTTGGGCACCACCAGGAAGACGTTGGTACCGTCGCTTCCGGTGCCTTCGGGGCGCCGGTAGACGATGAGGTCATCGATGATGCCGCCGTCTTCGTTGCAAATCAGCGAATACTTGGCCTTGCCCACAGCCATGGCGGACATCTTCCCCACCAGGGAGTAATCAAGGAACGCTGCGGCATCCGGGCCGGTGACCCAGACCTCGCCCATGTGGGAGAGGTCGAACAGGCCGGCGCTCTTGCGGACGGCGTGGTGTTCTGCGAGTTCGGAGCTGTATTTCAGGGGCATCTGCCAGCCGCCGAAGTCCGTGAAGGACGCGCCCAGTTTTTTGTGCTCGTCGTAGAGCGCGGTGTACTTCTCCGTCATGGCGCCGGTCCTCAGTTCTCGAACTCGGACAGCGGCGGGCAGGAGCAGATAAGGTTCCGGTCCCCTGCTGCGCCGTCGATGCGGCCCACCGGCGGGAAGTACTTGTCCTGCCGGAGCGACTTGACCGGGAACACCGCCTGCTCCCGCGGGTAGGCACGGTTCCAGTCGCTGCTGATGGCGGCCGCGGCGGTGTGTGGAGCGTTGCGCAGCGGGCTGTCGGTGACAGCGAAGTCGCCGTCGGCCACCTGGTCGATCTCCGCGCGGATGGTGATCATGGCCTCGATGAACCGGTCGATCTCCGCGAGGTCCTCCGATTCGGTGGGTTCCACCATCAGGGTCCCTGCTACCGGGAACGCCAGGGTGGGGGCGTGGAAGCCGTAGTCGATGAGGCGCTTGGCCACGTCCTCGGCGGTGACACCGGTCCTTGCGGTCAGTTCGCGCAGGTCCAGGATGCACTCGTGGGCCACCAGCCCGCCTTCTCCCGTATACAGGACCGGGAAGGAATCGTCCAGGCGCGCGGCGATGTAGTTCGCGGCGAGCAGGGCGGACTTGGTGGCCTCGGTGAGCCCCTGACCGCCCATGAGCTTTACGTAGGCCCAGGAGATGGGCAGCACGCCGGCGGAACCGTACTTCGAGGCCGAGACCGGGACGTCCTTCCCTTCAGTCCAGGTGGCCGCGTTGCCGGGCATGAACGGTGCCAGGTGTGCCTTGGCAGCGACCGGGCCGACGCCGGGGCCCCCGCCGCCGTGCGGGATGCAAAAGGTCTTGTGCAGGTTCAGGTGGGAGACGTCGCCGCCGAACTTGCCCGGCTGTGCGAGGCCAACCAAAGCGTTCAGGTTGGCACCGTCGACGTACACCTGGCCGCCCGCGGCGTGGACGGCGTCGCAGACCTCGCGCACGTCGGCGTCGTACACACCGTGGGTGGACGGGTAGGTGATCATGATGCAGGACAGCCCGTCCTTGTTGGCCTCGATCTTGGCGTACAGATCGGCGTGGTCAATGGTGCCGTCGGCCGCGGTGGCGACCACCACCACCTTCATGCCCGCGAGGACGGCGGAGGCCGCGTTCGTGCCGTGGGCCGACGCCGGGATCAGGCAGACGTTCCGTTGCTGGTCCCCACGGGAGTGGTGGTAGCCACGGATGGCAAGCAGGCCCGCGAGCTCACCCTGGGAGCCGGCGTTCGGCTGGATGGACACCTGGTCGTATCCGGTGATCTCCGCAAGATCCGCTTCGAGCCCGGATATCAGCTCACGCCAGCCCTCGGTCTGCGAGTCCGGGGCAAAGGGGTGGATGGAGGCGAACTCCGGCCAGGAGATAGCTTCCATCTCGGCCGTGGCGTTCAGCTTCATGGTGCAGGAGCCCAGCGGGATCATGGTGCGGTCCAGCGCCAGGTCCCGGTCTGAAAGCTTCCGGATGTAACGCAGCAGCTGCGTCTCCGAGCGGTAGGTGTTGAACACCGGATGCTGCAGGAAGTCCGAGGAGCGCTCGACGGCGGCGTCCAGGACAAACGCTCCTGTCACCTCTGCCGGCGGGGCACCGAAGGCGGCCAGGACGCCGTCGACGACATCCGGCGTCGTGGTCTCATCGGTGGAGAAGCCCACCGTGTCCGCGTCGATACTGCGCAGGTTGATGCCCTTGGCCTCGGCGGCAGCCACGATGCCCGCAGCCTTGCCGGGCGCGGAGACGGTGACGGTGTCGAAGAAGCTCCTGTGCAGCACCTCAAAGCCGGCGCCTTCAAGGGAAGCGGCGAGGATCCTGGCGTGCGCGTGGGCGGACCGGGCGATCGCCTTCAGTCCCTCCGGGCCGTGGTAGACGGCGTACATCGAGGCCACAATGGCCAGCAGCGCCTGGGCGGTGCAGATGTTGGAGGTGGCCTTCTCGCGGCGGATATGCTGCTCGCGGGTCTGCAGGGCCAGACGGTAGGCAGGAACCCCGGCGGAATCCTTGGAAACACCCACCAGGCGGCCGGGCATGGAACGCTCCAGGCCTTTCTGCACGGCCATGTAGGCGGCGTGCGGTCCGCCGTAGAACAGCGGGACGCCGAAGCGCTGGGCAGAGCCGACGGCGATGTCCGCGCCCTGCTCCCCCGGAGGCGTGATGAGGGTCAGGGCGAGCAGGTCGGCCGCCACTGTCACCAGGGCACCGCGCTCCTTGGCGTCGGCGATCACGGCGGTGTGGTCGAAGACCCGGCCGGAAGCACCGGGCTGCTGGAGCACCACACCGTTGATGACGCCGTCGGGCAGGCCCTTGGAGAGGTCTGCGACCTCAACCTCAAAACCCAGCGCCTCGGCGCGGCCCCTGACGATGGCGATGGTCTGCGGCAGGCAGTCGGCATCCAACACCGTCTTGCCGTCGCGGGCTTCTGTATTCTTATTTGCCCTGCGCATCATCAGGACGGCCTCGGCCACCGCGGTTGCTTCGTCCAGCAGGGAAGCGTTCGCGATCGGCAGGCCCACCAGGTCCTGGACCATGGTCTGGAAGTTCAGCAGCGCCTCCAGGCGGCCCTGGGAAATCTCGGGCTGGTAGGGGGTGTAGGCGGTGTACCAGGCCGGGCCCTCAAGGATGTTGCGGCGGATCACCGGGGGCGTCACGGTGTCGTAGTACCCCTGGCCGATCATCTGCACGGCGGTCTTGTTTTTGGCTGCGAGCCTTCGCAGTTCAGCCAGCGCCTCCACCTCGCTGAGCGCGCCTGCCAGTTCCAGTGCAGTGTCCTGCCGGATGTCCTTGGGGACGGCGGTGTCAACCAGCGCGTCCACGGTGTCGTAGCCAATGGCCTTGAGCATGGTGGCGACGTCGTCTTCCCGGCGGGCGCCGATGTGCCGGTCAACGAAAGCGGCGGCCGCAGCTGAAGAAGCGTGGCCTGCGGTGGCGGCAGTGGCGGAGGCCGAGGATACAGTCACGAGGAACTCCATGGTTATGGCGGCGTCAGGGTATGCCGCATCGATTCGGGTCCCTCCCCGCTCTGTATTGGACCTGAGAGTTTCCGCGACGCCGGCTTCCGCCTGCCCGCTTGCACCGTCGGTGAGCACAGCAGTCCTGGTATCCAAATTCCGGATGCCTCTGCGGACAGCCTGCTGCTTTCCAGAGTTGCCTCGCCGCGGCGGTACATGGGCCTGTGAGATTCCTGGGGAGGTATTGCTCCTACGGCGCCTGCCAGTACCTTCCGGCAGAACTCTCCCGCCGCAGATCAAAGGCTATTCATTTTGTTTTTTCTTGCGGCCGGTCACGGCCCGCACATGGCCAATTCTCCTACGCCCCGGGCGCAGGAGCAAATACCGGCTAACCCCTCAGCCGGTGGACGGCGGCAAGGAGTTCGTCCACCTCCGCCTGCCTGTCAGCGGGGTTTCCCGATGGCCCGCTTTCCCACATGGCGTTGAAGTACAGCCCGTCCCCCATGTACAGCACTGCTTTTGCCATCGGCGCGCCAACGTCCTTGCCGATGAGGTCCAGCCATCGCTGCTGGATGGCGGCAAAGCGGCGCCGGGCATCTTCATGGGCTACCTCAGCCAGGCGCGTTGCGGCCACAAAGGAACGGTCCATAGGGGTGTCAGACCAGAGCGAGGACCGGATGAAGTACGCCGCCGCCCCCTCCGGCGCGGCCGCCATGACAGCGAAATCTTCCCCTGCGAGCCGGTCCAGCCGTTCCAGGGTGGCGGTGATCAGGGCGTCCTTGTTGGGAAAGTGGTACAGCAGGCCGCCTTTGGAAACACCGGCCCGCTTGGCCACCGCCTCCAAGGTGGCTGCCCTTTCGCCCACGTCAATCAGGAGTTCTTCGAAGGCGTCCAGGACAGCGTCTCGCGCTACAGGTTTTCGGGGCATGGCTTCCATCATGCATTGTCGCGGCCGGTTTCTTAACTGTACCGTCCGGACGGTATAGTTCCAGGATGATGTCTTCCCCTGCTTCCCCATCGAACATCACCGCCACCACCGTGCGGCGCGCCGGTTCTGCGAACGGCGGCAGCCGCGATTGGCTCGCACTGGCCCTCCTGATGTTTCCGGTTCTTTTGGTTGCCGTGGACAATACGGCGCTGACCTTCGCGCTGCCCGCCATAGCCAGTGCGCTGGGCACCACGGGAGTGGAACTCCTATGGATTGTGGACGCCTACCCGCTGGTGCTGGCCGGGCTGCTGGTGGCAATGGGAAGCCTCGGCGACAGGATCGGACGCCGCCGGCTGCTCATTACCGGCAGCATTGGTTTCGCGGCAGTATCAGCAGTAACCGCCTTCGCACCCGACGCCGGCTGGCTGATAGCCGGACGGGCCGCGCTGGGCTTTTTCGGGGCAATGCTGATGCCCTCCACCCTGTCCTTGATCCGCAACATCTTCGTGGACCCGAACCGCCGGCGGCTGGCCATCGCCATTTGGGCTGCGGGCTTCTCCGGAGGCGCGGCGCTCGGGCCTATTTTTGGCGGGTGGCTGGTTGAGCAGTTCTGGTGGGGAGCGGTCCTGCTGGTCGCTGTGCCCATCATGATCCCTTTGCTGGTTTTCGGCCCGGCGTTTATCCCTGAATCCCGGGATCCGGCGCCTGGAAGGGTGGATGTGCCGAGCATCCTGCTCTCGCTGCTCACCATGGTTCCGGTGGTCTACGGCATCAAGGAAACCGCCACTGAAGGTTTCGGCGCACTGGCAATGGGGAGTACGGCCTTCGGCCTGGTAATGGGTACCGTTTTTGTCCGCCGGCAACAGCGGCTCGAGTGCCCGCTGCTGGACATGTCATTGTTCCGCAACCGCGTGTTCAGCATGGCCATCACCGCCAATGTCCTGGCGCTGTTCTCCTTCAACGGTTTCATCCTCTTCCTGGCCCAGCACCTTCAGCTCCTCGAGGGAATGTCTCCTTCCGCAGCAGGAGTGGCGATGGTTCCGGCCCTGGTGGCAACCGTTGTGGCGGGCCTGGCGGTGGTGCCGGTGGTGCGGAGGATCCGTCCGGGTTTTGTGGTTGGCGCCGGACTGGCCATGAGTGCCGCCGGCTACAGCATGGTAACCTTCGGCAGCCATACCAACGGCCCGGCACTGCTGCTCGCTGCCCTGCTGGTCCTGGCACTTGGCGTAGGAACAGCGGAGACCATCTCCAATGACCTCATCCTCGGCAGCGTACCGCCGGAAAAATCGGGGGCAGCATCAGCGATCTCAGAGACGGGTTATGAGGTGGGCGCCCTGCTGGGAACCGCCGTGCTGGGCTCCATTCTCACAGCCTCCTACCAGCACAACCTGCGGCTCCCGGAAGGCCTTGCTGCTGCCGCCCCCGGGCACGAAAGCGCACGTGCCGGCGAAACCCTGGCAGGAGCGATGGAGCTCGCAGCAAGCCTTCCGGCACCCCTTGCTGACGCACTCCGGCAGGCAGCCGGCGCCGCGTTCGACTCCGGCGTCCATATCACCGCCGCAATCGGGCTGGTGCTGATGGCGACGGCGGCAGTCTTCGCCGCCGTCGTGCTGCGGAAGGTGCCCAAGGCGCCGTAAGAGGCGCGGCCCGGACAGCAAGAGGCGCCCGTCACCGGAGGACACCCTCCGGTGACGGGCGCCTGCAGATCCTGCCCGTGCGGGCAGCGGGACTACTGTGCGTCAGGTGCAGTGACGCTGGCGGTGGGCTTCATGTTTTCGGCGTTCACCATCCATGCGAACTGTTCCAGCTTCAGAATGAACTCGTGCAGGAGATCGGCCGAGGTGGGATCTTCCTCGTCGACTTCATCGTGGACCTTCCGCATGGTGCCTACGGCAGCCTCAAGTGCCGCAACGATCCGCTCGATGGCGTCCTTGGTGCTGATCAGGCCTTCGGGGAAGGGAGCGAGGCTGGTGGACTCGGCCACCGTGGAACTGCGGCCGTCCGGGAGGGCATGCAGGGCGCGCATCCGCTCGGCCGTGTCATCGGCGAACTGGCGGGCGGCGTCAACAATCTCGTCCAGTTGCAGGTGAAGGTCCCGGAAGTTGGTCCCCACAATGTTCCAGTGGGCCTGCTTGCCTTGGATGTGCAAGTCGATCAGGTCAGTGAGCACGGCCTGCAGGTTGTTGGTCAGTGTCGGTGAAGCTTTCATATGCATCCTCCTCGATTGTTCCTGTGATTCCGACGCTACCAGCCCGGCGGGCGGCCCTGGCGGGCCTGCCGGCAAAATTTCTCAGTGAGCTTACTAATTGTGCTTCCGCCGAAATAAACGAACGCGGTTCATATTCTCCTTGCATCCGGGCCGGTTGAACCGCATACTAAATGAACGTCATTCATTTAGTGACCATCGTCTCACTGGAGTAGCCAACATGATCGAAATTTCCTGCCTCGGCGCACCCGCCTCCCCGGCCCGGACATCGCCGTCCGGCCGCCCGGCCCTGCGCGTCGGCGTGGTCCAGCACCGGTGGCAAACCGACAAAGCCGCCGTCGAGGCTGAACTGGACGAGGGCATCGGCCGCGCCGCCAACCTGGGCGCGGCCGTAGTTTTCCTGCCTGAGCTGACGCTCTCGCGATACCCTGCCGACACGCGCCCGCACAACGATCCCGCTGAAGGCCCGGGCCGGTCCCGGCCATCGGATCTCGCCGAGGACCTGCTCACAGGCCCCACATTCCAATTCGCTTCAGACGCTGCCCGGCGCCATGGGGTATCTATCCACGCTTCCCTGTACCAGCGCGCCGGGAACCCGGACGGACAGGATGACGGACTGGGCCTGAACACAGCCATCCTGGTCTCGCCCGGGGGTGAACTTCTGGCACGGACCCACAAGCTCCACATCCCCGTGACCGCCGGCTACTACGAGGACAAGTTCTTCCGTAAGGGCCCGGCCTCAGCAGACGCGTACGAGGTGCATGCACCCGCCGAACTCGGTGGCGCACGGCTCGGCATGCCCACCTGCTGGGACGAGTGGTTCCCCGAGGTGGCCCGGCTTTACTCCCTGGGCGGTGCGGAAATCGTGGTTTACCCTACGGCCATAGGTTCCGAACCTGACCACCCCGATTTCGACACCCAGCCGCTCTGGCAGCAGGTGATCGTCGGAAACGGCATCGCCAACGGACTCTTTATGGTTGCCCCGAACCGTTGGGGCAGCGAAGGCACCCTGGACTTCTACGGTTCGTCCTTCATCTCCGATCCCTACGGCCGGATTCTCGCCCAGGCACCCCGCGACGCCTCTGCAGTACTGGTGGCTGACCTGGACCTGGACCAGCGGAAGGACTGGCTGACCCTGTTCCCGTTCCTCGCCACACGCCGCCCTGATACCTACGGCCGCCTCACCGAACCCGTCCGCCTGAACGAATCCATTGGCGGCGAGCGCGGGTTCGCGGAGGTGTGCTCGTGACCGCCGCCGGGCTCCGTCATGCCGTCAGCACCCCAGCGCAGTCGGAGCAGGCCCCGCAGTGGCGGATGCCCGCCGAAACGGCCCGACAGGTGCGGCTCTGGATGGCCTTTCCCGCCGGCGGCTACACCCTTGGTGAATCGCCAGAAGCCGCCCACGCAGCCAGGTCCACCTGGGCCGCAGTGGCGAATGCCGCCGTCGAATTCCAACCCGTCACCATGGTGGTGGACCCCGGTGACGTCAAAACGGCCGCCGCCTACCTGCACCCAGGGATTGAGGTACTCGCAGCCCCGCTGAACGATGCGTGGATGCGCGACATCGGTCCAACCTTCGTCCTGGATGGTGAGGGGCAGCTTGGTGCCGTTGACTGGGTCTTCAACGGCTGGGGCGGGCAGGACTGGGCGCAATGGGACAAGGATGCCCTGATCGCCGGTGAGGTGGCCGGCCGCTCCGGAGCCCGCCATATCCTGTCCACGCTCGTCAACGAGGGCGGCGGAATCCAGGTGGACGGCCAGGGAACAGTCCTCGTCACCGAAACCGTTCAGCTCGATCCCGGCCGGAACCCCGGCCTCAGCCGCGCCGACGTCGAGCAGGAACTGGCCCGCACCATCGGCGCCACCCACGTGGTGTGGCTGCCGCGCGGCCTGACCCGCGACTCCGAGCGCTTCGGCACCCGGGGCCACGTGGACATCGTTGCAGCCATACCCTCCCCCGGCACGCTGCTGGTCCATGCCCAGGAAAACCCGGAACACCCAGACTTCGAGGTCAGCCGGGAGATCATCGAGTTCCTGAGCGGCACCACGGACGCCGCGGGCCGGAAGTGGAACATCATCAAAGTCCCCGCACCGGAAATGCTCCGGGACGAGGAAGGGTTCGTGGACTACAGCTATATCAACCACGTGGTGGTCAACGGCGCAGTCATCGCCTGCAGCTTCAATGACCCACAGGACGACAAAGCCCTGCAGATCCTTGCGGAGGCCTACCCCGGGCGGCGCATCGTTGCCATCGACGCACGCGAACTGTTTGCCCGCGGCGGGGGAATCCACTGCATCACCCAACAGCAACCTGCTGCCTTCCAGAAAGTGGTGTCATGACAGAAACCATCCGCACGGATTCCTCTGCCGGCAGGAATGCCCCCGGCGCCGCCTCCGAAATCACCCCCAAGGGCCTGAAGGGCGGGCAGCTGGGGCTCCTCGCCGTCGTCGTTCTTGGCATCTCCACCATTGCCCCGGCCTACACGCTCACCAGCGCGCTTGGCCCCACGGTCAACGAAGCCGGGCTGCAGTTGCCGGTGATCTTCCTGATCGGGTTCATTCCGATGATCCTGGTGTCCCTGGCCTACCGGGAGCTCAATGCCGACTCCCCAGACAGCGGCACCACCTTCACCTGGGTCACCAAGGCCTTCGGTCCTTGGGTTGGCTGGATGGGCGGTTGGGGACTGCTCGCCGCCAACATCATCGTCCTGTCCAACCTGGCCGGCGTGGCGGTGGACTTCTTTTACCTCTTCCTCTCCCAGCTCACGGGTTCGCCCGAGCTGGCCGACCTGGCCGCAAACAAGCCGCTGAACGTTCTGACCTGCTTTGTGTTCGTTGCCCTTGCGGTGTGGGTGAGCTACCGGGGGCTGCACACCACCAAACTGGTGCAGTACGGCCTCGTGGGCTTCCAGCTGCTGGTACTGGGGCTGTTTGTTGCCATGGCCTTCGCCAACTGGTCCACCTCTGCAACGGCCATCTCCTTCAGCTGGGACTGGTTCGACGTCACCAAAATCGAGACGTTCGGGCAGATCGCCGCAGGCATTTCGCTGTCCATCTTTGTGTACTGGGGCTGGGACGTCTGCCTCACCGTGAACGAGGAAACCGCCAACGGCAAAAAGATTGCAGGCATCGCGGGCACGCTGACCGCCCTGATTGTCCTGGCGATCTACCTGCTGGTGAGCATCGCCACCATGATGTACGCCGGCGTCGGGGACACCGGCAACGGCCTGAACAACACCGAGAACCACGAGAACATCTTTACGGCTTTGGCCTCCCCCATCATGGGCCCCTTCGCCATCCTGATGTCCCTGGCAGTGCTCTCCAGCTCCGCCGCCTCGCTGCAATCCACGTTTATGTCCCCGTCCCGCAGCCTGCTGGCCATGGCCCACTATGGCGCATTGCCGGAGCCGTTCAGCCGGGTGAGCAAGCGCTTCTCGACGCCGGGCTACGCCACGGTCGCCGCCGGCCTGGTGTCCGCGGGGTTCTACGCAGTGATGCACGTAGTCAGCGAGAACGTCCTGAACGACACCATCCTGGCGCTTGGCCTGATGATCTGCTTCTACTACGGGCTGACGGCCATTGCCTGCGCCTGGTACTTCCGCAACAGCGCCTTCCAGGGCCTCCGCAACTTCCTGCTGCGGTTCCTTTGCCCGGTGCTCGGCGGCGTGGGACTGTTCGTGGTGTTCCTCCAGACCGCCGTGGACAGCTGGGCTCCCGAATTCGGCAGTGGTTCCGAGGTGTTCGGGGTGGGACTCGTGTTTGTCCTCGGGGTGGGCATCCTGGCCCTGGGCGCGGTGTTCATGCTGGTGATGTCCCGGCTGCGTCCCGCCTTCTTCCGCGGCGGGACCCTCAAGCGGGACACCCCCGCCCTGGTGGTTCCGGAGTAATCCGGTCTTCCTTCGTGCACACCCAAAAAGTGCCGCATCCCGTTTCCGGGATGCGGCACTTTTTTGTTGGGTCACCAGAAGTGGGCCACGTCCACAATCAGGCGTGAACCCGATCCGGGGCCGTCCAGCGTAAAGACCCGGAACGGCAGCCGTGCGCGGACACCCAGGCCAATACTGGTATGGCCCTCGAAGCTTCCGGCGTAAACCACCTGCCGGAAGGTCTGGTACCCGGTCACGTTGGACAGTTCGGCCTTCGCCGGCGGGTTGTACGTGGCGTTGCCGTTCTGGTCATAGGACGGCGCATGCACGGAGACCTGCAGGCGTGCGCCACCCTTTACCGGGATGGTGAAGCCGGACCCGTCCTGGACAATGTTCCGGACGTACCTGACGGTGTAGCCCGTAGCCGGGCCGTTGAGGTCAACCACCATCCGGTCAAAGCAGTAGTGCTGCCCGGTCCGGACGTTCGTGACAGAAGCGGTGCTGTAGGTGGGGTTGGCTTTTGCCAGTGACCCCCACTGGAGACCGCAATACGATGTGGTAGCCGAGGCAGGCCCCGGAACCAGAATTCCCAGCCCGACAGCCATGAGGAGAGCCGTGAGCCAGATGAGGAGTTTTTTCATTGTGGTGCCATCCAGAGGAGTGGAGCGGTTGGATAGCTCAAGCGTAGGAGCGCTGCACTACTGAATACGAGGCCTGTGGCCGCTTCGGCGCGGAACCGTAAGGAAGCCGGAATCCGCATCACACAATTGTAAATCCGGGGTTCTTTCGCCGCCGTTTTTAACCGTTCCGGTGCCGTTTCTGGACCCGGCCGTTATGCCGGATAACGACGCCGGGAAGGGACTGAAGGGCGCCGCACTCCCGGTAAAGTGGCCGGCGCTCCCGGGGTATGAAAGTCAGCCTTCGCAGTCGCGGCAGTACTTCATGCCGTTCTTTTCGCGGGCCACCTGGGAGCGGTGGCGGACCAGGAAGCATGACGAGCAGGTGAACTCATCTGACTGTTCCGGAACAACAACAACCGTCAGTTCCTCGTTGGAAAGATCGGCGCCGGGCAGGTCGATGCCCTCGGCGGTGTCGTTCTCGTCGAGGTCGATCACCGCGGTCTGCACGGTGGCGCCGCGGGTGGCCTGAAGGGCCTCCAGGGAGTCGGCAGGAGACTCTTCTTCCTGCTTGCGCGGAGCGTCGTAATCGGTAGCCATAGCGTGTTCCACTTTCCTTGCTGCACAGCGCCGTTTCAGGCACCTCAGGCAGTTTAGGTCATTCTGCCTTTCCGCGGGCGCCAGTATGGTCCAACAGATCTTCCGCCGCGGCCTCGGCGTGCCGTGCATACGCGTGGTCACCACCGACTGCCACGCCGCTGAGCGCCGGCAGCCAGGCCCACCGCGTCACATCGGCCATGGCATCTGCAGCCTGGCCAGGGGCTTCGCAGTAGAAGGTATGCGCGAACCAGGCACGGATCCGGGCCGGAAATTGAGCTGTCATGCCGCGACCGTACGCAGCCAATGTTGTGGCCGCGTTTCGTCCCCGTCTCGGACATATTAATCCCGCTGCTGATGCAGGGAGCGGGATTCAAAAAGGCTGTTGACCCGCAAAGGGCACTGCTCCTAAACTCCCGCCATCGGCATTTCAGGTTGATTGCCCTTGCCCTCTGATGTGGAAGTAACAGCGATGGCCACAGCTCATTCCAATACTCCGGAAATTGAGGTCCAGCAGTCACTGCGTGACCTGGGTGGACAGCTGCAGGGAACGTTGATCGAGCCGCAGGATCCGTTGTACGAGGAAGCCCGGGCGGTGTGGAACGGCATGGTGAATCTCCGCCCCCGCGCCATCGCCAGGGCGAAGGCCGTCTCGGACATTGACCTTGCCCTGGATACTGCACGCCGAAGCGGCCTTGCCCTGGCGGTGCGCGGCGGAGGACACAACATCGCCGGCCACGGCACCGTCGACGGCGGGCTGGTGCTGGACCTGGGGTTGCTCCGTGCTGTCACTGTCGATGCCGAAAGCCGCCTCGTCACTGTCGAGCCGGGAGCCACCTTGGCTGACGTGGACCGGGCCACAGCTGCCTACGGGTTGGTGGTCCCCCTGGGAGTCATCAGCGGGACGGGAGTGGCAGGGCTTACCCTCGGCGGCGGAGTGGGCTGGCTGACTCGAACAGGCGGGCTGAGCCTGGACAATCTTGCCGCTGTGGATGTGGTTACTCCCGGCGGCGAGCACCTGCACGCAAGCGAAAACGAAAACCCTGAGCTGTTCTGGGGGTTGCGTGGCGGTGGCGGTAACTTCGGCGTCGTATCCTCTTTCACCTTCCGTGCGATGCCCCTGCCGGCGGCGCCCTTGGGTGGCAACCTGTTCTACCGGCGACAGCACTGGAAGAACGCCCTGCTCGCGTTCGATGCCTGGACCCGGGACCTGCCTGACCAGATGAACCCGATCATCTCCTTCCTGGTCTTTCCGGCGGAATTCGGCATGGGCAGTGAGCCGTGGATGGTCCTCGGCTTCGCCTGGGCGGGCGAGGACCACCAGGCCGGCCTCGCCATTGTGGATCAACTCCGGGAGGTCGCTCCCCCGGACGAAGCGGAAGTTGGACCAACTCCCTGGTTGGACTGGCAATCCGCCATGGACGCCGTGTTTCCCAAGGGCTCACGCGGCTACTGGAAAAACGTTTCGTTCTCGCGGCTGGATGAGGAGGTGGCTGATGTGGTGGTGGGATTCGCCTCCGAACTGGCATGGGAGGGAACCGGCATTGACATCCACCATCTGGAGGGCGTCTTCGGGCGGGTTCCGGAGGAGGCGACTGCGTTCCCGAACCGGTCGGCGCGTTACTGGCTCAACGTTTACGGGTTCTGGCGTGACGCCGGCGAGGACGAGCGGCTGACCGCCTTCGCCCGCAAGGCCTACACGCTGATGCGTCCGTTCGCCGAGCAGGGGGAATATGTGAATTTTTTGGGGGCAGAGCTCGGGGTCAAGGAGGCGGACGCTGCGCGCAGCGCCTACGGCCCGGACAAGTACCAGCGGCTCGTTGCCCTCAAGGACAAATACGATCCGAAGAATCTGCTGCGCCTGAACCACAACATCCCGCCGACCGGGACTTAGCTGACCGGGACTTAGTTGGCCTACCGCCCGGGGCCGCGGAGGCGGGGGAAGAAAAAGAGCCCCCTGTCGGATTCGAACCGACGACCCCCGCTTTACAAGAGCGGTGCTCTGGCCAACTGAGCTAAGGAGGCGTGCCCTGGCGGGCAGGCGCCTGAACGGCGCTAGATAAGGTTAGCCCAAGTCCTCCCGGTGGTAAAAACGCCCGGGTTTTGGTTGCCGTGGCGGATGCCGGCGCAAAAAGGGAGGGCCCGCAGCCGGACCGTGTCCGGCGGCGGGCCCTTTCGGCCGGACGCGATCAGGCCTTGGCGTCGATTGCTGCCTGGATTTCAGCGTTAAGGTCGGCAGCGCCGTCCCACTGCTTGCCGTCAATGAAGACGGTGGGCGTTCCGGTGATGCCGCTGTTGGCCGCCAGCTCCGTGGAGTACTTCACGTAAGGGCGGAAGGTCTTGTCGTCCACGCAGCTGTTGATATCGGCCCCGATGTCAGTGGCCAGGGACTTCAGCTTGTCGTCGGAGAGCCCGGCTCCGCCTTCGGCGGGCTGGTTGGCAAACAGGACGTCAACGTATTCCGCATACTTTTCCGGTGCCTTGTCCGCCACGCAGGCTGCAGCGTTGGCTGCGCGTGAGGAGTAGTTCGTGGTGGACTGGCGGTCCAGGAAGCCCAGCGGGCGGTACTCCATGGAGATCTTGCCTTCATTACGGAGCGTGGTGAGCGCTTCGTTGTACGTGTTCTCGAACCGCAGGCAGACCGGGCAGATGAAGTCGATGTAGGCAATGACCTTCACCGGCTGGCCCTGCTCGGCCTCGGCGCCGGGCGCCACCACGGGGCTGGGCTGCGTATCAGGCTTGGCCGGAAGGTTTGCCAAGTCCACCGTCGCCGGGTCCGTCTTTTTGACCTCGGTGTTCGCCAGCAGGGTCACACCGCCGTTCACATTCGCGCTGGCAGGCACCGGTCCCTGGTCCGCGATGGGGGTGTTCTGCCGGATTCCGGTGGTTACCACCAATGCGATCACTGCCAGGATGGCCACCACGGCCGCCACAATTCCCCACCCGATCAGCAGCTTGTTGCGCTTGTCCTTTTTCAGCTGGGCTTCACGGATCAGCCGCGCCTTTTCGCGGGCCTCCGCGGTGCGCTCAGCTTTGGACTTACGTACTTCATTAGCGGGGCTCATGTGTTCCTTGGGTCGATCGACGAGGGGGACCATTTCGTGGCAACCCTCCCATTTTAGGGGAGAAAACTGAGAGCTTGCCTGTTCAAGTATTCTGCCGGATACACAACGGACGAATAGCACGGAAGATTCCGTCCCGTTAGGGTGAACTAAGAGCCACAAGCAACCCCAGGGGGCCGCAATGCAAACACCCGTCCAGGAAAAACCTTCCACCGCAGCCGGGTCCGGCGCCGCCGGCTCACGCCATGGCGGAGAAACCAAGTATGACTTCATGGTGGTCTCGAACAGACTGCCCGTAGACCGTTGCGCCCCCGGCGAAAACGGCGACGACGGCTCCGGCTGGCGCCGCTCCCCCGGTGGCCTGGTGACCGCGCTGGCACCAATGATGACCAAGACCGACGGCGCCTGGGTGGGCTGGCACGGCGCCCCGGACGAGACCGTGGAGCCCTTCAGCCACAGCGGAATGGACCTGGTCCCGGTGCAGCTCAGCGCGGACGACGTCGAGCTCTACTACGAGGGTTTCTCCAACGCCACGCTGTGGCCGCTCTATCACGACGTCATCGCGCCCCCTGAATTCCACCGGACGTGGTGGGACGCCTACCGCAAGGTCAACAGAAGGTTCGCCGACGCCGTCATACGCCATGCCGACGAGGGCGCCACAGTGTGGATCCAGGACTACCAGCTGCAGCTGGTGCCGCGGATGCTCCGCGAAGCGCGGGCGGACCTCCGGATCGGTTTCTTCAACCACATTCCGTTCCCGCCTCCAGAGATCTTCGCCCAGCTGCCCTGGCGCCAGGCCATCATCGACGGCCTCCTCGGCGCAGATCTGGTGGGTTTCCAGCGGGCGAGCGACGCCGGAAACTTCATGCGTTCAGCCCGCCGCTTCCTGGGCGCCAGCGTCAAGCAGCAGCAGGTGCACGTCAAGGGCCAGGACGGGAAGATAACGCACATCGCCCGGGCCCAGGCGTTCCCCATCTCCATTGATGTCCAGCAGATCAGCGAGTTGGCCCAAAAGCCGGAGATCATCGAGCGGGCGCGGCAGATCCGGCAGGACCTTGGCAACCCAAAAACCATCCTGCTGGGCGTGGACCGGCTGGACTACACCAAGGGCATCCGGCACCGGCTGAAGGCTTTCGAGGAGCTCCTGGCCGACGGCAAGCTGTCCGTGTCCGACGCAACCCTGATCCAGGTAGCCAGCCCCAGCCGCGAGCGCGTTGAGCAGTACCGGCTCCTGCGCGAGGAAGTGGAAGGCACGGTAGGCCACATCAACGGCACCTACGACACCCTCGAGAACACCGCGGTCCGCTACCTCCACCACAGCTACCCCGTGGAGGAGATGGTGGCCCTGTACCTGGCCGCCGATGTCATGCTGGTCACCGCCCTGCGGGACGGCATGAACCTGGTGGCAAAGGAGTATGTCACCGCACGCACCAACAACGACGGTGCGCTGGTGCTCAGCGAGTTCGCCGGCGCCGCAGACCAGCTCAAGCAGGCCCTGCTGATGAACCCGCACGACATCGACGGCCTGAAGAGCGCCATCATGCGGGCGGTCGAGATGTCGCCGCGGGACGCTTCGCGGCGCATGCGGGCAATGCGCAAGCAGATCCTTGAACACGATGTGGACCACTGGTCCGCTGACTTCCTGCAGGCGTTGAAGGAAAAAGTGGTCCGTGATGACTCCTGACAGCCGGGCCGGCAACGGCAGGCTGGCGTTGACACCGGAGCTCCGGGAAGCCCTCCGCACCATCGCCAGGACGGACAATCTGCTGGTGGCGTTGGACTTCGACGGCACCATGGCTCCCATCGTGGGCCACGCCGACGACGCCCGTCCCCTTCCCCGTGCAGCCACGGCCTTCGCCGGACTCGCCGTGCTGCCCCGCACGACGACGGCCCTCATCTCCGGACGCGCCCTCGCCAGCCTGCGCGCCGTAGCGTCCCCGCCGGTGGACACCCTGCTGATCGGCAGCCACGGGGCCGAGGCCTGGCTGGGGCCTGGATCCACCGGGCTGACCCTGGACGGGGAACAAAAGGCCCTCCTGGCCGAGGTCCGCGGCATCCTGGCGGAGATCGTCGCGGAGGCGCCGGGCACCATGCTCGAGGACAAGCCGGCAGGCGTGGTGCTGCACACCCGCCAGGCTGCGGATGACGTAGCCCAGGACGCCGTATCCGCCGCGCGCTCACTGCTGCAGGACCGGAAAGGCGTCTTCCTCAAGGACGGAAAGCGGGTCCTGGAAACATCGGTTGTCAATGCTTCCAAGGGTGAGGGGGTCACCTTCCTGCGGCAGGTCACCGGCGCCACGGCTGTCCTGTTTGCCGGCGACGACACCACGGACGAGGACGCGCTGGCCCGTTTGGAGCCGGGGGACGTGGGCGTGAAGGTGGGGCTGGACTTCACCCAGGCCCAGTACCGGGTGGAGGCGCCGGTGCACGTGGCAGAGATGCTGGAGGTGCTGCTGCAGGAGCGGAGCCTGGTGGTCGCAGAGGAGGACCAGCAGGGCTTCCAGGGCCGCAGTTAAGCAAGCTCACATGTGACCTCCGTAACATTTGAGCCCAAATGCACAACATCTGACATACTCTTGCTTGTGATGTGGCGCACAGACACCGTGCGGCGTCACTCGGCGCTCCCAAGTACTGATGCGGGAGCGCCTGCACCACAAAACTGAATAAACATGAACCATTCACAACGGATCGTCCGGCACGTACCTGCCGGTGAAGGGATTGATAACTGTGGCTACAGTTACTTTTGATAACGCTACGCGTCTGTACCCGGGCACAGAAAAGCCCGCCGTCGATAAGCTCAACATCGACATCGCCGATGGCGAATTCCTGGTCCTCGTGGGACCCTCCGGTTGCGGTAAGTCCACCTCCCTGCGCATGCTAGCAGGCCTCGAGGACGTCAACGCAGGCCGCATCCTGATCGGCGACCGCGACGTCACCGACGTTCCCCCGAAGGACCGCGACATCGCGATGGTTTTCCAGAACTACGCGCTGTACCCGCACATGACTGTGGCCGACAACATGGGCTTCGCACTGAAGATCGCCGGCGTCTCCAAGGAAGAGCGCGCCGAGCGCGTCCGTGAAGCCGCCAAGCTCCTTGACCTCGAGCCCTACCTGGACCGCAAGCCGAAGGCACTCTCCGGCGGTCAGCGCCAGCGTGTGGCCATGGGCCGCGCCATCGTCCGCAACCCGCAGGTCTTCCTCATGGACGAGCCGCTGTCCAACCTGGACGCTAAGCTCCGTGTGCAGACCCGCACCCAGATCGCATCCCTCACCAGGCGCCTGGGCGTCACCACCGTTTACGTGACGCACGACCAGGTTGAGGCTATGACCATGGGCGACCGCGTGGCCGTGCTGAAGGACGGCCTGCTGATGCAGGTGGACACCCCGCGCAACCTGTACGACAAGCCCAAGAACGTCTTCGTGGCCGGCTTCATCGGCTCCCCCGCCATGAACCTGCTCGAACTGCCGGTGGTCGACGGCGGTGTGCAGTTCGGCGGCACGGTTTACCCGGTACCCCGTTCCGTCCTCGAAGAGGCCCACGGCTCCACCGTGACGCTCGGTTCCCGCCCTGAGGACCTCGAGACCGCACCGCACGGCGAAGGCCTGAAGGTAGAGGTCGACGTCGTCGAAGAGCTCGGTGCCGACGCCTACGTCTACGGCCACACCACCCTTGACGGCAAGGACCACGACATCGTGGCACGCGTCGACGGCCGCCGCCCCCCGATGAAGGGCGAGTCCATCTACGTCCGCCCGCAGTCGGGCCACGTGCACCTGTTCGACACCAAGACCGGCCTGCGCCTGGGCGACTAGTCCTCCCCACCGGCACCCTAACCTCGCTCCGCTTCGGTCAGGGAACCCTGCCGGCGTGGGCCCAACCAGCACCCTAACCTCGCTCCGCTTCGGTCAGGGAACCCTGCCGGCGTGGGCCCAACCAGCACCCTAACCTCCGTATGAACCGACGGCGGCCCCTCCTTACTGGACGGGCCGCCGTCGGCCTTTAACTGCGCGGGCAGAAGGATTAGCTGGCCACGCCCTTGTACGGAAGAATTGACCCATGACCGAGGAATACAGCGCCCAGTGGCACGATGAACCCACCGACTATGCGCAGGTGGGGAAACTCCCCCGGTTCGTGGCGGCCAGCGCGGACGACGGCAAAGCTTCGGTCTACAGTTCCCTGAACATCACTGCGGCAGCGGCTGATCCCGAACTGCTCGACCTGCCCTGGCACATCGCGCTGGAGGACTGGCCTGCAGAGAACCTGGCCGCACTCCCCCGCGGTATCTCCCGGCACATCGTCCGGTTCGCCCACCTCGGGGGCTCGGTGATCGCCATCAAGGAAACCTCGGAACACATTGCCCGGCACGAATACCACATGCTCCGCAAGCTGGCCCGGCTGGACGTTCCCTGCGTGGAGCCCGTCGCCGTCATCACCGGCCGTACCACCCTGGACGGACGGCCGCTGAACCCCGTGCTGGTGACCCGGCACCTGAAGTTCTCCATGCCTTACCGAGCCCTTTTCTCGCAGATGCTGCGCAAGGACACGCTCACTCGCCTTATCGACGCACAGGCGCTGCTGTTGGTGCGGCTGCACCTGATCGGCTTTTACTGGGGCGACGTTTCGCTTTCCAACACCCTTTTCCGCCGCGACGCCGGCGCCTTTGCCGCTTACCTGGTGGACGCCGAGACCGGTGAGCTCTATCCGGACCTCTCTACCGGTCAACGCGAGTATGACCTGGAAATTGCACGGGTTAACATCGCGGGCGAGCTCATGGACTTGCTGGACGGCGGCCTGATCGAGGAAAAGGTGGACCCCGTGGCCACCAGCGAACTGATCATGGACAGTTACCGCCGCCTTTGGACCGAGCTCACGGAGAAGGAATCCTTCGAACTGGGCGAACGTTGGCGTGTGGGCGCCCGCATCCGGCGGCTCAACGAACTCGGCTTCGACGTCGAGGAGTATGCAATTAAGACCACCCAGAACGGCGCCACCATCCAGCTGCAGCCGAAGGTGGTGGACGCCGGGCACCACATGCGCCGCCTGTTGCGGCTCACCGGTATCGACGCCCAGGAGAACCAGGCACGCCGGCTCCTGAACGACATGGACTCCTTCCGGGCAGACAACAACCCGGACATGGACGAGGAATACAGCGCCCATCTTTGGGTGAGCCAGATCTTCGAGCCGATCGTCAGGTCCATCCCGCGGGACCTGTCCGGCAAGCTCGAACCGGCCGAAGTGGTGCACGAGGTCCTGGAGCACCGCTGGTACATGTCTGAAAAGCAGGAGCGGCACATCCCGTTGGCGGAAGCTGTACAGTCCTACATCGACTCCATCCTGCGGCACCGCCGCGACGAAGCCGCCATTATGCTGAACCCGGACACGGAACTGCTCAAGATCCTTGAGGTGGAGACCGAAGAGTCCCGCTACGGCGAAGACGAGTCAATAGACGAGTACCCGGACTCGGACGACTAGGTTCAGATCGCCTTACCGGGATTGAAGATGCCGGCGGGATCGAACAGGCCCTTGATCCTGCGCTGGAACTCCCGGACGGGTTCCGCCTGTTCCTGGCCAAGCCACCGCAGTTTGTACTGCCCTACGCCGTGCTCCCCGGTGATTGTCCCGCCCATCTGCAGGGCTGCAGTAATGGACTCGTCCAGGACCTGCTGGAGCCTGGCCATGGCCCCGGTGTCCACCGTGTTGTCCTTCCGGTCTATCCAGAAGGTGGGGTGCAGGTTGCCGTCGCCGGCGTGGGCTACTACCTTGAGGTGCACCCCGTAACCGGCGGCCATGGCTTCCAGGGCCGCGACGTAGTCAACGAGGCGCGACCGGGGAACGGCTACGTCCTCTCCCACCCGATACTCGTCGTCGACCTCCACACCCCTGCTGTGCCGGCGAAGCTCCACCAGCCGTTCTGCCTCTGTACTTGCTTCCGTGGTAACGGTCGCCCCGCCTGCGCTCAAAACCTCCCGGACTACCTCGGCTTCTGCCGCAGCACCGAAGCCGTCCGTCTGGATCAAAAGGAGAGACCGGCCGCGCCCGGTGAGGTCCGATCCGTGGATCTCATCCAGCTGGGTGAGTGTACCGCCGTCGAGCAGTTCCATGATGGCCGGTTGCACCCGGGCCCTTCCCACTGCCAGGACGCCGGCAGCAGCGAGACGGAAGTCCGGGTAGAAAGCTGCGACAGTGTGCACCTCCCGGGGCAGGTACTTCAGGCGCACCGTCACCCCCACAACAATGCCAAGCGTTCCCTCAGAGCCGACGAACAGCCCGGTCAGGTCGTAGCCGGCCACGCCCTTGAAGGTCTGGTGGCCGGTGTGGATGAGCGAGCCGTCCGCCAGGACCACGTCCAGCGCGAGGACCGAGTCCCGGGTAACCCCGTACTTGGCACAGCGCAAACCGCCCGCGTTGGTGGCAACATTGCCGCCGATGGTGGAGCTGCGGAAGCTTGCCGGGTCCGGGGCGTACATGAGTCCATGCACCGCAGCGGCCTCGTTGAGCACGGCGTTGATGACTCCCGGTTCCACTACTGCTGTTTCGTCGTCCGGGTTCAGTTCCAGAATGCGGTCCATGCGTTCGAGGGACAGGATGATGCAGTCCCTGGTGGCGTGGGCGCCGCCTGAAACTCCGGTTCCCGCCCCCCGCGGCACGATGGGAACAGCACCGTCAGCACAGATCCGTACCACGGCCTGCACCTCCGGCACGGACTCCGGGAAGACCACTGCCAGTGGCAGCTGGTAGTCGAGGATGGGCGCCTGGTCCACGGCGTACCGGCTGAGCGTTGCTTCCGTCCGGTCCACCTGGCCGGCCGCCAACACGGACTCCAGCTCCTCAACCACGCTTCCCACAAAGCCTCCATCCCTCGCCGCACATGTCCCACAAGTCTAGGACCCGGGGCCTTCAGTTACGGTTGCGCCGGCTGTCCTGACCCGCGTCTTCATTCCGCCGAGTCAGGCCTCCGCCCCGGCTTCAGGGGCGCCCATGAAACGGCAATACCTGGCAAGAATCAGCGGCCACGCGGCGAGGTACTGGGCGCGGGCTGCGGCCGGGTTCTCAGCCCCTTCCCAGCCGTCATGGAAGACGCGTACTTCCGTGCCGTCCTCCACTGCCCGGAATACCACCAGCAATTCCGTGGACCACAGCGCACTGGAGCCGGGATGCCAGGTTGCGTGAAAGGAAAGGGGCGGCTGCCAGTCATCAAGGGTGCCCCAAATGCTGGTCCGGCCGTCATCGGCTGTTTCCAGGATGAGGTTCTCCTCAAACTCGACGTACGATCCCGCGCCGTACACGCCGAACGTTTCCAGGGGCCACCAGAGATGCGTGTGGTCCGTGAATCCGGCGAAGGCATGGGCCACGCTTCCTGGCACTACCACCGTGTTGACCACCGGTTCGAGGAGATCCAAGGGACTCTTCTCATCGCTTCCAAAAGGGTCGTTGCCGTGGCTGAAGAGGCTGTTCATGGTGCTCCACTCTACCCGGCCCTGCTCGCCGGGGGTGTGGTGGTTAAAGCGGTGGGGCCCTGACGGTTGGTCAGGGCCCGGCCATGCTCGCCGGGGTGTGGTGGTTAAAGCAGTGGGGCCCTGACGTCGTTTGTCAGGGCCCTACTGGTAATGGTTGTCCGGCGGTGACCTACTCTCCCACACCCTCCCGGGTGCAGTACCATCGGCGCTGTGGGTCTTAGCTTCCGGGTTCGGAATGGGACCGGGCGTTTC
>NZ_JBNHEZ010000009.1:0-113710 GCF_059089735.1 Arthrobacter sp. sptzw32 | reverse complement strand
CCACTGCTTTAACCACCCCGGCGAGCACCGGCACCCGGCACCACACCTCATGCCAGCCCCCGGCGACAAGGTCCGCCCCGCCGCAACTAAGGAAGCGTCGCCCGGGACGCTGCAGGAACTGAGAGAGGGTCGCCCGGAAGGCTGCAGGAAGTGAGAGAGCGTCGCCGGGAAGGCTGCAGGGACTGAGAGAGCGTCGCCCGGAAGGCTGTAGGGCGGGCTGACTGCCTTGGGATCCGCCCGCCAACCAACGTCCTGACTCAGTACAACCAGCAGCCGCCAGGACGTTCGAGCCCCAGAAAACCGTTGCGGGCGGCCCGAGGCGGTGGTTCCATGGTGGGCATGACAACCGCAGAGAGTTTTGTCCTGGCGATCGGGACCAAAAAGGGCCTCTGGTTGGCCACCAGCGGGGACAGGCGCCAATGGTCTTTCACCGGCCCGCACTTCCTGATGAGCGAGATTCCCAGCGTCGGGATCGACACCCGGGAGGGCCGCACCCGCATCATGGTCGGGGTCCGAAACGAGCACTGGGGGCCAACTGTTGCCCACTCCGATGACCTGGGCACCAGTTGGTCCGAACCGGAGCAGGGCGCCATCAGGTTCCCGGAGGACACCGGGGCGGCGCTGGAGCGGATCTGGCAGATTTACCCGGATGCCGAGTCCCGTCCGGGTGTGGTGTGGGCGGGAGCCGAGCCAATCTCCGTGTGGAAGTCCACCGATGGCGGCGAACACTTTGAACTGAACCGCGGTCTCTGGGACCACCCCCACCGGAACGAATGGGGTGCCGGCTACGGCGGTGCGGCCGCCCACTCCATAGTGGTCCACCCTGTCCGTGAAACCGTGCATATCGCCATGAGCACCGGCGGCGTTTACCGCTCGATCGACGGCGGCACCTCCTGGGAGGCGCGGAACCGGGGAATCTCCGCCTACTTCATGCCGGACCCCAACCCTGAGTTCGGCCAGTGCGTGCACAAGATCGCCGCGGACGCCGCCGTCGACGGCCGCCTGTACGCCCAAAACCACCACGGTGTCTACCGCACGGATGACAACGCAGAGACGTGGAACTCCATCGCGGAGGGCCTGCCGGCGGACTTCGGATTCGTAATGCTGACCCACCCCCGCCGGGAAGGTACCGCCTGGGTCGTCCCGCTCAAGGCCGACGGGGAGCGAATCCCGCCCAACGGGGAACTGGCAGTGCACCGCACGGATGATGCCGGCGGCACGTGGAAGAGGCTCAGCAACGGGCTGCCAACAGGCGAATACAACAGCGTTCTCCGGGACGCTGCCTCGGTGGATACTGCGGAGCCGGCCGGTGTCTATTTCGGCACTCGTGGCGGTACGGTCTACGCCAGCGCGGACGAGGGGGAGACGTTCGCCGAGGTGGTGGCCCACCTGCCGGATGTGCTGTGTGTGCGGGCAGCCGTGGTTGCCGGTGCCTGAGATTACCCTGGTTCTTCCCAGCGTGCTGCAGCCCCTGGCCGGCGGGCAGTCCGTACTGACTGCGCCCGCCGCGGTGCCTGTGACGGTTGAAAACCTCCTGGACACCGCCACCGCCGGCTACCCTGTGCTCGCCAGGCGGCTCCGCGACGAGACCGGCGCCCTGCGGCGCTTCGTGAACATCTACGTGGACGGTGACGAGGTGCGGCGGCTGGAGGGCCTGGAGACGCGGGTGGCCCCGGGCCAGGAGGTGCTGATCATCCAGTCGGTGGCTGGCGGCTGAAACGCGGTTCGCGTGGAGCCTGCGCACGGGCAGCGGGCAGTCCTTCCTGACTACGCCCGCCGTGCCGAAGCTGCAGGCTCCACACAGGCAGTGGACGAAAGGTGTGTCAGGCGATCCGCCAGACGCTGCATTCGTCGGTGTTGATAGCCTTGCGGAGGCCGCTGATCCGGTCCAGGATCCACACCACGCCGATGCCGGGTGCTGTCTCCTGGACGCTGCCGCGGCGGATTACTACGTCATCGTAGGAAGGTCCCACCGAGAGGCGGGCTTCGATTTCGTCGCCGCGGCGGAGCTGGTCCAGGGCGCGGACTCTGGTTACATGGGCTGCTGCTTCCTTCAACATGGCGGGGCCCTCCTGGCTGGAGCTGGTGCCGGCTCTTGCCTGCATTACCAAGTGTGGGCGGCCAATGTTGCGGCTTGGTTTCCTGACGGTTAGACGCCGGTTAGTTCTTGAAGCCGGTACTGTTTCCCAACCGCAAGCCGGGACAGTCGGGCCCTAAGGTGGTGCCATGGAGATCGTTGATGGGATCAGGGCCGCCTTGCTGGGTGCGGCGGCAATAGCGCCGCTGGCTACGTTCGGCGTCGTGTTGGTGGCCTACTTGACGTACCGGCAAAGATCGCACGCGGACAGGCGCGACCAGTGGTGGAAGCGTGCGCAATGGGCCATAGACTCTGCACTGAATGACGCCGACCCGCAGAGGCGGCTGGCCGGCCTGAAGGTGCTGGTGCAGCTCATCGGCAGCGATCTCGCCACTGCCGAGGATGCAGCGTTGATGAGTTCCCTGGCCGTTGGCATCCGCGACCAGGAGCAGGACGGCCGGCGCACTGTAACCGTACCCCCACCCGTGAGGGAGCGGATCCTGGCAGAAGCTGACCGCCTGTTGGCGGCGTCCTCAGCCCGCTGACCGCCATGACCGGCCTTGGGTACTTCCCGGCCGCTGCCGTCCCGCCGCCGGATGCCTGCGCCCTCAAGGTGCCGGCCGGTCGCCTTTCCGGTGCACCCGGAACCAGCGGTAACCGTACCGTACCAGCTCAACCGTGAAGCCGCCGTCGGGCTCCAGAGGCACGTTGTCGCCGTCGAACAGGTCCAGCAGGATGGCATCCTGGAATGCCTGCTCCGGCCCGTCTTCCGGCCCGGCCTTGGCAGTGACTTTTACCGGTTCCTCGCCGAGGTTATGCAGGAGGACCAAGGTGCCGCCGTCGGAGCTGCAGGTGTGTGCGAAAACCGCGGGCTCCGGCTGGTCGATGATGGCGAATTTGCCCCAGCCCAGCTCAGGGGATTCGCGGTAGCGCAGGATCAGGGTGGCCATGAAGTTGAACAGGGAGCCGGGGTCGCGCTTTGCGTCGGCGGCGTTAACCCGTTCCGGGCCGTACTCCCCGCGGGCCAGCGGTGCCACCAGGTCTGATGCTTTGGCCGTGGAGAAACCGCCGTTGTCCGCGTCGCTCCACTGCATGGGGGTGCGCACCGCGGCGCGGCTCTTTTGCTGGAGGTCCTCGCCCATGCCGATCTCCTCGCCGTAGAACAGCACCGGGGTGCCGGGGAGGGAAAACATCAGTGAGTACACCATCCGAAGGCGCTCCGGGTCACCGCCCAGCATCGGGGGGAGGCGCCGGCGCAGCCCGCGGCCGTAGATCTGCATGTCCTCCTCCGGGCCGAAGGCGGCGAAAACCTCACCGCGTTCGCCGTCGCTGAGCTTGTCCAGGGTGAGTTCGTCATGGTTGCGCACGAACATGGCCCACTGGTTGTCGGGATGGAGCGCCGGGCGGCTGGTGAGCGTTTCTGCCAGTGGCCGGGCATCTTGCCGGGCCAGGGACAGGTAGAGGTGCTGCATAGTCATAAAGTCGAACTGCATATTCAGTTCGTTGCCTTCCGGGCCGCCGAAGTACTCCAGCTGCTCTTTGTACGGCAGGTTCACCTCGCCCAGCAGCACCGCGCTCCCGTTCCGGCGGCTGACGAAACTCCGCAACGCGGTGAGGTAGCCGTGGGGATCCAGGTTAGCCGCCTCCTCCTGGGGCTGGCCGCGGGTTTCCAGGAAGAACGGCACGGCGTCCAGCCGGAAGCCGTCCAGCCCAAGTTCGAGCCACAGGCCCATGGCCTTCGCAATCTGATTCCGCACCGCGGGGTTGGTGACGTTCAGGTCCGGCTGGTGCTTGGCGAACATGTGCAGGTACCACTCCCCGGTGGCGTCATCCTGGGTCCACAGCGAGGTTTCCTCTCCAGGGAACACCACCTCGGCGGACGTGTCCGGGGGAGTGTCGCTGCGCCACACGTAGAAGTTCCGGTACGGGTTGTCGGTGGACTGCCGGGCCTGAACGAACCAGGGGTGCTGGTCCGAGGTGTGGTTGACCACGAAGTCCGCGATGACCCGCATGCCCCGGTCCTTGGCCGCGCGGATGAACTCCACCAGGTCCCCCATGGTGCCCAGCCGGGGGTCGACGCCGAAGAAATCGGTGACGTCGTAGCCGTCGTCCCGGTCCGGGGAGGGGTAGAACGGCATCAGCCAGATGCAGGTGACGCCCAGCGCAGCGAGGTAGTCCACGCGCTGGGTGAGGCCGGCGAAATCACCGGTGCCGTCGCCGTCATCGTCGAAGAACGTCTCCACGTCCAGGCAATAGACCACTGCGTTCTTCCACCAGAGGTCTGAGGTTTCGGCGATCCTCACGCCGGAGCGCCCGACGCCGGTTCGGCAGCGGAGGCGACCAGCTGGGGTTCGGCGGGGGTACCGGCAGTGATGCTGCCGGGATTGCGGAGCTGCGGCAGGACCTCCCCGGCAAAGGCATCGATGAACCGTTCCTGTTCCTGTCCCACGAAGTGCAGGTAGAGCTCGTCGAACCCCAGGTCCGCGTAACCGGCCAACAGGTCCACGTGCCGGTCCAGGCTGGCTGAGATGTTGACCGTCTTGCGGACCTGTTCCTCTGTCACGTGTTCGCCCACGAGGTCGAAGTGTCCGGCCGTGGGCAGGTCCCAGGGGATGGGAGGATCGTAGGTGTTGGTGCGCCACTGATCGAGGGCAATGGCCGTTGCCTCGTCCTCGTTCGCGGCCCAGGACAGGTGGACCTGCAGGACAGCCTTGCCCTGTCCGCCGTTGTCCCGGTAGGCGGCGAGCACTTCCCGAAGCTTGTCAGCAGGCTGGTTCACGGTGACCAGCCCATCGGCCCAGCTGGCAGCCCGCCGGGCGGTGTCCGCGCTGACAGCGGGAGCAATGAGCGGCGGCGTATTTTCGGGAACATCCCAGATCCGCGCCTGCTCCACGGTAACCAGGCCGCGGTGGGTGACCTCCTCGCCGCGGTGCAGCCGCCGAATCACCTCAACACACTCCTCCAGCCGGCGCTGGCGGATGTCCTTTGCCGGCCATCCGTCACCGGTAATGTGTTCGTTCATGTTCTCGCCGCTGCCTGGTGCAAGCCAAAAGCGGTCCGGGAACATGCTGGCGAGGGTGGCCGAAGCATGCGCGGTGATGGCCGGGTGGTACCGCTGTCCGGGCGCCGTCACCACCCCAAAGCGGAGCTGTGTGGTGGCCAGCGCCGCACCCAGCCATGACCAGGCGAACCCCGAGTGTCCCTGCCGGGCGGACCACGGCTCAATGTGGTCCGAGCACATGGCGGCGTCAAAGCCCGCCCGTTCGGCGTGCTGGACGTCCTTAAGCAGTTGGCCGGGACTGATCTGTTCGTGGGAGGCATGGAAGCCGACAGTAACCATCCGTTAACCTCTACTGTCACGGACGGTGCTGTGTCGAGGATTTTCTTGGCGGCGCCGCCGGGGACCGGGGGCGTGCCAGGTGCACGTTACTTGTCGGATAAGTTTGTAACTTGTAGTACTGCGCTCCCCGAAACTCCTGCGCAGGCGGCGGAACTGGAAGGAAGTACCACTCGTGGGCGGTGTGCTGATCGGGTTGGCGGTGATCGGCGTCGTCATCGCGGTGGGATACATCGCCGCACGGTGCGGGCTGGGCGGTGAGCCGACCGTTTCGGCGCTGACCAAAACCGCGTTCTTCATCACCAACCCCGTGCTGCTGTTCACAGTGGTACTGGAATCCGATGTCACCACCATCTTTTCCGCGTACGTTCCGCTGGCGCTGGTCACTGCCCTCTTCACCGCACTGCTGTACATCCTGGCCAGCCGGCTGTGGTTCCGCCGCCCGCTCGCGGAAACGGCCATCGGCGCCATGGCCAGCTCTTACGTCAACGCCAACAACATCGGCATCCCCATCACCCTGTACGCCTTGGGCGACGCAACGCCGGTGGCCCCGGTCCTGCTGGTCCAGCTGCTCCTGCTGGCACCGCTGGTCCTCACCCTCCTGGACCTGTCGGCGGCGGGCCGGTTTTCCCCGAAGCTGATGCTCACGCAACCCTTCCGGAATCCCATGATCATCGCGACCCTCCTGGGTGTGGTCCTGGCAGCGTTCGACGTCGAACTGCCCGAACCCGTGATGGCGCCATTGACACTCCTGGGCGGTGCCGCCGTTCCGGTGGTGCTGCTGGCTTTCGGCATGTCCCTGCACGGCAGCCGGATGCTGGGCAGCGGCGGGCACACGGCGGAGATCCTTACTGCCACCGCGCTGAAGTCCGCGGTGATGCCCGCAGTAGCCTTCGTCGTCGGGCGCTTCCTGTTCAATCTGGACCAGCACATGCTCCTGGGTGTGGTGCTGATGGCGGCCCTGCCGCCGGCCCAAAATGTCTTCCTGTTCGCCAGCAAGTACGGGAGGGGAGTTGCGGTGGCCCGGGAAAGCATCCTCATTTCGACGGCCGCGGCCGCCCCGGTGCTGGTCCTGATCGTGTGGTTGCTCGCGGGATAAGCAACCCCTGCAACCCGGGCTCCGTGACCCCTGCAACCCGCCTGGGGTTCCACGAGCGGCTGTCTCCGGGCAAGAATGGGCACATGGAACTTCCCGTGATGCCGCCCGTCCCGCCCATGCTCGCCAAGGCCGTCAGCGGCGTCCCGGAAGGGGACCTCAGCTATGAGCCAAAGTGGGACGGCTTCCGGTCCATCATCTTCCGTGACGGCGACGAGGTGGAGATCGGCAGCCGCAATGAAAAGCCCATGACCCGCTACTTTCCCGAACTCGCGGAGGCGCTGAAGGAGAACCTCCCTGAGCGCTGCGTGGTGGATGGCGAGATCATCCTGATTGGCTCCTCCGGTGACCGCCTCGATTTCGATGCTCTCCAGCAGCGCATCCACCCGGCGGCCAGCCGGGTGAAGCTGCTCGCTGCGCAGACGCCCGCCTCGTTCGTTGCCTTTGATCTGCTGTCCCTGGGTGAGGACGATTACACGGGCAAACCTTTCACCGAGCGGCGGGCGGCGCTTGAAAAGGCGCTGGCGGCCAGCAGGGCCCCGGTGCATCTCACCGCCGCCACCACGGACAAGGCCACGGCGGAACAGTGGTTCGAACAGTTCGAGGGCGCGGGCCTGGACGGCATTGTTGCCAAGCGCCTGGACGGGCGGTATGAGCCGGACAAGCGGGTGATGTTCAAAACCAAGCACGAGCGCACCGCCGACTGCGTGGTTGCAGGGTACCGGCTGCACAAGAGCGGACCGGACGCCATCGGCTCGCTGCTGCTCGGCCTGTACAAGGACGACGGCGCCCTGGCCAGCGTGGGCGTGATCGGCGCCTTCCCCATGAAGCGCCGGCAGGAGCTGTACGAACAGCTCCAGCCGCTGGTCACCGGCTTCGACGGCCACCCCTGGGCCTGGGGAAAGCAGGAGGAAGGGGAGCGGACCCCGCGGAACGCCGAAGGGAGCCGCTGGAGCGCCGGGAAGGACCTCTCCTTTGTGCCGCTGCGCCCGGAACTGGTGGTGGAGGTCCGGTACGACCACATGGAGGGGGACCGTTTCCGGCACACCGCCCAGTTCAACCGCTGGCGGCCGGACCGGGACCCGGATTCGTGCACCTACGCGCAGCTGGAGGAGCCTGTCAGCTTTGACCTGGCATCTGTGTTGGAGACCGGCCGGCCTTAGTTGGGCTTCGCACCGTCCAGGACACTCCACAGCCCGTCCGCGCGGCAGGGGATCGAGGCCTCCACCAGCGCCTGGCTGTGCTGGTGCTGCGGCGCGGCGAAGAAGTCCTTGGTTTCCGCCACCTCAACCACCCGGCCCTCAAGCAGAACAGCCACGCGGTCGCACATGTACCGCACCACGTCCATATCGTGCGAGATGACGATCAGGGACAGGTTGCGCTCACGCTGGAGCCGCAGCAGCAGGTTGAGGATGGTGCGCTGTGTGAGGGCGTCAAGTGCCGAGGTGGCTTCATCACAGATCAGGACCTGCGGCTCCAGCAGCAGGGCCCTTGCGATGGTGGCACGCTGCAGTTGGCCGCCTGAGCACTGGCCGGGGCGCTTGTCCAGCAAGGCCGCATCCAGCTCCACCTCAGCCATCACGGCGGTTATCCGCTGGTCCTGCTGTTCCGGCGACAAGCCGTGGCGTGTGTGCAGCGGGGCCTGGAGGCTGGTGCGGAGCGTCATCCGCGGGTCAAACGCGCCGTGCGGTTCCTGGAACACCAGCTGCACGGCCGTGGCCTCGTGAGGTCCGGCAGCATCGAGCTGCCGGGTGATGGTTCCCGTGCTGGCGGTCTCGAGGCCCACAATGGCCTTGGCCAGGGTGCTCTTGCCGGAGCCTGACTGGCCCAGCACGCCCAGGATTTCCCCGCGCCGAAGGGTCAGTGACACGTCCTGCAGCGCCGCGTGGCCCAGCTTCCGCCGCGACCCGAAGTGCTTGCCCACGCCGCTGAGCACCAGGACTTCACGTTCCCTGGACGGCGGACGACGGCGGGACTCCGGCGCAAGGCGTGCGGCGGCCAGCAGCTCACGGGTATAGGCGGTTTCGGGCCGGGTGAGGAGGGCGCCGGCGGGGCCGGCTTCCACAATGCTGCCCGAGTTCATCACGAGCACGCGGTCGGCAAATGCGGCAACGGAGGCGATGTTGTGGGTGATGTAGAGGATGCCCAGGCCGCGTTCCCGGCGTTCCCTGTCCAGCAGCTGCAGGATCTGGCGCTCCAGCACCTTGTCCAGCGCCGACGTCGGCTCATCCGCCAGCAGCATGCCGGGCTGCCCGGCCAGCGCCAGTGCGGTCATGGCCCGCTGTGCCATGCCTCCGGAGAGCTGGTGCGGATAGGCCCGGATGCCCTTGCCGGGATCGGCAAAGCCCACCTCCTCGAGCAGTTCCAGCGCCTTGCTGCGCGCCTTCGCTCCACGCAGCTTGGCATGCAGGCGCAGCGGTTCCTTGAGGTGCTGCTCAATGGTCCGGTTCGGGTTGAACATGCGCTTGGGCTGCTGGAACAGCATCCCCAACCGTCCGCCGCGCACCGAGTTGAGTTCCTGTTCGGACGCACGGGTCAGGTCCAGGTCGCCGAGCCTGATGGAACCATCGGCAATGCCAAGGCTGGGCGGCAGCAGCTGGAGGCAGGACATCGCGGTCAGCGTCTTTCCGGATCCGGAACTGCCCACGAGCGCCACGAACTCACCGGGATCAACGGACAGCGAGACCCCGGACAGCAGGAGCTTGCCGGACGTCCCGCCGTCGGACTCCTTGTGGCCCACCGCCAGGTTCTCCAGGACCAGGCGGGTGTTCATGAAGCTGCCTTTTCCAAAGTTTGCGGCATCAGCAGCGGCGCCGCGGCCATGTGGGCGGCCCGCTGGCCGAGCAGTGTCACGCACAGGGCCACAGTGAAGATGACCAGGCCGGGGGCGAGGATACCCAGCGGTGCCCGGTCCGCGAACGGCTGTGCCGCAGCCAGCATGGAACCCCAGTCCGACTGCGGCGGCTGCACGCCCAGGCCCAGGTAGGACAGCGCCCCCACGCTGATGAGCAGGTGCCCGAACCGCAGCGTCGCCTGCCCGAGGATCGGCGCCGCAAGGTGGGGCAGGACGTGCCGGAAGATAATAAACCGCGGCGTGCAGCCCACCACGCGCGCGGCGTCCACGAAACCCCGGGCCGAGACGTCGTACGCCAGGGTGCGGGCAAGCCGGGCGAAGGGAGTCCACCCGGTGACCACAAGCGCGAGCAGCAGCGGCCCGAAGCCTGTGCCCAGCGCCGCCACGATGAACAGCGCCACCACCATTTCCGGCAGGGCGAGCAGGACGTCGTTGGTGCGGGTCAGGAACTCATCCACCCAGCCGCGCCGCCTGGCGCTGATGATGCCGATGGCCACACCCAGCAGGCACGTCAGCAGCGTAGCCAGAGCCGCCACGGACATGGAGAAGCGGCCACCCTCCAGGATCCGGCTGAGGGTGTCACGGCCCAGGTTGTCCGTCCCCAGCCAGTGCCCGGGAGAGGGCGGCGCCAGGCGTTCGGCCAGGTTCTGTTCCGCCGGCGGGTAGGGCGAGATCCACGGTGCCAGGAGCACCGCCAGCACGATCAGGGCCAGCACGGCCGCGGCCAGGGTGGTCACGTTCAGCCATTTACGCAAGGGAGGCCCCCACGGTGCGGCTGAGGAAGCGGTGCACAAAGTCCGCCAGTGTGGTCACGCCAACGGCAAGGGCCACTACTACCACCACGCCGCCCTGGGCAAGCGGGATGTCGCTGTTGACCACGGCGTCAAAGAGCAGCCTGCCCATGCCGGGCACGGCGAAAATGACCTCCACGATGACCGATCCGCCCAACAGGCCCGCGAACCATACGGCGAACAGGGTGGACAGCGGTACCAGCCCGTTCGGCACCACGTGGCGGAGGATGGCCTGGCCCTGGCTCAGGCCGCGTGCCCGGGCTGCCGGCACGTGCTCGGCGGCAGCGGCGTCAATGATGCCGGCCCGGACAGCCGAAGTGAAAAAACTGATGGGCCGCAGGGCCAGGGTCAGGGCGGGCAGGACAGCGGACGAAAGATCGTTCCAGCCCGCCGTGGGCAGCACGGCCAACTTCAGGGCGAAGACCAGCACCAGCACGGGCGCCACCCAGTACTCCGGCATGGCGATCAGGGCCTGGGTGACCGCGGTAATGGCCTTGTCCGCGGCGCTTCCCGGCCGCAGCCCGGCAATGATTCCCAGCGGCAGGGATACCGCCACGGCCAGGACCAGTGCCATGGTGACCAGGCTGAGCGTGACCGAAAGCGCCGGAAGCACCTGCTCCGCCACAGGGGTGCGGCTGACAAAAGACAGCCCCATGTCCCCGCTGAAGAAGTCCCCCAGCCAACGGAAGTACTGGACGGCCAGGGGATCGTTCAGGCCGAGGCTCTCGCTGAGGCCCTGCACCGCTGACTCGTCCACGGCTTCCCCCGCCACCCTGGAGCGGATGATCTTCCGCACGGGGTCACCGGGGGTGAAATACGGGATCAGGAAGACCGCGAAAGAGGACACCACAACGGCGGCCACCAGGGTGGCCGTCCGTTTAGTGATGAACTGCAGCATTCGCGGGGGATTCGGGGAGTTGGACTAGGACGCGGCCTTGGCCGTTTTTGCGGTCAGGACGTAGCGGGACAGCGGGTCCTGGACGTAGGAGAGGACGTTGGTGCGGATCGCGTCGGTTGCCTGTTCGTTCACGAGCCAGGCGTTGACGGCTTTGTCCTGGAGAATCCGGCCTGCCTCCGCGTACAGCTTGTAGCGCTCGTTGGTGTCAATGGTGGTGGCGGCTTCGGCGATGATCCGGTCGTACTCGGGATCGCAGAAGTGGCTCAGGTTGTAGGTGCCTTTGCAGGTGTAGTCCGCGGTGAGGAAGCCGATGGGATCGGCGATGTCGATCAGACGGTTCCGCTGGCTGAGCAGCATGTCGTAGTTGCCGGCCAGGACATCCGGCTCCGCCGAGGCGTATTCCTTGGACGTGATGGTCACCGGGATGCCGATGTTCTTCAGGTTTTCCTGCACGACGGCGGCAACGTCCGCGAACTCCGCGCGCTCCACGATGGCGATGATCGCCAACGGGCGGTCCGCGGTGTAGCCGGCGCCGGCCAGCAGGCTGCGGGCTTCCTCAACGTTCTGCTGCTGCTTGTCCTGTTTCTCGCCGGCCCAGGGTTCGGACGGGGCAAAGGGTCCGGTGGCGGGGAGGGCGGCACCTTCGTAGACGCTGGTAGCCAGGGCATCAAGGTCCAGCGCGTCGCGGATCGCCTTGCGGACGTCAACCTTGTCCAGTGGTGCACGGCCGTTGTTCATGTAGAGCGTGGCAGTGCGGGGGGAATCGGCACCCAGCACGGAGACGCCGTCGTCTGCCTTCAGCGCCGCCAGGCTGGCGACGGGGATGGACAGCGAGATGTCTGCCTCGCCGGTTTGCACCTGGGCGGCGCGGGTGGCGCCGTTGGTGATGAAGCGGATTTCGGCGCCGGCAAGCTGTACGTCGCCGCCCCAGTAGTTCTCGTTGCGGTCCAGGGTCAGGGACTGCTTGGCTTTCTCAGACACGGGGGTGAAGGGGCCGGTGCAGTGGCCGAACGGGTCCAGGCCTTCAGGCTTGTAGGCAACCGGCGCGAGGATTCCTGTGTTGACGCTGGCCATCCGGTACGGCACAAGCGGGTTCTCCGCGGGCGTGCTGACGCGGACGGTCTGCGCATCCACCGCCGTGACACTGCTGATCATGGTGCGGTTGAAGGCGCGGGCGGGGACCTTCGCATCGAGCACGTGGTTGAGTGCCGACACCACCGACTCGGCGGTGAGATCGGTGCCGTCCTGGAACTTGACGCCCTGGCGGACGCTGAAGTCCCAGTCCAGGGGCGAGCTCTGCTTCCACTCCGTTGCCAGCGAGGGGAGGACCTTGCCCTCGGCCTGGTTGAAGGTGGTCAGCGTCTCCAGGCAGCCGGACAGGGAAAGGATGTAGGCAGCGTCGGATTCGACGGCCCAGTTCGCTACCGGCGCGCGGAAGTTGTCGACGACGATCCGCTGGCTGGTGTCCGCCGCTGCCGAGGGCTGTGGGGCCTGAGTCTGGGTGCCGCTGAATCCGCAGCCGGTGAGGGCGAGGGCAGCCGCCGCGGCCATCAGGACGCGGGGACGGAGGTAGGAACGCACAGAAAACCGCCTTGAAAGGTTGCCGTGGGGAAGGCAGAAATAAAAAAGGGGACGACTTAGGGTAGCCTTCCCTTCCGGTAAAGCGTGAATTCATGAAATGGCTGCTCAGTGCCGGACGCGATTGGTGGAGCTGCCCCCGCCCTCCCCCGATCCACTGGGGCTGCGCTGGGGCCAGGCCGCCGGGTAACTGTTTGCCATCCAAGCCCGCGGACCTACTCCCGCGACAGCGCGTGCGGGCCATAGACTCTAGCCAACTACGTGCAGCAGCGCCGCTTCGCGAAGCCGACTGGATCCAGAACCAGGGAGTACAGCAGGGCAGGGCGGCGCTCCCGTACTCGTGCAGCGAGGGGAGTCGGCGGGTGAAACTAGGCATACCGCGGGAACGCCGTGAAGGTGAACGGCGGGTGGCCGCCACACCGGAAACGGTGAAGCAACTGACCGCGTTGGGCGTGGAGGTACTCCTTGAGGCAGGCGCGGGTGCAGCTGCCGGTCATCCCGACGCCGACTACGGCCATGCTGGAGCACGCATCGTCCCGGCACTCGACGGAACCCAGTTGGATGTCCTCACACACGTCCGCCCGCTCGATCCGCAAACGGCGGGGTCCCTGAAAAGGGGCGCCGTGACAGTGGGGCTGGCATCGCCGTCGTCCGAACTGCCTACCGTCGAGGCACTCGCACAAGCTGGCGTCACGTCCTTCGCCCTTGAACTGGTGCCCCGCATCTCCAGGGCCCAGTCCATGGACGCCCTCAGCTCGCAGGCACTGGTGGCCGGCTACCGCTGCGTTCTGGAGGCGGCCATCAGGCTGCCCCGGTTCTTTCCGCTGTACATGACCGCCGCCGGCACCGTCCCACCCGCCCGCGTGCTGGTTTTGGGGGCGGGCGTCGCCGGACTTCAGGCCATCGGCACCGCGAAACGGCTCGGCGCCCGGGTCTTCGCCAACGACATCCGGCCAGCCTCCGCAGACGAGGTTGCCTCCATGGGCGGCACGTTCATCCGGCTGGACCTTGAGACAGCTGAGGCGGCAGGAGGATACGCGCGCCAGCTCAGTTCCGACGCCGGCACCCGCCAACGGCAGCTGCTCGCCCCGCATGTGGCGCAGGCTGACGTTTTGATTACCACCGCGGCCGTCCCCGGAAGGCGGGCCCCGCTTCTAGTCACTACCGAGATGGTGCAGGGAATGCGGCCGGGGTCGGTCGTCGTCGACCTCGCTGCCGAGTCCGGCGGCAACGTGGAGGCGGTGGTGCCGGGCCAGGACATTCCCGTCCCGACGGCCGACGGTTCCGGCCATGTGACCCTGGTGGGCCTGAAGGACGCGCCCTCCGCAATGGCGTCCGATGCCTCACGCCTGTATGCGAAAAACGTGGCCAACCTGCTGGCGCTCATCATCCGGGACGGTTCCCTGGCCCCCGATTTCGACGACGAAGTGCTCGCCGGAGCCTGCCTCACCCACGACGGCGCGGTGCGGCACCAGCCCACGGCGGAATTGCTTGCTGCCAGGGCCGGCACACGGCGGGAAGAGGTGCTCTGATGGACGGGATGAGCCTGCTGACCATCACGGTCCTGGCGGTTTTTGTGGGCTTCGAGGTGGTATCGAAGGTCTCCAGCACCCTGCACACGCCGCTGATGTCCGGCGCCAACGCCATCCACGGAATCATCCTCGTGGGCGCCATCATCGTGGCCGGGCAGGCAACGGACCCCTGGATGCTCGCGGTGGCGCTCCTCGCCGTCGTCCTGGCCACCGCTAACCTGGTGGGCGGATTTGTGGTGACCGACCGCATGCTGCACATGTTCCACGCGAGGAAAGAGGTGGGGCGCAAGGATTCCGGCGCCGCGGCAATCAGGAAGGACGGCAGATGACCCTCCTCGACCCGGTCTCGACCTCGCTCCTGTACCTGGCCGCCGCCGTCTTCTTCATCCTGGCCCTGCGAGGCCTCAGTTCCCCGAGGACCGCCCGCCGGGGCAACCTGATCGGCGCGCTGGGAGCCCTGATCGCCGTCGTCACCGTGTTCCTGTCCTCGCGGCTGGAGAACATCCCGTGGATCCTCGCCGCGATTGCCGTTGGCTCGGCCGTGGCCGCCCCGGTGGCGCGCCGGGTCAAAATGACCCAAATGCCTCAGCTGGTGGCGCTTTTCAACGGCGTGGGCGGCGGCGCCGCGGCGTTGGTGGCACTCCTGGAACTCAGCCATGCGGACAACCCTTGGGTCCGCCTGGCCATCGTGTTCACTCTCCTGGTGGGGGCCGTTTCCTTTGCCGGATCCGGGGTTACCTTCGCAAAGCTGCAGGAGCTGATGACCACCCGGCCCGTGGTGTTCCCGGGCCTTCCGGTAGTGATGGCTGCCGTGCTGCTCGCAGCAGTGGCAGCCGGCGTGGGCGTCATCTTTACCGGCTCCGGGGCGCTCGCGGTGCTGCTCCTGGTCCTGGGACTCGCCGCGGGGATCCTCCTGGTACTGCCTGTGGGCGGCGCCGACGTCCCGATCGTCATCTCGCTGCTGAACGCCTTCACCGGCCTGGCCGTGGCCGCCTCCGGCGTGGTCCTCGGCAACGTGCTGCTTGTGGTGGCAGGCACCCTGGTGGGAGCGTCCGGCACCATCCTTACCCGGGCCATGGCAGCGGCAATGGGCCGCAGCGTCGCCGGCATCCTCTTCGGCGCCTTCAAGGGACGTTCGACGGCGGGATCCACCGCCGTGAGCGAACGTCCGGTCCGCTCCTCCAGCCCCGAGGACGTGGCCGTGCTGCTGGGCTACGCGCAACGGGTAATCATCGTTCCCGGTTACGGCCTGGCAGTGGCGCAGGGCCAGCACACCGCTGCCGAGCTGGCACAAGCGCTGGAAGCCCGCGGCATCGATGTCGACTTTGCCATCCACCCGGTTGCCGGCCGGATGCCGGGGCATATGAACGTCCTCCTGGCGGAAGCCAACGTGCCCTACGAATCGCTCAAGGAAATGGGTGAAATCAACCCGCAGTTCAAAACCGCGGACGTGGCACTTGTGGTGGGCGCCAACGACGTGGTTAATCCTGCTGCCAAGACGTCCTCCGGGTCACCGATCTACGGCATGCCCATCCTGGAGGTGGCGGACGCACGTCAGGTGGTGTTCCTGAAACGGTCCATGCGGCCGGGTTTTGCCGGGATCGAAAACGACCTGCTTTACGAGCCCCAGACATCCCTGCTCTTCGGCGACGCCAAGGACTCCCTGGCCCAGGTTCTCGGAGCAGTAAAAACGCTCTAGCCGCCTTACTGCTGACCCGCCCTCGGCGGGCAGGCTACTCTTCTTTCAGAAGCAACCTTTCCATTCGCCACCAGAGGACGCCATGACTGCCACCCCCACTGCCCCCCAGCGCGCAGCCATCATTATCAATCCCGCCAAGACGGTGGACATCGACGTGCGTGAACTGGCAGCCAAGCACAGCGCCGAGAACGGCTGGGGCGAAACACTGTGGTTCGAGACCACCAAGGAGGACCCCGGCGTCGGCCAGGCGAAGGAAGCCCTCGCTCAGGGGGCCGACATCGTTATCGCCGGCGGCGGCGACGGCACAGTCCGCTGCGTGGCGGAAGTCCTCTCCGGGGGCAACATCCCCATGGGCCTGCTTCCCCTGGGTACGGGCAACCTCCTGGCCCGCAACCTTGGCATGGATGTAACTGATTACGACGGCGCGATGGCCGGCGCGTTCGCCGGGACTGAGCGCAAGATCGATGTGGTCCGCGCCCGCCGCAGCGATCCCGAGAAGGAGCAGCTCTTCCTGGTGATGGCGGGCGTTGGCTACGACGCCACCATCATGGCTGACACCGACGAGGAGCTTAAGCACAAGGTGGGCTGGTTGGCCTACGTGGACGCCGGCATCCGCAACCTGCCCGGCAAACCGGTCAAAGCAACCATCGTGATTGACGGAAAGACCGCTGTTCGCCGTGGCGTCCGCAGCGTGATGGTGGGCAACTGCGGCAAGGTCCAGGGCGGCCTGGAGATTTTCCCCGAAGCCAAGATGGATGATGGCCTCTTGGACGTTGCGGTGCTCGCCCCCCACCATGGCCGGCTGGGCTGGCTCTCCGTTCTCGTGGGAATGATCGGCAAGGGCCGCGGCAAAGACACCGCAGTGGAGTATTACCAGGGCAAAACCGTGGAAATCACCCTTGAACACAAGGACGATTACCAGCTAGACGGCGACCACGAGGGCGAGGGCAAGCACGTCCTGATGACCATGGACCCGGGTGCCCTGACTATCCGGATGTAACTCCCCAACTGACTCGCATTTATTGTCGTTTTGGAGCTTCAAAACGACATCAAATGCGAGTCAGTTGAGTGCGGTGCTCTGTTCCAGGCACGGCCTGGCCTACCTTGCCGAGGCCTGCACCGGCTGGCCGGGCACTGCCTCCCAGCACGTCGCGTCCTGGACATACGACGGCGGGTGAGTGCCGCTGCGGCGGCAGGCCGCCGTCGGGCGGGTAAGGAAAGCAGTGGCAAAAGGCGCCTTAGGGCACCAGCAGCCGCCGGATGGCCGCGGCGATGGCGGCAGGGTCAGGCTGCTCGTCCCGCCTGACGGTTAGCAGGTGGAGCAGCACGCCGTCACCGTAGTCGGCCACATCCCGCGCCCGTGCGCGCGCATCCGGCACTCCCAGCGCGGCAAGAGCCTGCTCAAGGCCCCCCACCAGCCGGAAGTGCCCGGGTGTCACCGCCTCGGGCCTATCCAGGGAGACGGCCAACCGGACGCGGGTCAGGCCCGCTTGCTGTCCGGCAAGCGCCAGCACCAGGGCGGCCAGCTGATGGGACAGCTCCTTAATGTTCTGCGGGGGACCGGCTGGCCCCTGGTCCTGCAGGAGTGCGGCGTCCCGTTGTTCCAGGCGGTCCAGCACTGCTTCGACGAGGGCGCTGCGGTTCCGGTAATAGTTGGACGTCGTTCCTTCGGGGAGCTGCGCCGCGCCGTCGACAGCCCGGTGGGTCAGGCCCTTCATTCCTTTGTCCGCCACGACGGCCAGGGCAGCGTCCATCAGTTCGGTGCGGCGGTCGGGCATGGGGCCAGTGTATTGCCCCTTTCCTGCCACTACAAAAGTAGTAAAATTGACGCATGGAAAAGATCTCGGTCATTGGCGGAGGAATTGCCGGGCTTGCACTGGCCGCCTGCCTGGATCAAACCAAGTTCCAGGTGAGCGTCTACGAGAAGCGGCCGGAACTGCCCACTGTTGGCACCGCCCTGGGAATGTGGCCAGACGCCCAACGCGCCCTGGCGCGGATCGGGGTGCTGGAGGAGGCGCGGGCCGCCAGTCCGGTGATCGGCAGCGGATCTGTGCGCAATGCCGCAGGTGAACCCTGGATTACCGTGAACGGCGGGGAGATGTTTGCGATCGCCCGGCTAGACCTGGTGCGGCTGCTTGATGCTGCCGTGCCCGGAACTGTCCGAAGGATTACCGCCAATGTCCAGGAGCCCCCGGGTGAAGGCGGCCTGGTTGTAGGCGCTGATGGCGTGCACAGCATGGTCCGCCGCGAGGTTTGGGGCGCAGGCACCGCTGCGAGGCTCACCCCGTACCTTGCGCTGCGCGGGACCCTTCCCTTCCCGGTTGCTCCGGATGAGGTGGGCGAGTACTGGGGCCGCGGAGACCTTTTCGGGATGGCGGCCGCGCGCGCCGGCATGTTCTGGTACGCCAGTTACCGGTCCGGACTTGGTCCCTACGGCATCGAGGTGGAACCGGTTTTGGCGGAGGCACGTGAACGCTACGCCGGTCACGCGCCGGCCATCAGGCGGGTGCTGGGCGCGGCCACTCCGGAAGCCTGTCTGGTGCAGCGGATTTGGACTGCTCCGCGTCTTCCGTCCTTCGCCCGTGGCCGGACCGTGCTCATCGGCGACGCCGCCCATGCCATGCTGCCCACCCTCGGCCGTGGTGCCTGCGAATCGCTGGTGGACGCCGTGACACTGGCCAACCTCCTCAATACGCTCCACGAGGACCAGGCGCTTCGAGCCTACGACCGGCAGCGGCGGCTGAGGACACGTGGCCTGAGTGTGGCCTCCGCCGCGCTCGGGCGCGTTGCGCTTGCCGAAGGGGCCCAGCCCCTGCGTGACCGCCTGCTCAACCTGGCCCGGCTGCGGCAGGCCGGCACCGCCGTCGCCAGTCGTTCCGGCAGCTGATCAGACCTACGCCTGCAGCAGAAGGGTGACCGCCCCGGCCCCCGCACTGCTAGGCCATGGCGGTGTGGGCCGCACTGCGGGCATCAATGCTTTTGGCGTAGCAGTAGGAGTGCGCCACCCCCACGTAGGCGCCGAAATTGGGCACGGGCTCAAAGCCGGAATTTTCGTAGAAGTTCCGTCCGTCGGGCTGGGCGGATCCCGCCTCCGCCTTGATGCGCGTGATCCCCTGTTTGTGCGCTTCGGCTTCCAGGGCGGCGAGGATGGAGCTGGCCACTCCTGATCCCCGGGTATAGGGGAGAACGTACAGGCGTTTGATTTCGGCTGTCCTGTCATCCAGGAGCCGCAAGCCGCCGCACCCTACTGGCTGGCCGGACCCTTTGTCATACGCCACGAGGAACACGGCGCAATCAGCGTCCGACGGCGGAGTGCCGGGTTCGTGGTCAGGGGAACCAAAGCGGGCGTCAAGTTCAGCCTGCTGTGCCCGGCGCAGATCAGCGCCCACGGGATGGGCCCAGGCAACCTGCCGGATGTTCAGGCGCGGGTTGGTTTGCATGTCTGCCTCGTTTCGCCGAAGGGATATGCGAAACAAGACTAGAAGTGTGCAGTTACGCTGATGTTTCTTCTGCGTAAGCGCCGGGATAACCCCGCGCATGCATTCTGCTTGGTTGCCTAGATACATGCTGGTCTAGAATGTTTCCATGCGTTCAATGGGAAATGAGGGCTCTGGCTATTGGTACGGGCCGGACGGCCAGTTGGATTACAGTGCCGCCGTGTTGAAGTCCCTGCGGGATTACCGGGCTGCTGAAACCAACGTCCGGCGGACTACCCGCGATTCCATGGGAATGGGTGAAACAGACATCCTCGCCCTGCGGTACCTCCTGCGCATGCAGGCCTCCGGCAAGGCCACGGCCCCCAAGGACTTGAGCCAGTTCCTCCGTATCACCAGCGCTTCCACCACTTCGTTGATCGACCGCCTGGTGGCAAGCGGACATGTGCGGCGTGAAGCCCACCCAACCGACCGCCGCTCGGTGGTGGTGGTCCCAACAGCGGAATCGGACAAGGAGGTCCGGGTCACCCTGGGGGCTATGCACCGGCGGATGATGGCCGTTGCGGAAGGGCTAAGTGCTGACGAGGCGCAGGTTGTGATCGGATTCCTGCAACGCATGACCGACGCCCTGGCCAACCTCGGTGAAGAAAGTGAACAAAGTAGTTAGCTGGACTAGTTAGCTTGACTAGTAATATGTATGCTTACGATCAGTCCTGAAAATCCCCTGGCTGGAGTCGTGAGTGTGTTGGTAATTTTCACTGGGCTAGGTGCCCTGGTCGCCCCGGCCAAGATGGCTGTGCAGCACGAAGAGTATGAGGAAGGCGGCTGGGACGGCGCCGCCGTTCATTGCGGCTCCGCGATGGACCTTGTGACGCCGGCTGTAGGTCCTGCCGACGTCGGCTACTCCTTCGAGCCGGACGCTGCCGGCCCCGTTCAGCTTCCTCCGGTGTGGCGGTGTCGCTGCGGGTTTCAGCTCGACGCCTGGTTCTACTCGCCGTACGCTTCGCAGGGCCAGGTTGCTGGTCCGGGAGCAGTGCACAGCCCGGTTCTCTCGGCGTGACGTGCGTCGCTGCAGCGCGGCAGCAGAACGCTGCCCCTATGCTTTCCGTGGAAACCGTGAGTGGGCGTTACGAGCTTAAAGAGCGTTTGGGACGGGGTTCACTAGCGGAGGTGTACCGCGCCGTCGACCGTGACAATGGCCCGGATGTGGCGGTCAAGGTTGCTGTTGGCACCTCGGAAAAGCACTTCGAGCGGATCCGCAATGAAGCCCAGTTTCTGGCAGCACTGGACCACCCCTCCATCATCAGGTTCATCGCCAGGTCCGTCATGCCCGGTACCACGCCCCTCGCGGGCCGTCCTTTCCTGGTTGAAGAGCTGGCCCTCGGTGCGAGCCTTGCCGAGGCATCCCGCGCCGGCTTGCCGGGCGCCGTCAACGTAGCCGCCTGGGCACGCGGCCTCTTCGGAGCGTTGGCCCACCTGCATGAGCAGGGGCTCGTCCACCGGGACATCAAACCCGCGAACCTCATGCTCAGCGGTCTGCGGAGAAGTCCGGTCCGCATCATCGACTTCGGCATAGTGGCCGCTGCCGGAGCGGCTCCCGAGCCAGGCATCTCCTCGGGAACAGTTCACTACATGAGCCCGGAGCAGGCTGCAGGCGGACCTGCGCGTACCTCCTGGGACGTTTACGCCATGGGCCTTGTCCTGCTGGAACTCCTCACGGGCACCAAAGCCTTTCCCGGAACGGCCATTGAATCCCTGGTAGCCAGGACCCTTAGGAGCCCGGAAATACCCGACTCGCTCGGGCCCGTATGGTGCTCCTTCCTTCGCGCGCTTACCGCAATGGACGGTGACGCACGGCCGACGGCGGCTGATGCGGCCGTTATGGCGGCGGGGCTTATCCCCCCGGCCGCCGCCGGCCAGTTCAACGGCACGTGCCGAAGTATGGCGGTGTTCCCGGCACGCCGGATCAGGCAGCTGGTTTAGGGCTCCGCCAGGTTCCGTCCCATGGGGTCCTCCGCAGTGGGATCGGCAAGGGCAAGTCCGCCCACCGGGCTGCCGTCCCAGTGGATCAACCGCCAGCCGCTGTCCGGGTCACCATTCAGCGCCACAATTCCGGTGTTGGCCAGCACATGCTTGGCCGCGAACTCGTGGTCCGCGTCCTGAGCCCTGCGGCCGGCCCAGGTGCGGATCGCGGCGCCGTGGCTGACGACTGCTGCCGTGGCCTGCTCCCCGGATGTGCGTTCAAGGACGCGGGCGATGGCGGCATCAAAGCGCTCAAAGAATGCATGGCCGTCGGGCCCGGCGGGCATGCGCCGGTCCAGGTCGCCCGCGGCCCAGGAGATTACCGTCCCCATGTACCGCTTGTGCGACTCGTGGTCCGTCAGTTTCTCCAGCGAGCCGGCTTCTATCTCGTGGAGTCCATCCAGCACCTGGACGTCGAGGCTGTGCAGCCGGCCCAGCGGTGCTGCGGTGATCTGCGTCCGAACCAGGGTGGAGGCATATAGCGCGTCGATCGGCTCGTTGGCCAGCGAACGGGCCAAGGCTTCCGCCTGCCGCTCACCCAGTTCGGTTAAGCCGGGACCCGGGTGGGCGGTGTCCAGTTGGCCGAGCACATTCCCCGGGGTTTGTCCGTGGCGGATCAAGAGCAACCTCATGCTTCCAGTTTCGCACTAGGAAGCATGCCGCCCCGCCCGGCCCGTCCCAGGGAAGGCGGGCCGAAAGGCGCCGGGCATGTCGCAGCCCGGCGCCGACGTCGAGCGTTACTTCAGGTGGTTCACCAGCTGGTCCGCGATGCCGGTGTACTTGCCCGGGGTCAGCGCCAGGAGGCGTGCTTCGGCTTCGGGTGAAAGGCCCAGGCTTTGGACGAATTCCTGCATGCGGGCAGCGTCCACCCGCTGTCCGCGGGTGAGGTCCTTGAGCCGCTCGTAAGGGTTCTCCATGCCTTCGACGCCGGCAATCGCCTCGGCGCGCATGACCATCTGGATTGCTTCGCCCAGAACTTCCCAGTTGGTGTCCAGGTCACCAGCGAGAACATCCTCGGCAACATCCAGGCGCTCGAGGCCCTTGGCCACGTTGGAAATCGCCAGCAGGGAGTGGCCGAACGCCACCCCGATGTTCCGCTGGCTTGAGGAGTCGGTGAGGTCGCGCTGCCACCGGGAGGTAACCAGGGTGGAACCCAGGACGTCCAGCAGCCCGGACGAAATCTCAAGGTTGGCCTCGGCATTTTCGAAACGGATGGGGTTGACCTTGTGCGGCATGGTGGACGATCCCGTGGCCCCGGCCACCGGGATCTGGGCGAAGTAGCCGATGGAGATGTAGCTCCAGATGTCCGTGCAGACGTTGTGCAGGATGCGGTTGAAGCGCGCGACGTCGGCGTACAGTTCGGCCTGCCAGTCGTGGCTTTCGATCTGCGTGGTCAGCGGATTCCAGGTCAGTCCCAGGGCCTCCACGAAGGATTTGGACACCTGCTGCCAGTCAGCGCCGGGGACGGAGGCAACGTGGGCGGCGTAAGTGCCGGTGGCGCCGTTGATTTTCCCCAGGTACTCGGTCTTTTCGATCCGGTCGAGCTGCCGGGTCAGGCGGTGCGCAATGACCGCAAGTTCCTTGCCGAGCGTCGTAGGGGTGGCGGGCTGGCCGTGGGTGCGGGACAGCATGGGGACGGCCCGGTTGTCCTGCGCCATCCTGCTGATCTGGGCCGCCAGCGCACGCGCTGCCGGGAGCCACACGTCTTCCACAGCGCCCTTGACACCGAGCGCGTAGGAAAGGTTGTTGATGTCCTCGGAGGTGCAGCCGAAGTGCACCATGGCCGTGAGGTGCCCGATGCCGATGGCCGGGAGGCGGCGGCCGATGTAGTACTCCACAGCCTTCACGTCGTGGACTGTTACCGCTTCGATGTCAGCCAGTTCCGTCACTGAGTTGGCGTCGAACCCGGTGACAATGGCCCGGAGCTGCTCCTGCTGCTGGGCTGTCAGTGGTCCCGCGCCGGGAAGGACATTGTTGCTGGTCAGGTGGATGAGCCATTCAACTTCCACTGCCACCCGGTCGCGGTTGAGCGCAGCTTCCGACAGGTAGTCCACCAGCGGGGCGACGGCGGACTGGTAGCGGCCGTCCAGCGGGCCGAGCGCGATTTTTTCCGGGGACGCGGCGAGGGCCAGGCGTCCTGAGGGCGTACGGGTGTCAGCTGTGGCGGCAGTTTCAGGCATGTGCTGATTCTTTCATGAACTCCCGCGGCGGCTTTAGCCCTTCCCGGGACGCTACTTGTCCACATACACGACGGCGGTGGTTGGGCAGGCCGGTTGCCCTCCGTAGCGTTCATTCCAGGCAGGGCCTGCCGCGGGAGCCGCGGTGTTGCAGGCGGGAGAGGTAAGAGCCATGGGCGGTCAATTGGCAGGGGCGGAGCTGCAGCAGGACATGCTCCGTGCTGCACAGGTGGAGCAGTTGGCTGTCCGCGTCGCCTCCTGCATCGGCCGCGCAGAAGAGGTGCTTGCCGGGTTCAGGGAGATCCAGCTGCTGGAATGGGAGTCTCCGGCCGGCCGTGCTTACCGCGATACCGTGTCGCTGCAGTCCACTGTCCTGCGGCGTGCGCTTGAAGCGCTGGTTGAGGCAAAGGCTGCTGTGGAGCGGCACGCCCGCGAGACATTTACCGCTGGCTGCACCTATTTGGGCAGCCCCTGATGGCCGAGGCAACACCGTCCAGCACTGGGTCCATCAAGGTTTTCAGCCCGCCCGATGACGGAGCCCTTTCCATTCGCGGCGGCGTGGGCGGAATAACTTTCCAGCTGGAGGAACTGGCGGCGGGCGCGAAGAAGCTGGATGAACTGGCGTGCACACTCTCCGATTTGGAGATTGAAGTCCGCCGGATATGGGAGGAACTCGTGCCTTTCCAGGACTTGCCGCGGTGGTCCGGCACGCAGGCTCTTAGCGTGGTGGGTGAGTCCGGGCGGAATATCCATGCAGTGCGCGCCGGGCTGCAGCACATCAGCGGCGAGGTCCGGGCGTGCAAACAGGAGTACGAAGTGGCGGAGTGGCTTGCCGGCACTGCAAGATACCTCGGCATAGTCAGCCCGCAGGACGTCCACGCGTCCCTGGCGCATATGGCCTCCACCCGGGCCGTTGACAGCAAGACGGCAGAAACCATGGTGGCCGGCCTTGGTCTCGAGGCCGCCGATGTGAAGCGGCGGGTCAAGGAGGATCCCGGGGTCTGGGGTGGCTTGGAGCAGGGAGGCATCTTCGGCCGCCCTTTGGCCATGCACCAGGAGGAGACAGTTCAGGTGGACCTGGACACGTCCCCGGCCGGCCTGCTGGAGCGTATCCGGCTTATAGATGCTCGTGGTGCGGGGTTTATCGAGGTCATCGAAGTCCCCAGCGGAGGGGAGAAGGCTTACGTGCTCGTTGTTCCCGGCACCCAGCCTGCTGGTTCCGGTGCCGGTGGTAAGAACCCGTTTGATGAAGCTGGAATAGTGGAAGCCTTGGTCTACAGCTCCGATGATTTGAGCGCTGCGGCGGTTGCAGCTCTGCAGGCGGCGGGCGCCGAGCAGGGAGCCGCCGTGGTGGCCGTTGGATACAGCCAAGGCGGTATCCATGCCATGAACATGGCCGCCGATCCGCATTTCCTCCGAAACTACGACCTCCGGTACGTGCTCACGGCCGGTTCCCCGGTCGCCGGCATTAACGCCGCGGAGGGAGTGCAGTCGCTGCACCTGGAGCATCGCACAGATTGGGTGCCGGGATCAGACGGGTCACCAAATCCGGACTCAAGGGACCAGGTGACGGTTTCCTTGGGGAACGCGCCGAGGGCCGCAGAAGGAGAAGGGGGCCTCGGGCCTGGCCACACCCTCAGTACCTACCAGGACGGCGCCCGGCTGGTCTCCGCCAGCAACGACCCCTCACTGGTGGGATCCACTGCCGCGTTGGGCGCTGTGCTTGGAGCGGGTGGCGCGGCCACCGCTACCCGCTTTTCCCTGACCCGGACCAAGGCCCCCGCTCCAAAATCCCGCGCGACAGACACCCGCACCGAGGGGCGCGGGTATGGCGGACGGTAGCCATGGCCGCCGGCGAAGCCTCTCAGGCAGCACGTTCGCGAGCGGGAGCAGCACTACTATTGCCCAGCTACCGCCGTGCTCCGGTAATCCGGCCGGCAACCAGGGACGTCAGCGTGATGATGATCGCCGCCAGGATGGCAGTCCAAAAGAAGGAATCAATCGTGAAGCGCACCGGCGTATAGGTGCTGATCCATGATGTCAGGTAGAGCATCGCGGCATTGATGACGATAGTAAACAGGCCAAGGGTCAGGATGGTTATTGGCAGGGCGAGGAGGCTCACCAGCGGGCGGACCAAGGCGTTGACCAAACCGAAGATGACACCGATGAACAAGTAGCCGAGGACGGTGCCGATCGTGTCAGTTCCCTGCGTAACCCCGGTTTCGGCCACTGCATCAGCGGCTGCGGAGCTGGAGATCTCCAGCCCTGGCAGTATCCAACCCGCCACCCAAAGGGCAAGGGCGTTAATCAGTACCCGGGCAATCAGTCGCATGGGCTAATGGTTGCATATGCCCCCGATGGTCTGCCGTTCAGTCGCTGCATTTGTTGGCCGGGATCCTGCATCGAAACCCGTCCGCCGAAAGTGGCTCCTCGAAAAGTGCGTGCCGGAAAATCAACCGATCGCGGACCCACCTCCAGCAGGCCGCAGCTCGATCCGGGGCTGCAAAAAAGTTCACACACCGGAGGCGTACCTCCATGCTGCCGCCAGCGTGGGAACACCGCCTACTTTCCCCTGGACGGAGAAGTAGGCTGGTCTGCATGACGTCATCAGAGACCCTTGCCGGGGGCATCCAGCCGCGCCCTGTGGTGGCAAAGCTGCCCCGCTATGCGGCCGGCAAGCCGCCCGCCGCAGTTGACGGACTGGCCAGTTACAAGCTGTCCTCAAACGAAAACCCCTTGCCCCCGCTGCCCGCGGTGGTTGAGGCAGTCGCCGGGCAGACAGACTTCAACCGCTACCCGGATCCGCTGAGCAGCCGGCTTCGCACCGAACTCGCCGCTTTCCTCGATGTTCCTGCTGGGGATATCGTCACGGGAGCCGGCAGTCTGGGCGCACTGAACCAGCTGCTGGCGGCATTCGCGGGGCGGAACGACGACGGCAAACCCGATGAAGTCATTTACGCGTGGCGTTCCTTTGAGGCATACCCCATCAGTGTTGGCCTCTCAGGAGCCGAAGGTGTCCCTGTTCCACTGGCTGCCGGGGGCCGGCACGACCTCGCGGCCATGGCAGCGGCAGTAACAGCCCGCACCAAACTGATCCTCCTCTGCACACCGAACAATCCCACCGGCCCCGCCCTTCGAGCTGCCGAGACCGAGGCCTTCATCCGTTCCGTCCCGTCAGGCGTGGTGGTAGTGATTGACGAGGCCTACCAGGAATTCGTGCGGGACCCGGAGGCGGTGGATGGGATCGCGCTCTACCGCAAATACCCCAATGTTGTAGTGCTGCGCACATTCTCAAAGGCCCACGGACTGGCCGGCCTGCGGGTTGGCTACAGCATTTCCAATTCCGGGCTGACCCAACACCTGCGGGTGGCTGCCACACCCTTTGCGGTGTCGCAAATAGCCGAAACTGCTGCAATTGTGTCCCTGCAAAATTATCCCCAGATTGTAGAAAGGGTACAAAGGCTTGTGGACGAACGGGAGCGCGTCACGGCCGGACTGAGGAATCTGGGCTGGGCCGTACCCGACGCTCAGGGCAACTTCGTGTGGTTGGATCTGGGCGCAGACAGTGCCGGGTTTGCGGAACTGGCGGGGGCGCGGGCCCTGTCCGTCAGGGCGTTCCCCGGGGAAGGGGTCCGGGTAAGCATTGGCGAGGCCGAAGCGAATACGCGTTTCCTCGAGCTGTGTGCGAACTATACAAAGGCCCCACACCGTTCCTAGCACTTAACAAGTAGGCCCGCACTTACCTACTGAAGATAAAGTTAGGATCAATAAGCCATTGTATATGCCTTAGCAGGAATCTATTCCTTTTGCGGCATATATCCCAGCGACATTGCATTGCATCCGCATGCGGCAAGCAAGGAGACGGTATGGGCGCACATCTGCCTGCCACCGAGTTCGACGGAACAGCTGTAGACGACCAACGCGAAGCTGATGCCGAAGCCGTTATGGGCGAACCTCCGGCACAGATGGTCCAGCTCCTGGCGCCGGATGGAAAGCTCGGTTTCGATCCCGTTTTCTCCGGTTACGCAGAAAAGATCACGCCGGAGAAGCTTCGCGGGCTCTACGCGGACATGGCCGCAATCCGCCGGTTCGACGTCGAAGCCACCGCCCTGCAGCGCCAGGGACAGCTCGCGCTGTGGGTCCCACTGACCGGCCAGGAAGCTGCCCAAATCGGATCGGGCCGCGCCAGCCAGCCGCAGGACTACATCTTTCCCACTTACAGGGAGCACGGCGTCGCGCTGACACGCAATGTGGACCTGGCCGAACTCCTGCGCCAGTTCCGCGGCGTGTCCAACGGTGGCTGGAACCCGAAGGACACCAACTTCCACCTCTACACACTGGTCCTGGCGGCCCAGACGCTCCATGCCGTGGGCTACGCCATGGGCATCCAGCGGGACCAGAAGTTGGCCGCTTCCAGTACTGCCGGCTCCCCGACCGCCGGCTCGGGCGCCGCAGCGGCCGCGCCGGATGCTGCAGTGATCGCCTACTTCGGGGACGGCGCCAGCTCCGAGGGCGACGTCCATGAATCCATGGTCTTCGCCTCCTCCTACAGCGCCCCCGTGGTGTTTTTCTGCCAGAACAACCACTGGGCCATCTCCGTCCCCACCAACGTGCAGACGCGGGTGCCGCTGTCCAACCGGGCCAAGGGCTACGGCTTCCCTGGTATCCGGGTGGACGGCAACGACGTCATCGCCGTGCACGCGGTTACGGAGTGGGCATTGGAGCACGCCCGCCAGGGCAAGGGCCCCGTCCTGATCGAAGCCTTCACCTACAGGGTGGGTGCGCACACGACGGCCGATGATCCCACCAAGTACCGCGAGTCGGCGGAGGAGGATGCCTGGCGGGCGAAGGATCCGCTGGCGCGCCTGGAGAAATACTTGCGCTCGGAAGGCCTGGCTGACGAAGCATTCTTCGCCAAGGTCAAGGCCGACGGCGACGAACTCGCAGCCTACGTCCGGCGCACCACCCATGACCTTGAAACTCCCGATATCCGGTCCGCTTTCGCCAACACCTACGTGGAAGCCCACCCCCTGGTGGCAGAAGAACTGGCCTGGTTCGAGGAGTACTCGGCGGGCTTTGCGGGCGAAGAGCCGGCAGAAGAACTGCAGGCAGCAACGCCGGCGTCCCAAAAGGCAGGCCACTGATGACCACCATGACCATCGCCAAGGCCATCAACGAGGGCCTCCGGGCAGCACTGTCAGACAACCCCAAGTCGCTGCTCATGGGCGAAGACATCGGCGCCCTGGGCGGTGTCTACCGGGTGACGGACGGGCTCATCGCCGAGTTCGGCCCGGACCGCGTGGTGGACACCCCGCTCGCCGAATCAGGCATCATCGGCACCGCGATCGGCTTGGCCTTGCGCGGCTACACCCCGGTCTGTGAAATCCAGTTCGACGGGTTCGTCTTCCCCGGCTTCAACCAGATCACCACCCAGCTGGCCAAGATGCACGCGCGCAGCAACGGCAACCTCACGGTGCCGGTGGTCATCCGGATCCCCTACGGCGGCGGCATCGGCTCCGTAGAGCACCATTCCGAGTCTCCCGAAGCGCTCTTCGCCCACACGGCAGGCCTCCGGATCATCACCCCGTCCAACCCGCACGACGCCTACTGGATGATCCAGCAGGCCGTGGACTGCCAGGACCCGGTGATCGTCTTCGAGCCCAAGCGCCGCTACTGGCTCAAGGGCGAAGTGGACACCGAAGCGCCGGGCCACGCCGCGGACCCGTTCAAGGCCCACGTCCTCCGTGAAGGCGCCGACGCCACCGTCGTCGCCTACGGGCCACTGGTACCGGTGGCCCTGGCCGCCGCCAACGCCGCGGAGGAGGACGGACGCAGCGTCGAGGTCATTGACCTGCGCTCCATCTCACCCTTGGACTTCGACACCGTCACCGCCTCGGTACAGAAGACCGGGCGCCTGATCGTCGCCCACGAGGCACCCACGTTCGGCGGCATTGGCGGCGAAATCGCCGCCCGGATCAGCGAGCGGGCCTTCCATTCCCTGGAGGCGCCGGTGATCCGTGTGGGAGGCTTCCACATGCCCTATCCCGTGGCCAAGGTGGAGGAAGACTACCTTCCGGACATCGACCGCATCCTCGAGGCGCTGGACCGCGCCCTCTCCTACTGAGGACACTATGACTCTGAACAAGTTCAACCTGCCCGACGTCGGCGAAGGCCTCACCGAGGCCGAAATCGTCTCCTGGAAGGTCAAGGCCGGCGACGCCGTCGCCATCAATGACGTCCTGTGTGAGATCGAAACCGCCAAGTCCATCGTGGAACTGCCTTCCCCCTTTGCCGGGACCGTCACGGAACTGCTGGTGCCTGAAGGGGTGACCATCGACGTCGGCACGGCCATCATCAGCGTCAGTGATGACGTCGCGGGCGACCCCACACCGGCCGACGCGCGGGCACCCGAGACACCCGTGCAGCCGCTGTACGGCAAGCTCCCCGCTGAGGACGCAACGTCCGACGCCGGCACAACAGACAGTGCCCCGGCTGGAGAAAGTTCCCTAACCGGCGGCCCGCTGGTGGGCTCGGGTCCCAAGGCCGACGCCGTCAAACGCCGCCCGCGGAAGGCTGCAGCTGCCTCGGGCTCTCAGGTGAGCGGGCCCGCCGCCGCCCGCGCCGCGGCTTCCACCCTGGAGCCTGTGCAGCCGCATTCTGCGGCCGAGGTGGTGGAGGCTGCCGGGACCCAGTCCGCCGAGCCGGTGGACAGCCGGCCGACTTTCGGCGGCGCCATCACCGGGCTGGTAAACAAGGTCCTGGCCAAGCCGCCGGTCCGCAAGATCGCACGGGACCTGGGCATCGATCTGGCTGACGTGGTGGCCACCGGCCTGCGCGGCGAGGTGACGCGCGAGGACCTGGTCAGCTACCAGGCCCAGCGGGACGCCGAGCTGGACAAGGCGGACGGCTTCTGGGGCAAGGCAGGAAAACCGCAGGACCAGCGGGTTGAGCGGATTCCGGTCAAGGGGGTCCGCAAGGCCACGGCAAAGGCGATGGTGGACTCGGCTTTTTCGGCACCCCATGTCAGCATCTTCGTGGATGTGGACGCCAGCCGCACCATGGAGTTCGTTAAGCGGCTCAAGTCCTCACGCGACTTTGAGGGGATCCGTGTATCGCCGCTGCTTATCCTCGCCAAGGCCGTGATCTGGGCGGCCGCCCGCAACCCGAGCGTCAACGCCACGTGGGTGGACAACGGCGAGGGCGCTGCGGAGATCCAGGTCAAGCACTACATGAATCTGGGAATTGCGGCGGCAACCCCCCGCGGCTTGATGGTCCCGAACATCAAGAACGCCCAGGACCTGTCCCTGAAGGAACTGGCGCTGGCCCTGAACAACCTCGCCACCACTGCCAGGGCCGGAAAGACGCAGCCTGCCGAGATGCAGGGCGGAACCTTGACCATCACCAACATCGGGGCCTTGGGCATCGACACGGGTACCCCCATCATCAACCCCGGCGAGGTGGCAATTGTTGCCTTTGGAACGATCAAGCAGAAGCCTTGGGTCCTGGACGGCGAGGTGATCCCCCGATGGATCACTACGCTGGGCGGTTCCTTTGACCACCGCGTGGTGGACGGTGACCTGTCGGCCCGTTTCATGGCCGACGTCGCCGCCATCCTGGAGGAACCCGCGCTGCTGCTGGACTAGGAAAACTGACAGCAGTGGTAATGGATGCAGGGGCTGTCCGTGCCAAAAACAGGACAGCCAGGTGGATCACTGAGGTGTTCCAGCCGCCAGTGGTGGTGAGCGTGCAGCTGTTGTTCAGCCCGATGACCCAGGCCGGCTTTCCCGGAACCATGGCCTATGGGGCGCTGGCAGCCTTGTTCGTCTGCGTGATCCCGCTGTTGCTGCTGCTTGTCCTGGTGAAGCGCGGTAAAGTCACCGACCATCACGTCAGCGACCGCAAACAGCGCGCACCCGTCCTGCTGATGGCGCTGGCTTCCATTGTGGCCGGCCTGCTGGTGCTGGCGGCGGTGGGGGCGCCGCAGAGCGTGGTCGCCATGGTCCTGGCGGTGGTGGGGGGAGTTGTGGTCCTGGCGGGGGTCAGCCCGTTCTGGAAGATCAGCGGGCACGCTGCGGCCATATCCTCGTCAGCGGTGATTGGCGTCCTGATGCTCGGCGCGGCGTGGCTTCCGTTGCTGCTGCTCATCCCCGCTGTCGGCTGGTCGCGGGTGGTGCTGCGCGCCCACACGGTGGCCCAGGTGGTTGCCGGCTCATTGTTCGGCGGTGTGGTGATGGCCGGTATCTGGTGGCTCCTGCAGGGCTGGATGGTGCCTTGGCCGGGAGCCCTCCTTTAGTGGACCGTGTAGGCCGAGAGCATCTCAACGGTGGATAGATCCGCAATGGTGCCCAGGGCAACGGCCGCTGAGATCATCAATGCGCCCATCCCGGCAGCCACGGCCCCGCAGACGGTCAGGATCTTCCAGTCCTCACGCAGCACGCTGCCCACCGAAGCGGGAAGTTCGAGGCCTGGAGAAATGAGGTTCGGTGCGCTGTCCACGGTTCCATCGTCCAGCAGCGCTACAACCCTGCCGCTGCTGCGGTCTATGCGCATGGAACAGATGTGGTTTCCGTGGCGGGCCAGGAGGATGTCGTGCCCTACGAGCTGGCGGCGCTGGAGAGTTATCAATGAAGCCCCTTGAAGATGGTGAATGGCGGATGACCGCACCATTGAGGGCTTAACCAATTTTATCCGGGGCTTCAGCTTCAAAACCCTGTTTCCAGGGTGAGAACGGACACCACGGGGCGGAATGCTGCCGCCCCATGGTGTCCAGCCGCTAGTCGGCGTCGTAGGTGTTGGCGATGTACACGTCGCAGGGAGCGTTGTGGGCCACGCTGTTGGCAACGCTGCCCAGGACCCGCCCAATGCCCTGCATCCTGCGGTTCCCCACCACGATGATTCTGGCCTCCATCCGGATGGCCTCCTTGATGAGGGCGTCTGCCGGGCGGCCGCGGGCTGCTGAGTAGGTCACTTTGATGTCCCGGCCGAGGGAGTCGGCGACGGTGCGGGCCACATGCTCGGCAGCATCGGCGTCGGAGACAATCCACTGGTCGCTGCCACTGCCGAAGACCTCGGTGCGGTCGCTGTCGAAAGCTGACACCACGTGCAGCGAGGCGCCGAGTGCTGCAGCGAGGTCCCGGGCGGACTCTGCTGCCTTCTTGGCCGTACCGCTGCCGTCAACGCCTACAACGATGATTCCGCTCATGTGCTGCTCCTTTGCTTGGTGATGAGGGCTTAAGCCAGTGAGCCCAAGGCTACCGTCCTGCAATGGCTTCCCGCAGTACCGGCGCCAGGCGCCGCACGCCTTCGGTGATGGATTCCGGCGGCACGGCGCTGTACGCCAGGCGCAGCTTGTTGGACGGCTCGTCCGACGGCGTGAAGGCGGCACCGGGGATGAACACCACTCCGGCGTCGATCGCCTTTTGCAGCAGCGGGTAGGTGTCCACGCCCTCCGGCAGCGTCACCCAGACGAAAAATCCGCCTTCCGGACTGGTCCAGCTGGTTCCGGCGGGCATGTACATCTCGAGGGCTGCCAGCATTGCCCGGCACCGCGCCGCATACAGGCCGCGGTAGGTTTCGATCTGGCCGCGCCAGTCGAAGTCGCGCAGGTAGGCGGACACCAGCATCTGGTTAAGCGCCGGCGGGCAGAGGGTGACAGCTTCTGCGGCCAGGTAGTACCGGCGCTGCAGGTGCTCGGGCACGAGGGCCCAGCCGATGCGAAGGCCGGGGGCGAAGATCTTTGAAAAGGAGCCCATGTAAATGACGTCGGCGGCATTGTCGGCGCGCAGCGGGGCCAGCGGCTCGCCGTCGAACCTCAGGAGGCCGTAGGGGTTGTCCTCAAGGACCAGTATATTCGCGTTACGGCATATGTCTACGACCTGCTGCCGCCGCTCCCGGGCCAAAGTGATGCCCGAGGGGTTGTTGAAGTTCGGTATGGTGTAGAGGAATTTCACGCTTTTGCCCGCGAGCTGCAGGGCGGCGATTTTTGCCTCAAGAAGATCCGGAACGAGGCCGTCTCCGTCCATCTCCACCGTTTCCACCTGAACCTGGTATGCCTCGAACGTGTTGAGCGCGCCCACGTAGGTGGGGTTCTCAACCAGCACCACGTCCCCCGGATTGCAGAAAACCTTGGTGGCGACGTCCTGGGCCGACTGTGACCCTGCGGTGATAACAACGTTCCGCGGCAGGGCGTCCAGGATGCCCTCCGCCGCCATCACCTCACAGATTTGGGCGCGAAGTACCTCTGTTCCCTGGCCGCTGCCATACTGCAGGGCCGTGAGGCCGTCTTCCGCAATGATTGCTGCCGCTGTGGTCGCGAGCCGTTCGAGAGGGAGGGACTGAAGGTAGGGGCTTCCGCCGGCCAGGGAAACCAGTCCGGGGCGCAGGGAGATGTCGAAGACATCCCTGACTGCTGACTGGCGGATGTTTGCTGCGCGCTCTGAGAAGAGTTCCTCGTGGCGGTGGGCGGACGTTGCCGCCCGTTCGATGGCATCAATGGCTTCGGCAGGCAGCGTCTGCGCTGCGGCGTCGAGTGTCTCGTGGCTCACACAGACAGGATACAGCCGGATGTTGCTGAGGAGACAACATCTGTTGAGCGAGAACCCGCACGAGGTGTAAGCGCCGGGCTGGTCAGTCCAGGCGGAGAGCCTCGGCCAGGCTGCGCCCGTTGACGTAGATTTCCGCCCGGATCGCCCCCACTGCCGCTACCGCAGTCTGTGTCAGCTGTGCTTCCACACGCGGAAGATCACAGGCACCTCCCATGCTGAGCGTCCCGGCAAGATAGACGGTCACGGTGGTGCCGTCAAAGCTTCCCGACAGAAACTTCAGGTCCGAATTAAGGAGTGCGTTATAGACCTCCGGCGGTACTTCGGGCTGTTCCGCGGCCTCCTGTACGTCCAGCAGCGCGCCCACTGCAGCAGCAAGGGTGTCTTCGCCGCCGGAACTGGAGTGGGATAACCCCACTAGGCTGTCATTGCAGCCGAACCGCACGCCATTGCTGCCGCCGTCGTCCAGGAGCACGTAGTAGGCAGTCACCGTCTGCAGCCCTCCCGCCTTGCCGGACGGAGGTGGTGCGGAAGGAAGGGGGTCCTCAGGGGCGGTTTCTTCGGGCGCGGGTGATGCTGGGGACGTGACGGCCGGCGGCGTTCCTGCAGGGGCTGCCGGGGCTCCGCCCTGGGTTTCCGGGGCGGGGGAAGGAACAGCTGTTTCCACGGGCGGCGGAACCTGTGGCTGGGGAACGGGGACAGCGGGTGTGGTTGCCGGAGCGGGGGTGACAGCGGCATCAATCGGGGGCAGCGGGGAGGGCGCCGCTCCCGGAGGGGGCACCGGGACGCAGGCGGCGGCCCACAGCGGAACCGCCAGGGCAACTGCCGCCATCACAGCGCGCACCCCCGCCGTCCGCGTTCGAGCAATCGGCCCTTTTGCCATCCCTGCACCGCAATCCCGTTCGGGTTCGTCCGTGGGTTAACGTTACGGCCGGCCCGTCAGGCAGGAAATGTCCCTGAGGTACCGGTTGGGATAAGAGTTGGTCACGGCATATCAGGCAGGACGCCTGATATGCGAGTCATGATCCGGGGCGGCCCGGCCACTCCTTGCCTGCCCAGGGGTCGTAGTCCGCTATGAGTTCCTCCTGTCCAGGGCGTTCAGTCTCGGGGACATGCTGCAGGTTCACCCGCACGCGGTACCAGAGCGAGCTCGATCCGCGCATGCCGTCCACTAGCACATCGGCGGGGTGCAGGGCTGGGATGACGTCTGCATGCCGGGACTTCCATTCATCGAGGGCCGCGAGTGCTTCGGGTTTGGTCTTAGTGCGGGCTACTTCGATGAGCGGCATTGCTGACAGCCGCCGCCCGGAGCCGTCACCACTGCGCGGCGCCTTCTCCGCGGGGCCCAGCTCTGCTGCCAGTGCGAGGAGGCCATCGAGTCGGCCCACCGCCTGGTCGATGCCGGAATGCGGGTCACCCAGGTCAGCGAAGCGCGCCGGCACCGTGCGTACCGTGAACTGGTCGGGACGGGCCGAGCGCACCTCGTCCCACACAAGCGGCGTCGAGACCCGGGCATCGGGCAGCGCGCGGACCGAATAGGCCGAGGCCACGGTTCTGTCCTTGGCGTTTTGGTTGAAGTCGACGAATACACTTTCGCCGCGCTCCTCCTTCCACCACCGCGCAGTGGCAAGGCCGGGGGCCCTGTTCTCCACTTCACGCGCGAGAGTCTCGGCGGCCAGCCGCACGTCACGGTAGGACCATCGCGGAGCGATGCGCACCAGGATGTGAAGCCCACGTGAGCCGCTTGTCTTCGGCCAGCCAACCAGCCCGACGTCGTCGAGCACCTCCCGCGCTATGTAGGCAACATCCACAATCTTGGACCAGTCCACCCCGGGCATCGGATCGAGGTCAACCCGCAGCTCATCAGGGTGCTCCAGGTCCTCTGCCCGCACCGGATGGGGGTTGAGGTCCAGGCAGCCAAGGTTCACCACCCATGCCAGGCCCGCGGCATCCCTGATGACGGCCTCCTCTGCTGAGGTGCCGGAGGCGTAATGCAGTATGGCGGTATCTATAAAATCAGGATGGTTCTCAGGCACCCGCTTCTGGAAGAACGGCTCGGCGTCAATGCCCTTCGGGAAACGCTTGAGCACCATGGGCCGCCCGCCCGCGCCCCGCAACGCACCATCCGCCACCGTGAGGTAGTAGCGCACCAGGTCCAGCTTCGTCAGCCCGGGCTCGGGGAACACGATTTTGTCCGGGCTTGAGATGCGCACGTCTTCGCCGTTGATGTCGAGGATCTCGGCCGGGGTCTTCGAGGGCGTCATTCCGTCACGCTAGCAACGATCGAAAGCCGCAGCCAGAGCAGGCGCAGTCCTGGCGGAAGGGACGACGCTGCTTGATAAAGCAGCATGCCCGGTACGAAGTTCCGTACCGGGCCCGCGGCAGCTTGATTATGCGGCAGGCTGGGCAGCTGCGAGGGCATCGAATACGCCCTTGATCTGCTCAACGACCTCGGCGTCGTCCTTCGGGTGGAGTTCAGCGAAGCGGACCATGGATCCGGGCACTGCGAGCTTGACGTCCTCGAGGATTTGGGCGCCGGCGATTCCTGCTGCCTTCCGCGCCTCGTCCTGGGCCCAGACACCGCCGTACTGACCGAAGGCAGTGCCGACGACGGCGGTGGGCTTGCCGGCGAGGGCGCCCGCGCCGAAGGGGCGGGACAGCCAGTCGATGGCATTCTTCAGGGCTGCAGGAACGGTGCCGTTGTGCTCGGGCGTGACCAGGAGGAGTGTGTCGGCGTCGTTGGCTGCAGCGCGCAGGGCGGCAGCGGCTGCGGGAACCTGGCCTTCGACGTCGATGTCCTCGTTGTAGAAGGGAATGTTTCCCAGGTTTTCGTGGATGACAACGTCCATCTGCTCCGGCGCATTCAGCTGGATTGCTTCGGCCAGCTTCTGGTTGGTGGATTCAGCGCGGAGGCTGCCGACGAGGGTAAGTACAGTGCTCTTGGTCATGGGAACTCCTGGGTAGGGGAGGCGGGAGGGGACCGCCAACCGGTGACAACTGAGGCTCTTTACGCCTTCACCCAATCTAAACGGACTACGGTCCGTTTCTTATTCCCGGGGTCTAGAATATTGACTGTGACCTTCATCCCAATGCATCCCCCCGCATCCACCGGCGAGGCGGTGGAACGCAGCGATGCCGCGCGGAACCGGGAGCGCTTGCTGAAGGCGGCCCGCGACCTGATTGGGCAGTGCGGGGCAGAGGGGCTCACCATGGACCGGCTCGCCGAGCACGCCGGGGTGGGCAAAGGTACTGTTTTTCGCCGTTTTGGCAGCAGGGCCGGACTCATGCTCACCCTTTTAAGCGAGTCCGAGGCTGCCTTCCAGGCGCGCTTTATGTTCGGCCCTCCACCTCTGGGCCCGGGCGCCCCGGGACTGGAACGCCTCGTTGCCTTCGGCACTGAACGCATTGCCTACATCATGGAGTTTGGTGATCTGGCCCTTGCCGCAGAGAACGCCTCGCGGGGCCGCAGTGAAGTTCCCGCTGCTGTCCTTTGGTACCGCCACATCGAACTGCTCCTCGCCCAGGAGGGCTTCACGGCTGACCCTTGGCTAATGGCGCGTGCCCTCGGGGCCACGTTGGCTCCAGAGCGGCTATTGAACCTGGTCCGGGTGCATGGAGTGGCAGAAAGCCAGCTTAGTGACTCTTGGAAGGAGCTTGTTACACGCGTTGTCACCGCCGCGTAGGTTACGTCGATCGGTTTCCTGGCTTACCGTCAAACTGATTTTACAAAAATATTCATAACGATCTGATACGCGTGGGTGGGTTTAGCCATCAGGCGTCCATTTCGGGCGCCGCCTTGTGATAGTTTCCTCTGGAATGTGACCCGCGACATAGTCCACAAGGGCAGGGCCTGCAAGGCTGCGGGAGTCAGTTATCCGCTGGCAGAGGACCCGGTGAAGCGGCACAACCCCCGCCGACCCGGGGAGAACGGAAGGATCCAGCACGTGATTGTTGAATTGCCTAACAGCCTGGCCAGCCTGCCCACACCGCGGGCCCTTATCGTCCAGCTGCCGGCGGCGAAGCAAAACTAGGCCATGCTCAGGTACCTCGCGAAGCGCGGCATCACGTACGTTTTTATGATCTTCCTGACCACCTCGGCCGGTTACTTCCTGGCGGTCAGTTCCCTCAAGCCCGCGCTGCTTGAACAGGAACGCATTCCCCGCCCCACCCCGGAACAGGTGGCGAACTCGATGCGGCTCAAGGGCCTGGACCCGGACCTGAGCCCGTGGGAACGCTACGTGGAATGGCTCACGGCCATTGTCACCCGATGGGACTGGGGCCGCAGCCCCAACGGGGCCTTCATTAACGCCGAGTTCGGGGACCGGGTGTGGATTTCCACCCGGCTCTTCCTGGCCTCCATCATCCTGACGCTCGTCATCGGTGTGGCACTCGGGGTTTATTCGGCAGCGCGGCAGTACAAGTTCCAGGACCGCGCCATCACGTCCTACAGCTACCTCGCCTATATTGTGCCTGCCCCGATTGCGTACTTCCTGGTGCAGCTTGGTGCCATCAGCATCAATGAGACGGTGGGGGAGCGCATCTTCTTTGTCACCGGAATTTCCACGCCCGGAGTGGAGCCCGGCTGGGCGCAGTTTGTGGACATGCTGGCGCACTACGCTGTTCCAACCGTTGCCATCACGCTGGTGGGCTGGGGTTCCTACCAGATCGCACAGCGGCAGTACCTCCTGGACAACGTCAACGCGGACTTTGTCCGAACCGCGCGGGCCAAGGGGCTCACCCGCAACCAGGCCATTTCCCGGCACGCACTGCGGGTCTCGTTCATTCCGGTGGCCCAGAGCATTGCCTTCACCATCCCGGCCATTTTTGCCGGCGGCTTCTTCGCGGAGAAGATCTTTGCCTGGCCCGGTGTGGGTTCGTGGAGCATCGACGCCATTTCGCTGCAGGACGTCAATGCCGCCACTGCCACGCTGGCCTACGGTTCCGTAATTTTCGCCCTGGGGGCCATTTTGGCTGATTTCGCCACCACCCTCGTTGACCCGAGAGTGCGGGTGCAGTAGCCATGACCAACCTCAATGCCGTCGATCCGGCGGCCGTTGCGCAGGACGCGCACCTGGAAAACGCCGACGCCATCATCGGCAAGAACACCATTATTTTCCGCCGCTTCATGCGCAATAGGACAGCCGTCGCGGGCCTGGCCATCTTCCTGGCCCTCACCGTCTTCTCCTTCGTCGGTGGCTTCTTAACCCAGTGGGACAAGGAAACCATCGACCCGTTCAACATCGGCATGCCTCCCTCCGCCGAGCACTACCTGGGAACGTCCCAGGCGGGCATCGACCTTTACGCCATGACGGTGGAAGGCACCAGGATCTCCATCCTGATCGGCCTGATCGTGGGTCTGGTCTCCGTCCTCATTGCCGCGGTCTACGGCTGCACCATGGCTTACTTCGGCGGCAAGGTGGACAAGGTGATGCTCTTCATCCTTGAAGCGCTCATCATGATGCCGGCGCTGCTGGTGGTGGCGGTGGCCACCAGCGGCGGAGGCGAGGGCTTAAAGCGGGACCTGCCCTCATGGCTGTTGCTGATCATCGTGCTGCTGGTCTTCAGCTGGATGGGTACGGCCAGGCTGATCCGGTCGCTGTCTATGTCCCTCATGCAGCGGGACTACGTCAAGGCCGCCCAGTACATGGGCGTTCCGCCGCGCCGGATCGTCTGGCGGCACCTGGTGCCCAACATCGGGTCCCTGCTGGTCCTGGACATCACCCGCGGCGTTACCGGGGCCATCCTTGCGGAAGTCGCGTTCTCCTTCATCGGCATCGGCATCAAGGTTCCGGACGTCAGCCTGGGTGTCCTCATCGGCGGCGCCACCTCGCAGGTGCAGACCTTCCCCTGGATGTTCTGGGTGCCGTTGACCGTGATGTTCCTGCTCACGGGGTCGCTCGCCATGATGAATGACGGCCTGCGTGACGCCTTCGACCCCAGCTCCAGCTCCAGTGGCAGCGCCAAAAGACAGCGTGCCCTGAAAACCCGAGTCAAGGGGAAGTCCTCATGAGCAGCGAAATTGTCGCCGGGCCCGCCGGGCAGCCCCAGCCAACAGCGGAGCGGCTGCACGTCGCAGGCCTGCACGCCCCCACGGACGCAATCCTGTCCGTGCGGGACCTGAACGTCCGCTTCAACACCGAGAACGGCGTAGTCCACGCCGTCCGGGGAGTCGACTTCGACCTCCTGCCCGGGAAGACACTGGGCATCGTGGGTGAATCCGGCTCGGGCAAGTCCGTCACGTCACTGGCCATCATGGGCCTCCTTCCCGCCACGGCCGATATCTCCGGATCCGTCCGGCTCAAGGGCAAGGAATTGCTGGGCCTTAGCGACAAAGCCCTGTGCGCGTACCGCGGCAACGAACTGGCCATGGTCTTCCAGGATCCTCTGTCATCCCTGACACCGGTCTATACCGTGGGCACCCAAATCATGGAAGCACTCTCCATCCACAACCCCACCATGAGCAAACAGGCAAAAGAAGCCCGCGCCGTCGAGCTTTTGGCCATGGTCGGCATCCCCAGCCCCAAGGACAGGCTGAAGGCCTTCCCGCATGAATTCTCCGGGGGCATGCGCCAGCGCGTCATGATCGCCATCGCGATCGCCAACAACCCGCGGGTACTCATCGCTGACGAGCCGACGACGGCACTGGACGTCACCATCCAGGCCCAGGTGCTGGAGGTGCTGCATACCGCGCAGGAGGAGACCGGTGCCGCCGTCGTCATGATCACCCACGACCTGGGCGTGGTGGCCGGCATGGCAGACGACATCATAGTGATGTACGCCGGCAAGCCTGTGGAGACAGGGGCGGTGGATGACATCTACTACAACCCGCGGATGCCCTACACCATGGGCCTGCTCGGCGCTGTGCCGCGCGTTGACGTTGCGGAGAAGTCATCGCTGGTTCCCATCGAGGGCATGCCGCCCAACCTGATCCACACCCCCACCGGCTGTTCGTTTGCGCCCCGCTGCCCGCTGGCCTCCGAGGCCTGCCTGGACGGCGAACCTGCGCTGGCACCAGTACCGGGAAGCGCCCTTCACCGCGCCGCCTGCATCAAATCCGGGGCCCTGGGCGGTGACGTGGACGTCCGCGACGTCTTTTCCGCTCCGCCGGTGCCGGTGTCCCGCTTTGATGCCATTCCCCGCGGGGAGCGCACAGCTGTCCTGGAGCTCAAGGACGTGCGCAAACACTTCCCGTTGACCAGGGGCGCACTGCTCAAGCGCAGGATTGGCACCGTCAAGGCCGTGGACGGGGTCAGCTTCGACATCCGCGAGGGTGAGTGCTTTTCGATCGTGGGAGAGTCCGGCTCCGGAAAAACCACCACCCTGCTGGAAATCATGGAGTTCCACAAGGACCAGGACGGCGAGGTGGTGATCGGCGGCATCAGCAACAAGAAAGCAGCCGATGCCAGGGCCAAGACGGCAATGCGCCGCGAACTCCAGATGGTCTTCCAGGACCCCACCGGTGCACTGGATCCGCGGTTCACGGTGTATGAGGTGCTCGCTGAGCCGCTGCAGAACGCCGGCATGGACAAGCAGGCCATCAAGAAGCGCATTATGGAACTCATGCAGCTGGTGGGCCTGCAGCCGGACCACGTCAACCGCTTCCCCAACCAGTTTTCGGGCGGACAGCGCCAGCGCGTGGGCATTGCCCGCGCCCTTGCCGTAAACCCGAGACTCGTGGTTTTGGACGAACCCGTCTCCGCCCTTGACGTTTCCGTTCAGGCAGGGGTCATCAACCTCCTGGACAAGCTCCGTGCTGAGCTGGGCCTTAGCTACCTGATGGTGGCGCACGACCTCTCCGTGGTCCGGCATATCTCCAACCGTGTGGCGGTGATGTACCTGGGCAAGATCGTGGAGATCGGGGAAGTGGACCGCGTGTTCGATAACCCCCGCCACCCCTACACCCGTGCCCTGCTCTCGGCTATCCCGGTGCCGGACCCGCAGGTGGAGCGGACGCGGGAGCGCATCATCCTGCGGGGCGACCTGCCCTCACCGCTGGATGCTCCCAAGGGCTGCAACTTCGCCACCCGGTGCCCCGTGTTCGCGGCCCTGCCGCCGGCCAAGCAGGAAAAGTGCCTCACCCTGGAGCCTTCGCTGGAACCCGTGGTTCACTCAGCAGCGGCCCAGGCCCTGTCCGCGCATCCGCTGCCGGATCTTGATCAGCGCTTCGCCTGCTTCTTCCCGGACGGGGAACTGGACGAGGACATGCTGGTAGTCCATGACTCGGCGGACCACCATGCACCCTAAGTTTTTTCGACCCATCACCAGCATCACACTCGCATCAATGAAGGGGAACACCATGAGGAATCTGAACAAGATCGGCGGGGCGGCGGCTATCGCCGCTGCGCTGGCGCTGACTGCCTGCGGCGGCGGCGGCGGTGGCGGCGGGGCTACCGGGCCGGAAACGGCAAAGGGCCAGGAGGCAGGCAGCGACCTGTCCAAGCTCATCAGCATCAACGAAAAGCCCGCTGCAGATCTTGAACAGGGCGGCAAGGTCACCCTTCCGCTGGGCAACATCGGCCCGGACTTCAATGGCTTCTCCAACAACGGCAACAGCGCGGACACCTCCGCGCTGATGGCCCCCATCAATCCTGTTGGCGTCTCTGGCGGCGGCATCGGTGGCTGCTGGAAGGTGAACTTCGAAGGCAAGGCAACGCCCAACAAGGACTTCTGCGAGGAGGTTAAAAACGAAGTCAAGGATGGCAAACAGACCATCACCATCAAGGTCAACGAAAAGGCCACCTACAACGACGGCACCCCCATCGATGTCAAGGCTTTCCAGAACACCTGGAACATCCTGAAGAGCCCGGATGCCGGTTACGACATCGTCACGTCTGGCTCGTACGAATTTGTGGATTCTGTCGAGGCAGGAAGCAGCGACAAGGAAGTCATCGTCAAGACCAGCCAGCCGGTGTATCCGCTGGAGGACCTGTTCTTTGGCCTGATCCACCCCGCCGTGAACAGCCCCCAAATCTTCAATGAGGGCTTCAACGGTGAAATGCACTCGGAGTGGATGGCCGGCCCGTTCAAGGTGGACCAGTACGACACAGCAGCCAAGACGGTAAGCCTGGTGCCCAACGAAAAGTGGTGGGGCAACAAGCCGGTCCTGGAAACCGTCGTCTTCCGCCAGCTGGAAACCAGCGCGCAGATCGCCGCTTTCAAGAACGGCGAGATCGACGGCGTGTCCGCCAACACGGTGTCCCTGTACAAGCAGTTGGAAGGCACCAAGGACTCTGAGGTCCGCCGTGGCCAGCGCCTGTTTGCGGGCGGCCTGAACCTGAACGCCCAGCGCATCACCGACGTAGCTGTCCGCAAGGCAATTTTCGCCGCCGTCGATCGTGAGGCCCTCCGCAAGGTGCGGTTCAACGGCCTGAACTGGGAGGAGCCCAGCTCAGGGTCCATGATGCTGTTGCCCTTCTCCGAGTACTACCAGGACAACTACCCCGTCAAGGAAACCGGTCCGGACGCTGCCAAGAAGGTACTGACGGACGCCGGTTACACGGCGAACGCCAACGGCATTATGGAAAAGGACGGCAAGCCGGCTGCCTTCAAGATCAGCAACTTCGGTGACGACCCGACCACCCTGGCGGTTGCCCAGACCCTGCAGAAGCAGCTCCAGGCCGGCGGCATGGATGTCGGCATCGACCAGCGCGCGTCGGCCGACTTCGGCAAAGTCCTTGGCTCGCGTGAGTTCGACTTGAGCATCTCTGGCTACACCGTCGGCGCGGACGCCACGTCCGCAGTCAAGCAGTACTACGATTCAGCGGTCAACGAGAACGGCCTTGGTGACGCCGAGCTGGACAAGAAGATCGCCGACCTCGCCTCCATCGAGGACAACACCGAGCGGAACAAGGCTGCCATGGAAGTTGAAAAGGAGCACATGGAGAAGTACTACTCCATGGGCGTGGTATTCAATGGCCCGCAGATCTCGTTCGTCCGCACCGGCCTGGCCAACTACGGCCCGTCCCTTTTCCAGAGCCTGTCCCAGGTTCCGGACTGGACCACCCTCGGCTGGGAAAAGAAGTAACAACCCGCGGCTGGAAGACAAATCCACTATAGGCAGTACGGCAAGGCCGGCACCTCCTGAAACATCAGGGATGCCGGCCTTGGCCGTTTCTCCGACGCTCTCCCACTTAACGCGGCTTTTCCTCCCACGCTCTCCCACTTAACGCAAGTTTCCCTGCGGCGCTCTCTCACCTTTGACGCGCGAGGTCCTGCCGACGGTGCGCGGGGGTACCGTAGCCCTATGACTGACTCCGCCGCTCCACGCACCATTCGCACCGCCGTCGCCGGCTACGGCCTGTCCGGAAGCGTATTCCATGCGCCCTTGATCGCGGCGGACCGCAACTACTCGCTGGATGTCATCGCCACGTCCAACCCGGACCGGCAGAAGGCAGCCACGGCCCGCTACCCCGGCGTGAGGACAGTGCACGACGGCGCCGCTGTCCTCGCGCGCGCGGCTGACCTTGACCTGGTGGTGCTTGGCACCCCGCCGGCTACGCATTACCCGCTGGCGAAGGCGGCACTTGAGGCCGGGCTGGACGTGGTGGTGGACAAACCCCTCACGGTAACCAGCGGCGAAGGGCAGGAGCTTATTGCCCTCGCCCAGGAACTGGGCCGGGTGCTGACGGTGTTCCAGAACCGGCGGTGGGACGGAGACTTCCTGACGCTCCAAAAACTTCTGGCAGTGCAGGCACTTGGAAAGGTGAGCCGCTTCGAATCGCGGTTCGAGCGCTGGTCCCCCGCCATAACCAAGACCTGGAAGGCCCACGCAACCGCTGCGGATGGCGGGGGAGTCCTGTTCGATCTCGGCAGCCACCTGATTGATCAGGCGCTCCTGCTGTTCGGCCCCGCCACTGTGGTCCATGCCGAGCTGAAAGCCCGGCGCGCGGATGAACGGGCCGACGACGACGTGTTCCTGGTGCTGCGGCACCACTCGGGGGTTCTGAGCCACCTCACCATGAACATGCTCTGTGCCCAGCAGGGACCCAGGTTCCGCGTCCTCGGCTCTGTAGGTGCCTTCACCAAGAACGGGGTGGACCCGCAGGAACCTTACATCGCCGCGGGCGGCAGTCCCCTCGACGCAGAGTACGGCGAGGAAGCGCCCGAGTGGGCGGGCCTCCTGGGCCGTGACGGCCACCTGGATGCCCTGCCCACCGAACGCGGCGCCTACCCGGAGTTCTACCGGCTGCTGGCGGACAAAATCCTGGACGGAGGAGCAAAGTCGCCCCTGCCCCTGCCAGTCGACCCAGCAGGACCAGTAGAGGTCCTCAAGTTAATAGAACAAGCAAGGGAACTGTCTGCGGCCCGAAGCTAACCACCAGCACGCAGAGGATGTGTGCCATTCCGCCCAGCGGAACTTGAACTTACGCCGAGACCAGTTCGTGCCAATCCGCTACGAGCGGCAGGTCGTGTGCCTCGGAGACGGAGTGGTGGGCGACGTGGCCGGCGGCTATGTTCAGGCCGGCTGCGAGGGCAGGGTCGCGGTCGAACGCGGCCTTGACGCCGAGGTTGGCCAGCGAAACGGCGTAGCGCAGGGTCACGTTGGTCAGTGCGTAGGTGGACGTGTTGGGCACAGCGCCAGGCATGTTGGCCACGCAGTAGAAGATCGTGTTGTGGACCTTGTAGGTGGGCTCCTGGTGCGTGGTGGGGCGGGTGTCCTCGAAGCAGCCGCCCTGGTCCACGGCGATGTCCACGAGAACCGAGCCGGGCTTCATGCGGGCAACGAGGTCGTTGGTTACCAGCTTGGGGGCCTTGGCGCCCGGGATCAGGACGGAGCCGATCACCAGGTCCGCGTCCACTACGGACTTTTCAATTTCGTACTTGTTGGACGCCACGGTCTTCAGCCGCCCCTGGTACTGGGCGTCCAGTTCGCGCAGGCGGTTGATGTTGATGTCCAGGATGGTGACGTCGGCGCCGAGGCCCAGCGCCATGGCGGCGGCGTTGGTTCCCGCAACTCCGGCACCCAGGACAACCACCTTGGCGGGCCGGACGCCCGGGACTCCGCCGAGCAGCACGCCTTTGCCACCGGCGGGGGCCATAAGGGAAGCGGCACCCACTTGCACTGAAAGCCGGCCGGCTACCTCGGACATCGGGGCCAGCAACGGAAGGGTGCGGCCTTCCTGAACGGTTTCGTAGGCGATGGCGGTGACGCCCGAGTTGATGAGTTCGCGGGTGAGCTCGGGCTCGGCGGCGAGGTGGAGGTAGGTGAAGAGGATCAGGCCCTTGCGGAAGCGGGAGTATTCGGCCTTGATCGGTTCTTTGACCTTCATAACCATGTCCGCGCGGGCCCAGACGTCATCGGCGTCGTTGACGATTTCGGCGCCGGCAATGGCGTACTCCTCGTCGGTGATGCCCGAGCCGAGTCCTGCCCCGCGTTCCACCAGCACCATGTGGCCGTGGGTGCGGAACTCGTGAACACCGGCAGCAGTGATGGCCACCCGGAATTCGTTGTTCTTGATTTCTTTGGGGACACCGATGATCATCGTGGGCTCCAGGTTCTCGGCCGGTAGGCCGGAAAGTGCGGAAGGATTCTGTGCTTCCACGATAAGTCCGCTTTGTGAGCCAACCGACATAGTTCCCTCCGAGGGCTGGCAGAAAAACCCTGCCATTCTGCGGAATCTTGCTTGCTGCGCTCGACATTTGTCCAACTGAGAAGCGTCAAGTGTCGCCTCTTGTCCGTTCAGTCACCGCGCCCCAAAAGCAGTAATGTTGGCGCATGCAGCAGGGCGTGGAGCAACTGGTTGAACAAGTGGCGCAGAAGCTGGGCCGCGGCCTGTCCCTGGAGGACCTCGACGGCGTACTGCTGGCTTACAGCTCCAACCAGTCCCATGCCGACCGCGTGCGCGTGAACTTCCTGCTCAGCAAGAAGGTGCCGGCGGACGTCAGCGCCTGGCAGCTGTCCCACGGCATTGCCACGGCAGTGCGGCCGGTGGTGGTTCCCGCGAACCCGCACTTGGGCATGCTGGGCCGCGTTTGCGTTCCTCTGATGGTCCGGGGGTTCCGCGTGGGCTACCTCTGGGTGCAGCAGGACTCGGCGGAGGAAAATCCGACGGCGATCCTCACCCAGCTGCCTGCAGTCGCCCACGAGCTGGAAACCCTGTCAGGGCTGCTGCTTGACTCGAACACAGCCGAGTCCGAGTTCCGGCGGGGCCGTGAGCGTGAGTTCCTGGCTGCGTGTGCCGGGGAAGCGAACGCGGTGGCGGCAGTGGCAGGGTGGAAGGAGGTCCAGGGCCGCGGACCGTGGCAGATGGTCACAGTACTCGACGCCGACGGATGGGCGGGCGGACCAGACCCCATCGCCTCGACCCTGATTCACCGTTCAGCTGCGCTGCAGGCCACCATCGGCGTGGATGCAGCCCTCTTCAGCGCCGGAACGGAAACCCACTCGGTGGTGCTGTTCCGTGAGTCGTTGGGCCGGGCCAACCATGCGCAGGTCCTGGTGCACTACCAGCTGGAGCTGGCCAAGCGCTCCGGCCGGCCCGTGCACCGCGTCATCCTGGGGCTCAGCGAAGGGTTTGCGAGGCCGCGGGAACTTGCCGAGGCCTACCGGCAATCAAAAGTGGCTGCCCAGGCCGCTGCCGTGGATCCGCAGCTTGGGGAACTGGTGGACTGCAGGTCTACCGGCGTTTATCAGTTGCTGGCGTCTGCCGGGGGAGGGGCAAGTGCTTGGGCTGACTCCGGTTCCGTGTACTTCCGCCTGCTCGAGGACCACGACCGCAACGGCGAGCTGATTCCGGTCCTGGAACTGCTGTACGACAACGACGGCTCCGTCCAGGACGTGGCCGAAAAACTCCACCTGCACCGCAGCAGCATCTACAACCGGCTGGGCCGGATCCGGCAACTGCTGGGCGTGGATCCGCTGAAGGGACTGCCACGACTGGAACTGCACGCAGCCCTCAAGATGCGCCGCTGGGTTCTCCGGCCCCGGATCTAGCTGGAATCAGCCGTTGCCGGCTGCCTGTTCCGCAGCGGCCTTTTTCTGCCTGTCCTTCTTCTGCCCCTCCAGCCACGCCATGATGGCCGCCAGAGGAATCCGCCGGTGACTGCCGCGGTACTCCACGGGGATCTCTCCGCGGTCCGTCATGTTGCGGAGATAGGTGTGCGAGATTCCCGCCAGTTCTGCAGCCTTGGAGGTGGTCAACATTTCCTCTACGCTGCTCACGGTCACCGCTTCACCCCGGCTGAACCGCTGCAGGAGGTCGACGACGGCGTCCCTCGCCAGGGGCGGCAGGCGGTGGACAGTGCCGTCCACGAAAACGGTGATGTCGTCGCTGCCTGCCAAAGCCTGCTGGAGCTTCACAGCCTCCTCCGGCGGAAGGGCGCCGGCCATTCTCGGAGCAATCAGTGCCATGGACCCAGCCTACCGGTGCGCTCCGGCCTCCCGGTGGGCCGGGCGCTCCGGCTGTATGCTCGCTGGATGGCATTATCTGGTGGCCGGGACGTTGAATCCGGCGGTTTGCAGGGAAGGCTTTACTCCTCCGTCCATGAGGCGGGGAATGGAGCGCGGCCAACCTTCGTGTTGCTGCACGGCATCGGCGTCTCACACCGCTACCTCGCCCGGCTGCATCAGGAGCTGGCAGAGGAAGCCGACGTCTACTCCTTTGATCTTCCCGGCTTCGGAAAGTCCTCGAACCCAGGTCGCCAGCTCCAGGTTGAGGAGTACGCGGCGTTCGTGAGCGCCGTCCTGGCGGAAGCTGGAGTTCACACGTACGTGCCGGTGGGGCATTCCATGGGCACGCAGTTCGCAGTGCAACTGGCGCGGCAGGAACCTGAGCGCGTGGCCGGCATTGTGCTGATGGGTCCGGTGGTGGAAACCAGCAGGAAGTCGGTTGCCCGGCAGGCAATGGCGCTGACCCGCGACGCGATGTTCAGGGAGTCCCTGACCTCCAACGCCATTGTATTTGGCGACTACCTTCGGGCCGGCCTTCGCTGGTACCTCACGGAGCTGGCGGTGATGATGGCGTACCCAATGGAGGAACGGGTGGCCGGGGTGACCCAACCGGTGTTGGTGCTCCGCGGCACCAAGGACCCCATAGCCCGCCGGCCCTGGTGCGCACACCTGGCAGAGGTTGCACCCCAGGGAACGATGGCCGAAATCCTGGGCCAGGGCCACGTCTTCCAGCACACGGCACCGGAAAGCGCGGCCCAGGCCATCAGCGGTTGGGTCCGGGCGGTGGACGGGTTCGGCGTAACGGCTTGACGGAAAACCCCCGCGGCCGCCGCAGGAGCAGGCGCGCGGGGGGCAGGCGTCAGAGGCCCAGTTCCTCCAGGACCGGCAGCTTTTCGCGCACCCACGCCCGCGCCTCGGTGGCGCTGGGGGCGGACAGTGCAAGCTTGGCCAGCTGCTGCGCTTCCTCCAGGGTGACGGTCTTGAGCACCGCGGCGACGGCGGCAATGGACCGGGCCGTCATGGACAGGGTGCTCACGCCCAGGCCGGTGAGGACGACGGCGAGGGCCGGGTCCGCGGCTGCCTCGCCGCACACGCCTACAGGTTTGTTGTTGCCCTCGGCACGTGATCCCTCCACAGTCAGCCCCACCAGCCGCAGGACGGCCGGCTGCCACGGGGTGTTGAGGTTCGCGAGCGGACCGAGCTGGCGGTCCGCGGCCATGGCGTACTGGGTGAGGTCGTTGGTGCCCAGGCTGGCGAAGCCGACTTCGCGAAGGATTGCTTCGGCCGTCAGGGCTGCCGAGGGAACCTCAACCATCACGCCCGGGGTCTTGATGCCGGCGGAGACGCACATCGAGGCAAAGCGGGCAGCTTCTTCCGCCGTCGAAATCATGGGGGCCATGACCCACACATCCGCGTCGGACTGCTGTTCGGCCAGTGCGATGGCTTCCAACTGCCGGTCCAGGACGCCGGGCGTGGTGAAGTCCGTGCGGTAACCCCGTACGCCCAAGGCTGGATTGGGCTCAGTGGAGTCGGTCAGGAAGGGGAGCGGTTTGTCGGCGCCGGCGTCGAGCGTGCGCAGGACCACCTTCTTGCCCGGGAAGGCGTCGAAAACACTCTTGTAGGCAGCGGCCTGCTCTTCCACGGAGGGTTCGGTGTCCCGCTCCAGGAAGCAGAACTCCGTGCGGAAGAGGCCTACACCCTGGGCGCCGAGTTTTGCCGCGGCCTGGGCATCTTTGCCGCCGCCCACGTTCGCGAGCAGCGGCACCAGGTGGCCGTCCGCCGTCGCGCCCGTTCCGCTGAACTCGGCCAGCAGGGAGGCCGTGGCCGCCCATGCCTCCGCTGCTGCCCGCAGGGACTCATCGGGCTCGGAGGTGATGCTGCCGGCGGCGCCGTCCACGTACACTTCGGTGCCGTCCGGAAGTGCATCGACGCCGACGGCGGCAACGACGGCCGGAAGGCCCAGGGAGCGGGCGATGATGGCGGTGTGGGACTGGGGGCCGCCGCCCGAGGTGACGAGGGCCAGGACCTTGTTGGGGTCCAGGGTGGCGGTGTCGGCCGGTGCCAGGTCCTCCGCGACCAGGACAAAGGGGGTGCCGGACGCAGGGATGCCGGGGGCAGGAACACCGCGAAGTTCGGCGACGATGCGGGCGCGGACGTCCAGGACGTCGGTGGCACGCTCGGCCATGTAGCCGCCGAGGTTGAGCAGCATTTCCGAGACGGAGGAACCGGACTCCCAGATGGCACGCTCGCCGGAGACGCCCCGGGCGATGAGCTTGGCGGCACCCTTGATGAGCATCGTGTCCTTGGCCATCAACGCCGTGGCTTCAAGGACGGCCTTGCCGTCACCGGTGGCGTGGGCGGCCCGTGCCTTGAGTTCGTCGTGCACGGCCTGGGACGCCGCCTTCAGGGCTGCTGTGGCTTCCTCCGCAGTGGTATCCGGCGCCAGTTGCTCACCGGCCGGAGGTTCGCTGATGGGCTTAGGCATCTGCCGTACGGTGCCGATAACGCGGCCTGGACTGACGCCTACTCCTGGGAAGTTCTGCACTGAAGGTCCTCATTCTCTGCCGGTTTGCCAGGCCCCGCCGATACGTCCGGCGCCATGCCGTTCCGCCGGAGGACTGCTACGTCCGGAAGCGGTAAACGTGCCTGAAAAAATTGTATGTGATTCAGTTCATATAGCAATGCTATAGGTGCTAGGGTAGCGGTTATGAGTTTGGATGGCCAGCTTCCCCCCAAAATGCGGCTGCTCCGTGCCGCGGCGGAATTGCTGGCAAACTCTGCGGGAGCCCCGGTCTCCACCCGCCAGATCACCCAGCTGGCAGGGGTAAGCGCTCCCACGCTGTACCACCACTTCGGTGACAAGGAAGGTCTGTTCGACGCCGTCGTCGCCGCAGGGTTTGAAGAGTATGTTGCAGGCGAAAGGGATTTCGCCCCCTCCGGACATCCGCTCGAGGACATCCGGAGAATGTGGGACAACCATGTCCAGTTCGGGCTGAACCAGCCGGAGCTGTACCTGGTGATGTTCGGCAACATCCGACCGGAGAGCCGCCCCGTCATCGTTGCCGATGCCGAGGCGCTGATGGAGGAGATGCTGAACAAGGCAGCGGTGGCGGGCCAGCTGAACGTCCAGCCCCGGGAAGCGGCCAGGTCCATCCTGGCGGCCAACGTGGGCGTGACGCTGATGCTGATTGCGGAACCCGCCGCTGACCGGAACCTCGAACTGTCCACCATGACCCGGGACGCCATGATTTTTGCGGTGTCCGCCGAGCCCTCCGGCGCGGCTCCGGGCGATACCGGGAAATCCTCGGTGGTGGTGGCAGCGATTGCCCTGAATGCCGCACTTCAGGCCTCGCACTCGGACCAGCTCTCCAGCTCGGAACTCAAGCTCTTCCTGGAATGGCTGCACCGCATCTCCACCGGCCCTGCCGGCTGAGAAGCGCCACCCAGTTCCACCAGTACGCCGCTCGTAATCATCGGACCATCCTGCGAGGCAGCAGGACAGACGGTTAGGAAATCACATGGCAACAGAAACAGTTGCAAAACCCCGCACCAGCGCGCGGGTACACGTCCAGAAGTTCGGGACGTTCCTGTCCGGAATGATCATGCCCAACATCGGCGCCTTCATCGCCTGGGGCATCATCACAGCCCTCTTCATTGAAAAGGGCTGGCTGCCTGTTCCGGAGCTCGGTGGGTGGGGAAACAACGCCGAGGGCGTGAAAAACGTCGGCCTCGTGGGCCCAATGATCACGTACCTGCTGCCACTCCTGATCGCCTACACCGGCGGCAGGATGGTCTATGACGTCCGCGGCGGCGTCGTGGGCGCTATTGGAGCCATGGGCGTGATTGTGGGTGCCGGCATCCCCATGTTCATCGGCGCCATGATCATGGGCCCGCTGGGCGGTTGGACCATGAAAAAGATCGATTCGATCTGGGACGGCAAGATCCGCCCTGGCTTCGAAATGCTGGTCAACAACTTCTCCGCCGGGATTTGGGGCGCGCTGCTGGCCCTGGTCGGCTTCTACGCGGTTGCGCCGGTGGTCCAGGCCTTCAGCACCGGAGCCGGAAATGTGGTCCAGTTCCTGGTGGACAACGGCCTGCTGCCGCTCACCAGCATCTTCATCGAGCCGGCCAAGGTCCTCTTCCTTAACAACGCCATCAACCACGGCGTTCTGACCCCGCTGGGCGTCCAGCAGTCGCTGGAGCAGGGCAAGTCCATCCTGTTCCTGCTGGAGGCAAACCCCGGCCCCGGCCTGGGCATCCTGCTGGCCTACATGTTCTTCGGCCGCGGCGCCGCCAAGGCCTCCGCTCCCGGTGCCGCCATCATCCATTTCCTCGGCGGCATCCATGAGATTTACTTCCCGTACGTCCTGATGCGTCCGCTGCTTATCCTCGCCGCCATCGCCGGCGGCATGACGGGCATTGCCACGCTGGCCATCACGGGCTCCGGCTTGGTTGCCCCCGCAGCACCCGGTTCCATCTTCGCGGTGCTCGCCCAAACCTCCCGCGACAGCTACCTGGGCGTCATCCTGGCGGTCCTGCTGGCCACGGCGGTATCCTTCCTGGTGGCCTCGGTGATCATGAAGACCACCAAGCACAGCGACGAAGGCGACCTGAACGCCGCCACCTCCAGGATGGAGCAGATGAAGGGCAAGAAGAGCTCGGTTGCCTCCACCCTGGCGGGCGCCGGCGCAAGTGCTGCCACAGGCGGCGGGGTTGGCGTCCTGGCAGGTCCGGTCCAGAACATCGTGTTCGCGTGCGACGCCGGCATGGGCTCGAGTGCCATGGGCGCCTCGGTGCTGCGCAACAAGATAAAGGCTGCCGGCTTCCCGGACGTCAAGGTCACCAACGCCTCCATCGCCAACCTCAAGGATGACTATGACGTTGTGATCACCCACCAGGACCTGACGGAGCGCGCCAAACCGGCGACGTCCAGCGCAGTCCACTTTTCCGTGGACAACTTCATGAGCAGCCCGCGTTACGACGAAATCGTTGAGCTGGTCAGGGAGAGCAACACTGCAGGGTCCGTGGCAACGGAAGGTCCGGACGCCGGTGCGGGAACGCCCGGCGGGGCCTCCGCAACGGGACCGGCAAGCGGATCAGCAGCGGGTGCAGCAACCGGAGCGGCCGCCGCCGGGACCGCCGCCGGAGCATCCGCTACCAAAGTCCCAGCCCACGGAACGTCCGAAATCCTGGCCCGCGAGAGCGTAGTGCTCCGCGGATCAGCCACCACCCGTGACGCCGCCATTGACGAAGCCGGCCGGCTCCTGCTGGCCCGCGGTGCGGTGGATGAGGACTATGTGCGGGCCATGCACGAGCGCGAGCAGTCCGTGTCCACCTACATGGGCAGCTTCCTGGCCATCCCGCACGGCACCAACGCCGCGAAGGACCACATCCGGAAGTCTGCGGTGTCCGTGATCCGGTATCCCGAAGGCATCGACTGGAACGGCAAGCAGGTCAAGTTCGTGGTGGGCGTCGCCGGGATCAACAACGAGCACCTGCACATCCTGTCCTCCATCGCGAAGGTCTTTACCAACAAGGAACAGGTGGCCCGGCTGGAGGCCGCCACGTCCGAGGACGAGGTCCTGGAGCTCTTCGGAAAGGTCAACGCATAGTGAAGGCTGTACATTTCGGGGCCGGAAACATCGGGCGCGGCTTTGTGGGACTCCTCCTGCATGACGCAGGTTACGAGGTGGTGTTCGCCGACGTCGCCGAGGAACTCATCAACCAGCTCGCCAAGGCGGACAGCTACGCCGTCCACGAGGTGGGGGAGGAGCCCACCAAGCGGCTGGTGAGCAACTTCCGGGCACTGAATTCCAACACCCAGGAAGCGGAGCTCGTCGCCGAAATCGCGACGGCGGACATCGTCACTACGGCAGTGGGGCCGCACGTCCTGAAGTTCGTGGCACCGGTCATCGCCAGGGGCATCGCCGCGAGGGATGCCGGGCTGGCCCCCCTGCAGGTCATGGCCTGCGAGAACGCCATTAACGCCACCGATATCCTGGCCGAGGAGGTGGCCTCCCGTCCGGAGGCCACCTCCGGCGCCCTGGAAGGACGTGCGGTCTTCGCCAACACGGCCGTGGACCGCATCGTCCCCAACCAGGAGGCCGGGCAGGGCCTGGACGTTACCGTGGAGACGTTCTATGAATGGGTCATCGACCGGACTGCTTTTGCCGGTGCCGCCCCGGCGATTCCGGGCGCCACGTTCGTGGATGAGCTCGCGCCCTACATCGAGCGGAAGCTGTTTACGGTGAACACCGGCCACGCGTCGGCCGCCTACTTCGGTTTCGAGGCCGGCCTGGAGAAAATCTCAGACGCCATGGCAGACCAGGACGTGGCCGAGGACGTCCGGGCGGTCCTGGAAGAAACCAAGCAACTCCTGGTGGCAAAGCACGGCTTCAACAACAACGAACAGGAGGCCTATGTCCAGAAAATCCTGGGGCGGTTCTCCAATCCGCACCTGCCGGACACGGTAAACCGGGTAGGCCGGGCCCCGCTGCGGAAGCTGAGCCGGCACGAACGCTTCATCGGCCCTGCCGCCGAACTGGCTGAGCGGGGTGTGGTGCCGGAAGCATTACTTGGCGCCATTGCCGCTGCGCTCCGCTTCAACGATCCCGCAGATTCCGAAGCAACAGAGCTGGCCGGCATTCTTGCCTCGGCCAGCCCGGCAGAGGCAACCGGGCGGATCACCGGACTGGAACCCGGGCACCCGCTGTTCAATGCCGTCTCCACCCTGGTGGAGGAACGGCAGGCGGAGGTCGCCCGGACCCCCGCCTGACCCTCTCTCACTTCCTGCGGCTTTTTCGGAAACCCTAGCGCAGGTTCTGCCGCTTTCCGGCGGTCCTTCTGCAGTCACGACGCCGGCACTCACCCGAGTGCCGGCGTCGTTCGTGTGATCTCGCTCACTTATAACCCGCAGCGGCGGCCGTCGTTTTGAAGTTAGCCTTCCCTTACTTATAGGCTCTGGGATTATTAGGCAACGAAGTTGTGACGTATTAGCCGAGCGGAGAAGATCGTGAAGAAGAAGCTGTCGAGCTACCTGGGGGCACTGGCGGCGGGAGCGGCACTTTTGACCGTCACCGCTTGCGGAGGAAGCGCGACGGCGACCCCCGCGAAGGAAGCGGCCACCATCACGGTGGAGCACGCCCAGGGCAGCACCGCCAACGTGCCCGTGAACCCGGAGAAGGTCTTCACCTTCGACCTTGGCATCCTGGACACCCTGGACGCGCTGGGCGTTGAACCGGCAGGCGTACCTGAGGCCGCTTACCCCGAAGCATTGTCCAAGTACTCGGATGCGAAGTACACCAAGATCGGGTCCCTGAAGGAGCCCGACTTCGAGGCCGTCAGCGCCGGGGACCCGGACCTCATCATCATCTCCGGCCGGACCGCCGGGGCCTATGGGGAACTGAGCAAGATCGCTCCCACCATCGACCTGTCCGTTGATGCGGCCCAGCCGCTGGAGAGCTTCAAGGTTCAGGCGCAAAAACTCGGGACCATCTTCGACAAAACCTCGGAAGTGGAAGAAAAGCTGGCCGCAGTGGACGCCACCATTTCCGAGACCAAAGCGAAGGCTTCCAATGCCGGCAAGGGCCTGATCGTCCTGACCTCCGGCGGTGAGGTGACGGCCTATGGCGCAGGTTCGCGCTTCGGCATCATCCACGACGTCCTGGGCGTGCCAACCGCCGCTGACGTGAAGGTTGAGGGCAGCCACGGCGAGGCCATCTCCTTCGAGTACATCAAGCAGGCAAACCCGGACATCCTCTACGTGATCAACCGCGACACTGCGGTAGGCACCGAAGGCGCGGCCACTGACCCCATACTGGACAACGAACTGGTCCAGTCAACCAATGCCGCGAAGAACAACAAGGTCATCAGCCTTGACCCCGCCGGCTGGTACATCGTGGGCTACGGGCTGAACAACGTCAAGGCCATGGTGGATGCCGTCGCCGACTCTGTTGCTTAGCGCCCGCTTCCGAAGCTTGAACCGCCAATGACCGCCACCGCCGTGCGCCCCCTGGCGCCGGCACGCCACAGCCAGGCCCGCCAGAGTGCAGGCCTGGCTGCGGCTGTTGTTGCCGTCCTTGCGCTCGCCGTTGCCAGCATGTTCGTGGGCGTCAGCGACGTTTCGCTTCCCGCCTTGCTGGCCGGGGACGCAGCCACGGTCGAAATCTTCTGGATATCCCGGGTTCCACGCACTCTCGCAGTGCTGCTCGCCGGGATGGCGGTGGCTGTCGCCGGGCTAATCATGCAGCTCATGGCCCGGAACCGTTTTGTGGAGCCCTCCACGGTGGGAACGGTTGAGTCCGCCACCCTGGGGATCCTGGTGGTCACCGTCTTCGCCCCCCAGGCCCCGGTGCTGGTGAAGATGCTGGTAGCCAGTGCCTTCGCGTTGCTGGGGACCGCGCTCTTCCTGGCCATCCTGTGGCGGCTGCCCGCCCGCAACACCCTGCTCATCCCGCTGGTGGGCATCATGCTGGGCGGTGTCATCGCCGCCGTCACCACATTTTTCGCCTACCGCTACGATCTGCTGCAGACCCTGAGCAACTGGATGATCGGCGACTTCTCCGGCGTCCTTCGGGGCCGGTACGAGCTGCTGTGGATCGTCGCCGTCCTGATGCTGCTGGGCCTGCTCGCCGCAGACCGCTTCACCGTGGCCGGCATGGGCCAGGACTTCACCACCAACCTCGGCCTGAACTACGGCCGGACCATGCGGCTGGGGCTGATCATCGTTTCGCTGATCTCCGCGGTTGTGGTGACCACCGTAGGCGCCGTTCCTTTCCTGGGCCTGGTAGTGCCCAATATGGTGTCCCTCATCTTCGGCGACAACCTTCGCCGCGCCGTGCCGTGGACTGCCCTGTTCGGGGCCGCGTTCGTGCTGGTCTGCGACATCATCGGCCGGACCATCCGTTACCCCTACGAGGTTCCCGTGGGAATGGTGATGTCCGTGCTGGGCGCTGTTCTCTTCCTCGCCCTGATTTTGAGGAAACGCAATGCCTGAGAGCACAACACTGCTGCCGCCGGACAAGGGGACGGGCGTCACGAGTCCGACGGCGGGAGGGCCGCGCGGGCTCCTGGCCGGCGTCCGCAGGGCCTCACCGCGTGTGGTCCTGGGCGTCCTGCTAGTGGCCGCTGCCGCCGTCGTCTGCCTGTTCCTGTTCTTCGAACTCAAGGGCAACGTGGGCTACATCCTGCCCCGCCGCGCCACCAAGGTTGCCGCCATGCTGCTGGTGGCCGTCGCAGTGGGCGTGTCCACGCTGCTGTTCCAGACCGTCACCGCCAACCGTATCCTGACGCCGTCCATCATGGGCTTCGATGCGCTGTACATCCTGGTGCAGACGGCGTTGGCCTTCACCCTGGGCGCCGCGGCGGTGGTGGCCGCCCCGCCCACGCTGCAGTTCGGCGCCGAAGTGCTGCTGATGGTGGCGTTCAGTGCGCTGCTGTACCGCTGGATGTTCACCGGCGCCACCCGCTCCCTCCACCTGCTCCTGCTGGTTGGCGTCATTTTCGGCAGCCTGTTCCGCGGCCTGTCCTCGCTATTGCAGCGGCTGATGGAGCCCAGCGAGTTCATCATCCTCCAGGACCTGTTCTTCGCAAGTTTCAACAACGTCGATCCCGCGCTGCTGGGCGTCTCGGCGGTCATCGTTGCCGCTGTTTGCACCTTTGTTTGGCGTGCCCGCCACACCCTGGACGTCCTGGCGCTGGGCCGGGACGTTGCCATCAACGTGGGGGTGAACCACCGGAAGGTGGTGATGCGGGTCCTGCTGGGCTGCTCGCTGCTGGTGGCAGTGTCTACCGCGCTGGTGGGGCCCGTGACGTTCTTCGGGCTGCTGGTGGTGAGCCTGGGCTACCAGCTGTGCCGCGGTTTCAGCCATGCCTGGCTGCTGCCCATTGTGGTGCTGATCGGGGCCGTCGCCCTGGTAGGCGGGCAACTGCTCCTGGAGCAGGTCTTTGGCTTCAGCACCGCCCTGAGCGTGGTTATCGAGTTCGCCGGCGGCATCCTGTTCCTCTACCTCCTCCTGAAAGGGGCCCTTCGATGACCATCGCGGTCAGCAACGTCTCCAAGAGCTACGGCGGCCAGACTGTCCTGGATGACGTCAGCTGCGTGATCCCGCAGGGCGGCATCACCTCCATCATCGGTCCGAACGGGGCTGGGAAATCCACCCTGCTCTCGCTGATCAGCAGGCTGCAGCCGCTCGAGACAGGTGCTGTTTCGGTGGCCGGGCTGGACGTCGCCTCCACGGACAGCCGGGAACTGGCCAGGACCATGGCCATTCTGCGCCAGGAAAACCATCTGACCATGCGGCTCACGGTCCGGGACCTCGTGGCTTTTGGCCGGTTCCCCCACTCAGGGGGCCGGCCCACGGTGGAGGACCTTGCCAAGGTGGAGGAGGCCATTGCGCACCTGGACCTGACCCCCATGACGGACAAGTTCGTGGACGAACTTTCCGGCGGCCAGCGCCAGCGGGCCTTTATCGCCATGGTGCTGGCCCAAAACACCCAGTACCTGCTCCTGGATGAGCCGCTGAACAACCTGGACATGAAGCACTCTGTGGAGATGATGCGGCTGCTGCGCCGGCTGGCTGACGAGTTCGGGAAGACCATCGTCCTGGTGGTCCATGACATTAACTTCGCGTCCTGCTACTCGGACACCATCCTGGCCATGAAGGACGGCCGCCTGGTCCATCAGGGCAGCCCCCGGCAGATCATGCAGCAGGCCATGCTCCGCGACGTGTACGACATCGACATCCGCATCGAGGACATTGACGGCAACCGGATCGGCGTCTACTTCGCCTGACCGGGAGCGCACGAACCCTCCTTCACAGGCTGTGAAGGAGGGTTTGCTGTTTAGCGACGGTACGTGAGAGAGCGTCGGAGGAAAACGCCCGTTAAGTGATAGAGCGTTGCTAGCCCTTCCTGGAGCCCTTCGCCACAAACAGCGTCTCAGCCTGCTCCAGGGACATGCCGTTGGTCTCCGGCACCTTGAACATCACAAAGAAGAACGACGCCGCGGCGAACAGCGCATAAATGGCGTACGTCAGCGGCAGCGAACCAGCGGCCATGACCGGGAAGCTGAGCGTGATCGCAAAGTTGGCCACCCACTGTGCGGCGGCAGCCAGGCCAAGGGCGCGGGCGCGGATCCGGGACGGGAAGATTTCGCCAAGGAGGACCCACACCAGCGGACCCCAGGATGCCCCGAAGCTGACCACAAAAACGTTCGCTGCCACCAGGGCCACGGGGCCCCAGGCGCCGGGGAGGGAAATGTCAGACCCGGAACCAATCGCCGAGGAAAACGCCAGGGCCATAGCGCCGAGGGACACGGCCATACCCACTGAGCCTGTCAGCAGGATGGGGCGCCGGCCGATGCGGTCCACCAGCGCAATGGCCACAAGGGTAACCAGGATATTGGTGATGGAGGTGGCCACCGAGATGGTGAGCGAGTCCTTTTCCTGGAATCCCACCGCCTTCCACAAGGTGGTGGAGTAGTAAAAGATCACGTTGATGCCCACGAACTGCTGCAGGACGGACAGGATGATGCCCACCCACACAACCGCCTGCAGGCCGAAGGTCCTGCCGCGCAGCGAACCCTTCTGGCCGGCCAGCTTGTCCTCTTCAATGGCTTCGCGGATCTCGCGGATGTGCCGGTCGGTGTCCTCCGACGGAGCGATGGAATCAAAGACTTTGCGCGCTTCATCTTCCTTGCCCAGGAACACCAGGAACCGGGGCGATTCGGGTAGGGTGTAGGCCACCCAGCCGTAGACCACTGCGGGCAGCGCGGCGGCCAGGAACATCCAGCGCCACGCCTCGATGCCCAGCCAGAAGGCCTGGTCGGCGCCGCCGGCGCTGGTGGCGAAGAGCGCGTCGGACAGCAGGGCGGCGAAGATGCCCGTAGTGATGGCAAGCTGCTGCAGGGAGGCGAGCCGGCCGCGGACCTTGCGGGGGGAGATCTCGGAGATGTACGCGGGGGCAATCACCGAGGCCAGTCCAATCCCCAGCCCGCCCACCAGGCGCCAAAAGATCAGGTCCCAAACACTGAAGGCAAAGCCGGTGCCGATCGCGCTGACCAGGAAGAGCAGCGCGCCCAGCTTCATGGCGGGAATTCTGCCGTAGCGGTCGGCCACTTTCCCCGCCAGGTACGCGCCGGCTGCACAGCCCAGCAGGGCGATGGCCACGGCAAAACCCGTCACAGCTTCGGACAGCGCGAACTCGTCCTTCATGGCATCAACAGCGCCGTTAACCACCGACGAGTCGAAGCCGAACAGGAATCCGCCCACCGCACCTGCAAGCGCCAGCCAGATCACCCGCCGCGGTATCTGGGCGGTTGTCTGCTCCTGGGCAGTGGGCATGGTTCTCCCTTGGTTCTGGGGTTTGGTGGCTGCGGTGCGGACGTCGTCGGCTGCGGAACCGGCCCCTGGCCGGCGCACACGCGTTTCACAGTGTTCCACGCGGCCGCGGACTGTTCCAATTGAGGTGGGTAACGGACCCCCGGCTGCCCTGGGGACAGAAAGGGACGACGACGGCGGGAAGGGCCCGCCGTCGTCGTCCCAGGTGAGGGAGACGGAAAGGTCAGTGCACCACGGCCTGCTCCTGCGGAGCCGCCTTGGGGTCCGTCAGTTTCTTGTTGGGGAGGGCGAAGCTGATCAGGAACGCGATCCCGGTGAGCACGGCTGCGGTGAGCATGACGGCATCAATTGCGTAGGCAAAACCCTCCGTAATGGGCCGGGTCAGCGTGCTGTCTGCCGTGTGGAGCCAGCTGGTGTCGTTGAGGGAATCATTGGAGGCCCCGTTGCGGAAGAACTCGTACAGCTTGGCGTTGGCGGGGTCCGCGGCCACTGCGGGGTCCTGAAGGACGGCCTGGTAGTCGGCATTTCCCATGGCGGTTTTCATGGTGTCCGCGATCCGTCCGGCGGCCAGGCTGAACAGCATGGAGATGAACACCGCCGTGCCCACCGCGCCTCCCATGGAGCGGAAGAAGGCGGCGGAAGAGGTGCCAACGCCCATGTCCCGGCGCGGCACGGACACCTGCATGGCCAGGGTGAGCGGCTGCATGCAGAAGCCCAGGCCCATGCCGAAGAACACCGCGATCAGTCCGGGAACCCACAAGCCGGTGTCCACGCCCAGGGACAGGCCCATCACCACGGCAGCGGCAGTGAGGATCGCGGTGCCCATAATCGGAAAGATCCGGTAGGTGCCGGAGGAGGAGATGGTGCGGCCGGCCGTGATGGAGCCGCTCAGGATGCCGACGGTGAAGGTGATCATCATCAGGCCGGCTTCCGTGGGAGTAAGGCCCTTAACCAGCTGCAGGTACATCGGGAGCATGGCGATGGCACCGAACATGCCGATGCCGATGATGAAGTTCAGCAGCGAGGACAGCCCGAAGGTGGCGTTCCGGAAGAGCCGGAGCGGGATCAGCGCGTAGTCCCCGGCGCGCTTTTCGGCGAGCAGGAACCAGACGATTCCTACTGCTCCCAGCCCGTAGCAAAGGAAGGAGTTCAGGGATGCCCAGCCCCAGCTGCGGCCTTGTTCCGCCACCAGCAGCAGCGGCACGATGGCCAGGGTGATGGCTGCCGCGCCCCAGTAGTCGATCTTCTGCTTTACGTGCTTGGCCGGCAGGTGCAGGAACAGGAACACCACAGCCAGCGCGGCCAGGCCAATGGGGAGGTTAATGAGGAACACCCAGCGCCAGCCGTCGAAGCCGAGGATGGTGGCGGATCCTGCGAACGCGCCGCCCACTACCGGTCCCAGCACCGAGGAGACGCCGAACACGGACATGAAGTAGCCCTGGTACTTGGCCCGGTCCTTGAGGGACACGATGTCGCCGATGATGGTCAGCGCCAGCGCCAGCAAACCGCCCGCCCCCAGCCCCTGGACACCCCGGGCCAGGGCAAGTTCGGTCATGGAGTGGACCGAGCCGGCATACAGGCTGCCCGCCAGGAAGATCACGATGGCGGCCAGGTACAGCGGCCGGCGGCCGAAGATGTCGCTGAGCTTGCCGTACAGCGGTGTGCTGACCGTGGACGTGATGAGGTAGGCCGTGGTGGCCCAGGCCTGAAGCGACAGCCCGCCAAGGTCATTGGCGATGGTGTAAATGGACGTGGAGACGATGGTTTGGTCCAGCGATGCCAGGAACATGCCCAGCATCAGGCCCACCATTACGGTGACAATCTGGCGCTGCGTCAGGGTTTCTCCTGCGGCGCGGTTGGCAGTGGGTGTGGACATGGATGCTCCAGGGAAGGGAAAAAACGATAGTTGCTTTCAGTAACTATCGCACGCCCCGGCGTATTCCCCGCGGCGGTACGCTTTCCTTCCCCTCCCTGGCATGCGGCTCAACGCTCCACGAGGATCCCGTCCGGGTCGCACCAGATCCTTGCCCCGGTACGGATGGTCACGCCGTCGATCTCCACATCCACGTCGACTTCGCCGGCGCCGGCCTTGGCGCTCTTGCGCGGGTTGCTGCCCAGTGCCTTCACGCCCAGGTCAAGCCGGCCGATAGCCTCGCGGTCCCGGATCGCACCATTGATGACGACGCCGGCCCAGCCGTTCGCCACGGCGCTTTCGGCAATCATGTCCCCCATCAGGGCAGTCGCCAGCGAACCGCCACCGTCCACCACCAGCACGCTGCCGTTGCCCGGGGTGGCCAAGGTGGACTTCACCAGGGCGTTGTCCTGGAAGCAGCGGATGGTCCGTGCCTTTCCGCTGAAGTGGGAACGGCCACCCAGGGACTGGAACTGCAGCGACACCGAGGCGAGATCGTCGCCGCGTTCGTCGTAGAGGTCTGCAGTGTTGACGGCGGGAGCCGCCTCGTTAGGGCTGGTCGCTGCGCTCATGTAGTTCTCCTCGGTGTTTCGGCTGCCGCCATATGTGCCCGTGCTGTCCGTGGGCGCAGCGGCGCGGTAACGCCCACGATAGTCTGATTCCGTCGCCAATCAGCCGTAGCCCGGGGAGCGAATCATGAGCCTGTCCGATACTCCCGCCCCCTTGGACCGGGGAGCCGTTCCGGAAGGTCCGGCGGCAGCCCTCGCCGAACCGACACGACGCGTCACTGCCCGGTGGATCACCGGGCTTGTCCTGGTCAACGTGGGCATTAACGCGGCCTTTTTTGGCCCCATCAACGTGTTCCTTGGGCAGCAGGCCATCGGGATTGACGAGGACAGCAAGGAAGCGATCCTGTCCCTCGTGTTGGGTTGCGGCGCTGCAGTGTCCCTGGTGGCCAACCCTTTGTTTGGCGCTTTCTCGGACCGGACAACCTCCCGATTTGGCCGCCGGTCTCCCTGGGTGCTCGCCGGCGCAATCCTGGCTACGGCTGCACTCCTGGCGCTCTCGGGCGCCACGACCGTTGCCCTTATGGTGCTGTTCTGGTGCCTGGTGCAGCTGGGGGCCAACGCGGCCTACGCGGCGATCACTGCCGCAGTCCCGGACCGCGTACCGGTGCTGCAGCGCGGTGGAGTGGGTGGGTTGGCCGCTATGGGCCAAACGGTGGGGATCCTGATCGGCGCAGTTTTTGGCGCCGTCGTCAGCGGCAACTACATGGTGGGCTACGCATTGTGCGCCGGGGCGCTGATCGTCTCCGTGCTGCCTTATCTCTTCCACCCCAACGATCCCCAGCTGCCGCTGGACCACCGCCCGCCTTTCGCCTGGGTCAGCTTTGTCCGGAGCTTTTGGATCAGCCCCGTCCGCTACCCGGACTTCGCCTGGGCCTGGCTCACCCGCTTCCTTGTTAACGTGTGCAACCAATTGACCATTGTGTACCTGCTCTTTTTCCTTCGGGACGTCCTCAAACATGAGGACCCGGCCCTGGGAGTCCTGACCCTGACCGGCATTTACGCGCTGATGGTCATGATCTCCGCGGTGGTGGCGGGGCGGTGGAGCGACCGGGTGGGCCGGCGGAAGCCTTTCGTGATCGGGTCCTCTGCAGTCATTGCCGCGGCGGGGCTGACACTGGCCTTCTTCCCCGTTTGGACGGGCGCACTTGTTGGAGCCGCCATCCTGGGCGTGGGGTTCGGAGCCTATCTTGCTGTTGACCTCGCGCTGCTGACCCAGGTCCTGCCCATGGCTGCGGACCGGGGCAAGGATATGGGCATCATCAACGTGGCGAGCTCGCTTCCCCAGGTGTTCGCGTCCCTGCTCGCGTTCCTCGCTGTGACGTACTTCGGCGGGTACCTCACGTTGTTCATCACGGCAGCAGTCGTTGGCCTGCTGGGTGCGGTGTTCGTGGTGAAGATCAAGGGCGTCCGGTGACCCTGCCGAGGGGCCGGAACTAAGCCACCTGACGAATTCCGCCACATGGCGGTGCCGTATAGTTGAACCGGATTTGCAGGCGGTCCGGGATGAAGACGCTCCCGGCTGCAGCACCGTCGAACACAACCCGGAAAACAGATGCCTGAGACCTTTCCAGACCATCCGCCAATGGCCGCCATACCCTCCGCTCCCCGCCAGCGGCTCCGTTATGCGCGCATCCTCGAGGCCGCCGGCGGCTATGCCAGGAAGGGCCTGGACGCAGTGGAGCTGCCCGAGGTGGCGGCCAAGGCTGATGTGCCCCTGGGGACGCTGTACCGCTACTTCCCCACCAGCACGCACCTGATGCTCGCGCTCTACCGCCAGCAGCTCGGGGAATTGCAGATTGCCGGGCGCACCACCGCGTCGCGCTTCCGGGGCAGGGCGCTGGGCGGATTGCTGATGGAGATGTTCCATATGCGCGTTATGCAGCCCGCCGTCGAGCAGTGCCTGAGCCGCGGGATCTATCTTCCCGACGGAGACACTACCGCGCTCCTGCGCGACATCGATGCGCTGAGCGAAAAGCTGGTAGCCAATGCCTCCGGAGACGCAACCGCTGCCCGGGTGCTACTGCTGACCGTCACTGGTCTGGTCCAGTCCGTCCGCAGCCGCCGCCTTTCCCTCTTCGAGGCGGAGGAAGACCTTAAAAAGGCCTGCGCACGGCTCGCGCCGGCCACCGAAGGCAGCTACACACTTCACCGAAGCGCGTAACCGGTCTAGACCATCAAGCGCATAAATCGCACTTATTTCCGTGACGCGGATCACGAGGGGCGGTGGAAAACCGTTTTGGCAGGCTGCATGTTTGTCAAAACGGGCAGCAGGCGTCCGCTTCGCTGCCTACCATGGTCCACAACGGAGCGGCTGGGCCACCACCGAAGCTCCCAAGGACCCGCCACCCCAGGGTTTTCCGCCGCACCACCTTCGACTCGTGCCTGTTCGGGTATGAGCCCCTTGTGCCGTGTGCCCACGGCGAGTACCAGGAGACAACGACGTGTCCATTGACGCAATTGCAGCCACTGATATTTCCGCAGCCACCGCGCTGAGCGAAGCCGAGATCTTCGACGCCCACCAGGGCGGCAAGCTCTCCATCGCCAGCACGGTGCCGCTGTCCAACAAGCGCGACCTGTCCATCGCCTACACCCCTGGCGTGGCTGAAGTCAGCCGCGCCATCCACAAGCAGCCTGAGCTTGCCCGCACCCTGACCTGGGCCGAGCGTCTGGTGGTCGTGGTCAGCGACGGCACTGCGGTCCTGGGCCTGGGCAACATCGGGGCCAGCGCCTCCCTGCCCGTGATGGAGGGCAAGTCGGCCCTGTTCAAGACCTTCGGCGACCTTGACTCCATTCCGTTGGTGCTCAACACCACGGACGTGGATGAAATCGTTGAGACCCTGGTGCGCCTGCGCCCCAGCTTCGGCGCCGTCAACCTCGAGGACATCGCCGCTCCGCGCTGCTTCGAGCTTGAGGAAAAGCTTATTGAAGCCCTGGACTGCCCCGTTATGCACGATGACCAGCACGGCACCGCCGTGGTTGCCCTTGCAGCGCTGACCAACGCAGCAAAGGTGACCGGCCGCCAGCTGGAGAGCCTGCGCGTGGTGGTTTCCGGTGCCGGTGCCGCCGGCATCGCCGTCGCCGAAATCCTGCTCGCCGCCGGCATCACCGACGTGGTCCTCCTCGACTCCCGCGGCATCATCAACAGCGCCCGTACCGACCTTGCTGCGGACCAGGCCAGCAAAAAGGCCGACATCGCCGGCCGCAGCAACCCCCGCGCCCTGGCGGGCGGCCCTGCCGAGGCGCTGGCCGGTGCCGACGTCTTTATCGGTGTCTCCTCCTCGAAACTGGACGAGGAACACCTGGCCCTGATGAACCAGGACGCCATCGTGTTCGCCCTCTCCAACCCGGACCCCGAGGTCCTGCCCGAGGTTGCAGTGAAGTATGCCGCCGTGGTGGCCACCGGCCGCAGTGACTTCCCGAACCAGATCAACAACGTGCTGGCCTTCCCGGGCATCTTCCGCGGCGCCTTGGACGCAGGTGCCCGGCGGATCACCCCCGCGATGAAGCTTGCCGCCGCCAACGCCATCGCTGACCTCGCGGCGGAGGACCTCGCGGCCGACTACATTGTGCCCAGTCCGCTGGACCCGCGGGTTGCTCCGGCTGTCACCGCGGCCGTTGCCGCAGCGGTGGAAGCAAAGTAGCAGCACACCGCTTTCCTGAAATTACGACGGCGGTGCCTCCCCTGCGCGGGTGGCACCGCCGTCGGGGGTTATCCGGGCCGAACCATAGACTGGGGACCATGAACTCGGAAACCGTGGTGACCGTCCTGTGCGGCCTGGCAATTCTTGTAGGCGTGGCAGGCACCGTGATCCCGGTGCTTCCGGGCAGCATCCTGATCGGCGCCAGTCTGTTGGCGTGGGCCATCTGGGGCGGAGCCGGCACCGCAGGGTGGGTGGTGTTCGCGATTGCCATGCTGTTTGTGGTTGCGGGCATGGCCGCCGGCGCCGTCCTCACGGGCAGGAAGCTCAAGGAACACGCCATCCCCAGCAGAAGCATTGCGGCCGCCCTGGTTACGGGCGTAGTGGGCATGTTCATTATTCCCGTGGTGGGGCTCTTCGTCGGATTTGCGGCCGGCCTGCTGCTGAGCGAATTCCTCCGCACCCGCAACATCGGTACAGCGACGACTTCGAGCTGGGCAGCCCTCAAAGCCACCGGGCTGGGCATGCTCGCCGAGTTCGGCCTGGCATGCCTCGCGGCCAGCACCTGGGTGATCGGTGTGTGGGTCGCGGCCGCGAACGGCTGAGCCCTTGCGGCCTCAAACGGCAGGGCGTAGAACGGCACCATGACTGAGCAACGTTCGGCGCAGGAGCAGGTGTCCGCCTGGATGGAGAAGTACCAAACCGCATGGACCAGCAACAGGCCCGAGGACATCCGTGCGCTCTTCACCGCGGACGCAAGGTATGAGACGCGGCCCCATGACCCCGCGGCATGGCAGGGGCTGGACAGAATCATTGAAGGGTGGCTCGCCGCCCGCGATGAGCCCGGGGACTGGAGCTTCAGCTGGGAGCTGCTGGGCGCGGACGGCGACACCGTTTTTATCCAGGGCGTTACCACCTATTCCGGCGGCCGACCTACCTATGACAACCTCTGGGTACTCCAGCTGGACGGCTCCGGCAGGGCATCGGCCTTCACGGAATGGTTTATGGAACGGCCATGAGCTAGAGGCCCAGCCCTCCCAGCTTGTCCCCGAGGCCGCCAGGGAGTTTCCCCAGCAGATCTGCGGGGTTGATGCCCAGCTTGGACAGGATTCCGGCATGCTGGTCCGTGTCCACCTGGTCCGGCAGCTCCGAGTCGGCCTGGGCGGCCTTGTCATGGTCCCCCTGGTTTCGAAGGAGCTCGAGGATCTGGGATTTGTCGATTTGCACTGTGCTCTCCTTATTGACGGCGGAACTGCTAAGGGTGCTTACCAGCCTTGCGGAAATTCCCAGCCGGAACAAGTACCGGCCGCCGCGCGGCCCGGCCACGGGCCACCCGGGAGCAACCGCTCCGCACTGCTGGAAGTCGCGGCTAGCATGGAAAGATGATGCCCGGGGACCCTCCACCGATCTATTGGGACAGCAGAGACCTCACACCGTTCGGCCAGCCCCAGCTGCGGACGCCAGTCCATGAGCTCGCCGGGGGAGTGGGCGGCCTGCTCACCGGTGTGCTCGGCGGACGCCACCCGGCCCTGCTGTCAGTGGACGGTGAAATCCCACGGCTCAAACGGATGCTGCCAAAGCCCGCCAAGGCCGTACACGAGGCAGTCTTCGCCAGCCGCCATCCCGAACAGCTGATCACCCTGGCACGGGCTTATCCCGGATGGGCCGGGCTCTGCTACCTCATGGCCGGACTGCTGGTCTACAAGCAGGGCGGCTACCTTCGAGCGTCGGAACTTCTCCAGCGCGGGCTTACCACCAGGAATGAAGACGAAGCCAACCGTTATTCCTCCACCTACCTCACCAGGATCGTCACCCAAATCGAACTGGCCGAACGGGTGGAAATCCCCATCCTGTTCAGCGAGGAGTCGGTGTTCCTCGCACTGGCACATTCGTTGCGGGAGACGGGGCGCACGGAGGCAGCGTTGGACGCCCTAAGCGGGCTGCCGCCGTCGCTCCCCATGGCCTTGGCGCGCTGTTCGCTGGCGCTGACCCTCGGCCGGAGCCGCACAGTGATCGACTGGACCGATGGCCTGCTCAACGCGGACGATCTTTCTGCCGCCCTGTTGCTCGTGCGGGCGCGGGCGCTGCGGCGGGAGGGCCGGCTGGAGGCGGCGAACCAGGCCCTGGCCGAGGTCCTGCGGCGGCGGAAGACGCACCTGACCCTGCGGAACGACGCCCTGACGGACCGTGCGCTCCTGCTTCTTGACTCCAGCCGGAGATCGCTCAACCCCCGGGACTGGGGGCGGCGGCGCGAGGACCCGGTGCCGCAGCGGGAAATCGCCGGACCGGTTCCCATCCGCAAAGACGAGGAAATGCGCCGCATCTGGGAACAGGACTGGAAACAGCTCAGCGACGACTAGTTAGGCACCGTCACCCAGGGCCCCGCCAAGGAGCGGCAGGAGCTGTTCTCCGAGCAGTACCGCCGCCAGCACCACCATGATCACACCGCTGGCCAGGGTCACCGTCCGGGCAGCACCCGGCCGGCTTTGCAGCAGGGTGCGGGACAACAGGGCGACGGCGGTGTATACGAGCCCCGCAAGCAGTACGAACGTCATGCCGAGCAGGCCCGACTGGACCGGGACGGGCAGGGGCGCCTCTGCGCTGACAAACTGCGGAACGAGGGCCACATAGAAAAGCAGGCCCTTGGGGTTGATGCCGCTGGTTCCCATGCCCTGGAGGAAGGAGCGAAGCCGCGTATGTCCTTCGCTGCCGGTGCCGGCCGAAAAGCTGGCCCCGCGCCAGGAGCGAAGGGTGCTCACCCCGAGCCACAGCAGGTAGCCGGCGCCGGCAAGGGTGATCCAGCCAAGGACCCCGGGCATCCCCGTGAGCAGGGCAGCAAGGCCGGCCACCAGCAGGACCGTGTGGAGGACATATCCGCCGCACAGCCCTGCCACCGCCGGCACGAAGCTGCGCTGCCTCAGACCTGCGGCGATGGAGTACGCCCAGTCCACCCCTGGCGTGCAGGCCAACGCTGCAGCCACCAGCACAAAAGCCAAGAACAGCTCCGGATTCATCGTTTCTCCTGCCAGGTGGGGTGTCAGGAGAAACCCTAGATACTTTCCGTCCGGAAGTGCTGTCCTTTCTCGCCCGAGCTGCTGCTCCGGCGGTAAGATTCTTGCGTGATTGACCATATTGACAGAAATATTTTGCGCCACCTTAAAAAGGATGGCAGGATGACTGCCACGGCGCTCGCCGGGAAGGTTGGCTTGACCGTCGCTCCCTGCCATCGGCGGCTGCGGGATCTGGAACGTTCGGGCGTGATTCGGGGCTACCGGGCGGACATTGATCCATCGGCTGTTGGCTTGGGATTCGAGGCGATTGTGTTCGTCACCCTTCGGCAGGTGGACCGTTCCACCATGGAGGTTTTCGAAAACCGTGTCGCGGACAATCCCAATGTCGTGGAGGCCCAGCGGCTCTTCGGATCGCCCGACTACCTGCTGAAGGTTATCGCCGAGGATCTGCCCGCCTACCAGCGCTTCTATGATGCCGAACTGACGTCCCTGCCCGGGGTTGAGCGGCTGACGTCCACCCTTGTCATGAAAAACCTCAAGTCCAACGCGGGGCCCCCGGTTTAGCTGTCAATCGTTGAGCAGGCCGGTGGTGCGGTAGGGGATGACTTCACGGAGGAACATGCTGGTGGAAGTCCGTACGATGCCCGGGCACAACCTGATTTCCTCCGAAACGCGGTAGAGGTCGTCTGGGCTGGCGGCTACTACGCGAATCAGCAGGTCCGTGTCCCCGGCCGGCGCGTGGCACTCAAGTACCTCTGGGATTTTGCGGAGCGCGGCAATGGCCTCGTTGAGGTGGCTCTGGTCCAGTTCCGCGCTGACCGAAGCAGCGACTCCTCGGCCCAGTGCGGCGGGAAGAACCCTGCTGCTGTTCGGGCGCAGCGCTCCGGACGCCGTCATCCGTTCCAGCCTGGTCTGCACGGTTCCGCGGGCCAGGCCCAGCCGCTGGGCCAGCACCATAACGGGAACACGCGGGTCTTCGTCCAGGCCCTTCAGGATGCGCTTGTCCGTGGCGTCCAGTTCCTGCAATTTGATCAGTTCCTGCCGGTTCGGGCCTGACGCATGGATCAGACTGACCAAGTGGCGCGTTGCTTGTTGTTCCAACTGTAGGTTGTCTGCTCAAATGATGGCAATAAAGGCAAGAGCTACCGCTTGACCCCCACCGGCTTACAGGCTCCCGGCACACCACCCGGGTTCTGGACACCGCCTCCCGCAAGGAGGCCGCCGCTGATTGACACTTGTTCACACCATAGTCATTCTGCAAACACGGCAAGAGCCCCTGGGCTACCGGCGTCGGATTCCCGAAGTCACCGGTAGCTGAGGGGCTCTTGAGTTGTCCCGCGCATCGTTGCGGCGAATAGGGTTGACCCATGACCTCCGCAGGCCGCTTTGCCCCCAGCCCTTCCGGGGAACTTCACGTGGGGAATCTCCGGACAGCCGTACTCGCCTGGCTTTTTGCCCGTTCCACCGGCCGGAAGTTCCTGCTCCGCGTCGAGGACCTGGACCGCGCACGCGCCGGCGCGGAAGCGGAGCAGCTGCGGGACCTGGAGGCCATCGGCATCACCTGGGATGGCGATGTGGTGCGACAGACTGCCCGGAGCTCCCTTTACGCCCAGGCGATCGCGCGCCTGGAGTCGGCCGGCCTGACCTACGAGTGCTTCTGCACCCGGCGCGAAATCCAGGAGGCACCGTCCGCCCCGCACGCCCCGCAGGGTGCCTATCCGGGGACCTGCCGCAACCTTGACCCCGCCGAGCTGGAGTTCAAGCGCTCCACGCGGCCGGCCGCTGTCCGGCTGCGCGCCGATACATCCCGGTACACCGTGCACGACCTGCTCCACGGCACGTACACAGGCCTGGTGGACGACTTTGTGCTCCGCCGCAACGACGGCGTGACCGCCTACAACCTTGCCGTGGTGGTGGACGACGCCGAACAGGGTATCGACCAGGTGGTCCGCGGCGACGACCTGCTGCCGTCGACGCCACGGCAGGCCTTTCTCGCGTCGCTCCTGAATATTCCAGTTCCGGAATATGCGCATGTTCCGCTGGTGGTGAATGCCGACGGCGCCCGCCTGGCGAAGCGCGACGGTGCAGTGACATTGCTGGATCTGTCGGTGGCGGGATGCCCTGCCGCTGTAGTACGCGACCGGTTACTGGAATCGCTGGGACTGCCGGCCGGGCCTCTGGAGAAAGCCCTGGCAGCATTCGATCCCGCTGACGTCCCGAGGGAGCCCTGGGTATACAACGGCATCAAGCCTGCCGCGCACTGATTTCCGCCATGAGGGAGCCCGGTTGAGCCAACGCAGCCCGCTCAGCCTAGGCTTAGAACATGTCAGACCAGCAGGCCGCGGAGCAGAGCCCGGCGCCCAAATTCACGGTAGAGACTGCAAAGGTCCTTGCCGAGGTGGCCCACAACCGGCAAAAGGACAAACTGAAGCGTCCGTACCGTGAGCATGTCCTCGCCGTTGGTGACGCCCTCGCCGATTTCGACGAAGACATCAGGATCGCCGGATACCTGCACGATATCGCGGAGGACACTCCCATCACCCGCCAGGCGCTGCTGGATATGGGGGTCTCGGAGCGGGCCGTGGAGATCATTGAACGCGTTACCAACCGGCTCCACAGCAACCCGGACGATTATCAGGCCGGTATTCGGGAAATCGCCGAGGACCACGACGCAGCCTTGGTCAAGATTGCGGACAACGCGCACAACTCACTGCCCGAGAGGGTCAAGGCGCTGGCTGAGAAATGGCCGGACAAACCGCCTGTCACCAAGTACCGCGACGCACGTCCTGTGCTGTATGCCGCCGTCGAGGTGGAGGAAGTACGGAAGATCCTGGCCCGGGTGAACCCGTGGCTGCTGCAGGAGTTGGACGACCAGCTGGATGAGGAAGACACCACCGATTACGAAAACCTGTCCTACGGGGAGCCGGATGGCGCGGGCGGGACGGCATTGGACGCTAGGACGGGCGGGGAGCGGTAGTCTCCGCCTCCAGCTTCTCCAGGGCGTGATGCAGGCGGTCCGAGCCGCGTCGCTCGTCAACGACAATGGAAGCGCCAAGTGCAAGCACAATCACCAGCAGGCACACCGGGACCGACACTCCGGCCGCTGCCAGTCCCACCGCGGCCGCCAGCGCCATCAGGACCCCGCCGGCCACGGTAATAATAGTCCTGTCCCGGCCAACCATGACGCTGTACAGCCAGGTCAGGGAGCCCTTGAACAGTCCCACCGGAACCGCAATGCTGGCTACGGCCACTGCGGCACTGACGTGTGCCTCATGGTCGATGTAGTAGGCGGCCACGTGCAGGCCTGCTCCCGTCGCCGCAATGGCGGCGAAGATGGGGATATGGCCGTAACCGAAGAGGAACGACCGGTGCCGGCGCACGTGCAGCGCCCGGCCGGAGGGCAGCATGAAGTAGATCCACCACATGGCGAATGCCAGGGCTGTTCCGCCGAAGCCCACCAACGCCGCGTCGAGGCTCCAGCCGTGGTTGGCAACGATGGCGCGCAGGGTTTCGATGGCACCGATGAGGCATTCCCCCAAGGCGATGATGGCCAGCAACCCGTACCGCTCGGCAATATGGTGTGCGTGCCACGGCGTCCTGGCTTTCCGCTCGGCGGCATACGGTGTCGCCATTTCCAGCGCCATCAAGGGCACAATCATGGCGAACGTGGTGGGAACATCGGCTTCGATGATCAGTACCGCAATCCATCCGAGCTGCACGAGCGCGAGGTACCGGGCGTAGCGCAGACACGTCCCGCGGCGCGCGGGATCCTGCCGGGCTGCCCGCAGCCACTGGGAGACCAGGGCCAACCGCATGAGCACGTAGCCGCCCACAATCACCGCGTTATCAACGTGGTCCCCCTCCACCAATGAATGGAACATCGGTTCAATTCCCATGGCGAGGATCAGGACTCCCACGATCTGGATCATGGTAACTACCCGGAAGATCCAGTCGTCAGTGTCGTAGGCACTGGCGAACCAGGTGAAGTTGATCCAGGCCCAGTTCACGGCGAACATCGCGAAGAAGAAGCCCAGCAGGCCGGGGATGAAGTGCGCCTCCGCGATCTCATGCGCGAACTGGCTTCCCGCCACGCTGAAGGCAATGACGAAGGTCAGGTCGAAGAAGAGTTCAAGAGGCGTGGCGGCACGGTGCTTTTCATGCGGATCGCGGCCACCCATCCGCGCCATGGCATGCCGAAGGGGATTGGAGGACATGAGTCAAAGATTACTGGCTTACACGCGGCCCAGTGCGTCGATGTCCTCCAGGAACTCCTGGTGCACTTCGGCGCTGACGGTGGTGCGGGTTTCGGAAATTGCGTCCAGGTAGTCCTGCGTGGAGGGCCCCTTCCGCACGGCATCACGGAGCGACGTGGTGCCGCCGGAAGCGGGACCGCCGTCGCCGTCCCTGCCGTAAACAACGTTTTCCAGCGCGCGCTGGGAGGCGCTGCGGGCGGCATACTCAATGTCGGCGGGGGAGAAGCCCTCGGTGCGCTCCACGAGCAGGTCCACGTCCACGGCGTCCACCACAAGTGCGGGGATGAAGCGTTGCCACATGGCTTCGCGGGCCTGCCGGTCGGGCAGCCCGATGGGGATGACGTAGTCAAAGCGGCCGTGCCGCAGGAAGGCGGAGTCCAGGGCGCGGATGAAGTTCGTGGCACAGACCAGCAGCCGGCCGGGCTGTTCGCGGAAGGCCGGGATGATCTTGAGCAGCTCGTTTGTGACGCCCTGCAGGGGAGAGGGCGGCTCCCCGGATCGCTGGGAAGCGATTTCCTCCACCTCGTCGATGAACACCACTGCATGCTCCAGCTCGGCGATCTCAAGGAAGGTTTCGCGGAGCGCGCCTGCCAGGCCCTGCGGGTCCGCGGCCAGCCGGGAGGGGAACACTTCGACGAAGGGCCACTCGAGGCGGGAGGCGATGGCTTTGGCGAAGGTGGTTTTGCCGGTGCCGGGCGGGCCGAAGAGGACGACGGCGCGCGGTGGGACGACACCGAACTCGTCGGCGAGGTCGGCCTCCGCCAACGGAAGCACCAGGCGGCGCTCCAGCAGTTCCTTTTCCTTCCGCATGCCGGCCACGTTCTCCCACAGGTCCCGGGCCAGGACGCGGCCGCCCAGCTGGCCCAGCGCGCCGAGTTCCTGGCGCTGGACGGGGATGGTCCGCTCGAAGTAGCGCAGGTTTTTCTTTAATGCGAAGCCGCGGCTCAGGAAGGCCTCCACGCGGGTTTCGGATTCCGGCATCAGCGCGGAGAGCTTGTTAAGCCCGTGCGGGGCCATGCGGTTCTCGACGGCGGCGAGCAGCGAGGTGCCGATGCCGCGGCCGCGGTATTCGGGGAGGGTGGCGAGGAAAACGATCCAGCCCTGGTCGTGCGCGGCGCGTCCGACGGCGGCGCCCACCACCTGGTCACCCTGCACCGCCACCACGGCGTGGTCCTTCTCGCACGAGGCCAGGACTTCGGAGAGTGCGTACACCGGTTCGACGTTGTGGGACTTGAGGGTTTCCCAGAGGTGCAGGATCCCGTCGAGGTCCGCTGAGTGGAAGTCCCTGATCCGCCAGTTGGTCATACCGTCTCCCGGTGTGGTTCGTCGTTGAACTGCTGAGTGCACGCACGCCACCCTTACCCGGCACGGGCACCAAGTGGCACTCAGCTGAGCATAGGGGATCGGCTTCCAACCGGGAGATGCGGGAGCGTTGCGTTACGCCGCGGGCTCGGGTCCTACAGCTTCGCAGCCTTCTTGTCCTTGGAGCCACGCCAGAGATGGTGGGGGCGATGGCTGCCGTCGGCGTGCACTACCAGGACCGGGCAGGCAGCGTGTGAGACGCACGCGGAGCTGACAGAGCCAAGGTGCATGCCAATGAAGCCGCCGTGCCCGCGGCGGCCCACCACCAGCATGGCGGCGTCCGTGCCGGCTTCGACGAGTTTGGCCGGCGCGGAGCCGCGGACCACTTCCTGGCTGATGTTCGTTGGGAGTTCCGGCCCGAACGCTTTTCCGAGCGCCTCGGTCAAGGTGTGCGCCGCAGCTGCCTGAAAGGCCTCAAAGTCCGGCGGCACGTAGCCGGCGTAGATCTGGGGGAAATCCCAGCAGGCCATGGCGTGGATCCGTGCGTTCAGCGCCGGGGCCAGCCGGGCCGCCAAACGCAGGGCCTGCACCGAGGAATCGGAGCCGTCCACCCCCACAACTATTTTTGCTTCCGGGTCGTTCATCACGGTCCTCCTCGACGGATGGCCGCCAAAGGCGGCGCCCGAAGTCCCGCCGCTTAAACGGCGGGATGCGGCTGAGGGTAGACCTGACCCGGGTGGCCGTCAAGGGGGTATTGCAGCCGGGGTGCGTGCAGGTGATTGAACGCCCAACAGGGGGTAGCAGCAGCCGTTGAGTGTCCCCTGCCCTAGGAGTAGCGTGACCCACATCACTTCCAACCCCTTCAGGAGCAACCATGCCACATCTGGGACGCCGGCTTGCAGCCATGACGGCGGCACTGGCAATGAGCGTGACCACAGGAGCGTTGGCCAGCCCCGCTGCTGCCCACCCGCAGCAGGCTGGTGACATCCAAAAGACCCCGACGGCTACGGGGTACGGCGGCGCGGTCAGCACCGTTGACCCTGACGCCTCCGCCGCGGCCATAGAAGTCCTCCGGAAGGGTGGCAACGCCGTGGACGCCGCCGTGGCCGCAGCCGCCACCCTCGGCGTCACCGAGCCTTACAGTGCCGGCATCGGCGGTGGTGGCTACTTCGTGTTCTACGATGCGAAGAGGGGCAAGGTCCGCACCATTGACGGCCGCGAGACGGCGCCGGCCGCCATGCCCGCAAATGCCTTCCTCAAACCTGGCAGCACCGAGCCGTACCCATTCAACAAGCAGGCAACCAGCGGGATCTCGGTGGGGGTACCGGGCACTCCGGCAACCTGGGAGCGGGCTTTGGACCGTTGGGGGAGCCTGAGCCTGAGGGAAGTGCTGAAGCCTGCAATTCATGTGGCGCAGCGGGGCTTCGTCGTGGACGAGACCTTCCGGCAGCAGACGCTTGAAAACAGGGACCGCTTCCTGCCCTTTGCAGCCACCAGGGAGCTTTTCCTTCCGGGGCCTAACAACGATGCGCCTGCCGTGGGGAGCATCCTGAAGAACCACGGTCTGGCGGAGTCGTACCGGCTTCTGGCCCGGGAGGGCATGGATGCGTTCTACGAGGGAGCCATCGCCGAGGAGATCGTTTCCACTGTCCGGAACGCACCGACAAATCCGGATCCGAATACCCTGCCCGGACCTGCAGGCGTCATGACCACAGAAGACCTGGATGACTACGAGGCCCTGGACCAGGACCCCACCCACGTGAACTACCGCGGCTATGACGTTTACGGCATGGCACCTTCCAGCAGTGGCGGCACCACGGTCGGGGAGGCCTTGAACATTTTGGAGGTGTTCGACCTTCCCGCTCTTGCCAATGACAAGCCAAAGGTCCTGCACCATTACCTTGAAGCCAGCGCCCTCGCTTTTGCCGATCGCGGCAAATATGTTGGCGATCCTGCTTTCGTGAACGTTCCTACGGAAGAACTCCTCGACCCGGTCTTCGGCAAGGAACGGGCCTGCGAGATTGATCCCTTGAAGGCGGCGCCGAAGCCAGTGCCGGCCGGCGACGTATCTTCCTACAATGGTGTGTGCGATCTGCCGGCCGCTGCACAGAGCAACCCAACTGATACTGAGAGGCTGTCAACCACCAACCTCACGGTCTCGGACAAGTGGGGCAACGTGGTGGAGTACACCCTTACCATCGAGCAGACCGGCGGCTCCGGCATCGTAGTCCCCGGTCGCGGCTTCATCCTGAACAATGAACTGACGGACTTTAACGTCCCCGCCAGCCCCACGGATGCGAACCGTATCGAGCCGGGCAAGCGGCCCCGCTCGTCCATGTCGCCAACCATCGTGCTGAAGGACGGCAAGCCGTTCGTGGCGCTCGGCTCGCCGGGCGGCGCAACGATTATCACCACCGTGCTGCAGACGCTCATCAACCGGATCGACCTCGGCATGAGCATCTCTGACGCGCTCGCCGCACCCCGTGCCTCCCAGCGGAATTCGGCAACGCCGCAGGCGGAACCGGCGTTCATTGCAGCCTACGAGGCTCAGCTCAAAGAGTACGGACACCCCGCCTTCAGCTCGGTTGCTGAGCTCGGTGCTGCCACCGCCATTGAATTCCTGCCGGACGGGCGTACTGTCGCGGCCGCTGAGCCGGTACGGCGCGGAGGCGGATCAGCGATGGTGGTGAAACCGTCACGCTAGCCCCGCCACTGAACAGTTAACGACGGCGGCACCCGGGTTCTGTAGCTCCAGAACCCGGGTGCCGCCGTCGTTGGTTGAATGCGGGGTTATTTCTTGAAGGTGTCCGCCGGCGGGTTGGCGACCACGGGGGAGATCCCGGTGAAGCCTTGGCGGGTTTCAGCGATTTCGTGGATGCGTTTGCGGCAGGCGTACCAGCCGAAGACCATCAGGACCGAGGCGATGGCCGTGACGAGCATGGTCAGCGGGGAATCGATGAACACCATGACCAGCACACCTGCCAGGAAGAGCAGCGAGAGGTAGCCGGTGTACGGGGCGCCGAACATCCGGAACGAGGGGCGCTTGAGCCAACCCTTGTTCGCCCAGCGCTGGAGCTGGATCTGGCACAGCACGATGGTTGCCCAGGTCATGATGATGCCTACAGAGGCCACGTTGAGGACGATTTCGAAGGCGTCGGCGGGCACGAGGTAGTTCAGGGGGACACCCAGCAGGGACACTCCTGCGGTGATGGCGATGCCGCCGTACGGTACGCCTGCCTTGTTCATGCGGGAGGCGAACTTGGGGGCGGAGCCGTTGACGGACATGGAGCGCAGGATGCGGCCGGTGGAGTACAGGCCGGCGTTGAGGGAAGACAGGGCGGCGGTGAGGACCACGAGGTTCATGATGACGTCCACGCCCTGGATGCCGATGGAGCCGAAGAACGTCACGAACGGGCTGACGCCCTTTTCGTAGGAGGTGTAGGGCAGGAGCAGGGCCAGCAGGATGACGGAGCCGACGTAGAACACGGCGATGCGGAAGACCACGGAGTTGATGGCCTTGGGCATGATCTTTTCCGGGTTTTCGGTTTCGCCGGCCGCGGTGCCCACGAGCTCAATGGAGGCGTAGGCGAACAGCACGCCCTGCATGAGGATGATCATGGGGAGCAGGCCGTTGGGGAAGACGCCGCCGTTGTCGGAGATGAGGCTGAGGCCCACCTGCTGGCCGTCCACGGGGGTGCCGAAGATGACGAAGTAGGTGCCGACGATGAGGAAGACCACCAGGGCGGCGACCTTGATCAGGGCGAACCAGAATTCCATTTCGCCGAAGACCTTCACCGAGACCAGGTTCAGTGCCAGGACCACCACGAGGGCGATCAGGGCCCAGGCCCACTGCGGGACTGCTGCCATCCAGGGTATGTAGTTGCCGAAGAAGTTCATGTACAGCGCGGCGGCGGTGATGTCCACGATGGTGGTGGTGGCCCAGTTGATCCAGTAGAACCAGCCGGAAACAAAGGCGGCCTTTTCGCCGAAGAATTCGCGGGCGTAGGAGACGAAGGAGCCCGAGGACGGCCGGTGCAGCACCAGTTCGCCCAGGGCCCGAAGGATCAGGAACGCGAAGAAGCCGCACACGGCGTAGGCGATGACGAGGGAGGGGCCCGCGGCGTTGAGGCGGCCGCCGGCGCCGAGGAAGAGCCCGGTGCCGATCGCGCCGCCGATGGCGATCATCTGGATCTGCCGCGGCTTGAGGTTCTTGTGGTAGCCCTTGTCCTCGGCGTGCAGTGCAGCCTCGGTGGCATGCGCCTGGGGCGGGACCGTGTGGTCCGTGATGGGGGAGTTTGTCATGGGGGAGTCCTTTGGGGGGTCCGGGGAGGGGGACTATTTGCTGAGGTTGGCGAGGCGTTCGGGGCTGAGGAGTTCCTGGAGTTGGGTGCTCGTGAGGAGTCCATGCTCGAGGACAAGCTCGGCGACGCCCTTGCCGGTGGCCAGTGCTTCCTGCGCGATGGCGGTGGCGGTGGCGTAGCCCAGATGGGGATTGAGGGCCGTGACCAGGCCGATGGACTGCTCCACCGTGCGGCGGAGGTGTTCGGTGTTGGCGGTGATGCCCCGGATGCAGCGCGCCGTGAGGGTGCGGCAGGCCGCTTCCAGGTGGGAAATGCTTTTGTGGAGGCTGTGGACAATGACGGGTTCGAAGGCGTTGAGCTGGAGCTGCCCGGCTTCGGCGGCCATGGTGATGGTGACGTCGTTGCCGATCACCTCATAGGCCACCTGGGAGACCACTTCCGGGATCACCGGGTTGATCTTACCGGGCATGATGGAGGAGCCGGACTGGACAGCCGGCAGGTTGATCTCGCCGAAGCCGGCGCGCGGACCGGACGAGAGCAGCCGGAGATCGTTGCAGATTTTGGAGAGCTTCACGGCGACGCGCTTCAGCACCCCTGAGAGGTGGACGAAGGCGCCCACGTCCTGGGTGGCTTCAATGAGGTCCGGAGCGGTGACCAGTGGCAGGCCGGTGATTTCTGCCAGGTGCCGGCAGGCCGCTGCGGTGTAGCCGGCCGGGGCGTTGAGGCTTGTGCCGATGGCCGTGGCACCGAGGTTGATTTCGTGGATCAGCAGGTCGGCTTCGGCAAGGCGGAGCCTGTCCTCCCCGATGGTGATGGCGTAGGTTCCGAATTCCTGGCCCAGTGTCATGGGGACGGCATCCTGCAGCTGCGTGCGCCCCATCTTGACCACCGTGCGGAACTCCAGCGCCTTTGCCGCGCACGCTTCCTCCAGTTCAGCCAGGGCGTCCAGCAGTTCCCGGGCGGCGAAGATGGTGCCCAGCTTGACGGCGGTGGGGTACACGTCGTTGGTGGACTGGGACAGGTTTACGTGGTCGTTGGGGTGCAAACGCTTGTAGTCGCCCTTGGGGTGGCCCAGGATTTCCAGGGCACGGTTGGCGATCACCTCGTTGGCATTCATGTTCGACGACGTTCCGGCGCCGCCCTGGATGACGTCCACGACGAACTGGTCGGCAAGCCGGCCGTCCAGGATGTCCTGGCAGGCCTGCTCGATGGCGTCAGAGCGTTCGGCGTCCAGCAGTCCGAGTTCTCGGTTGGTCCTGGCCGCGGCCAGTTTTACTGCTGCCAGGCCACGGACCAGGTGCATGTTGGAGGAGAGCTTCTGGCCGGTGATGGGGAAGTTTTCCACAGCACGCAGGGTGTGAACACCCCAATAGGCGTTGGCGGGGACGTCCCGGTCTCCGAGCAGGTCATGTTCAGAGCGGACTGCTGAGGTGGTGTCGGCGATTGTCATGGGGTCCTTACAGGGCTTCGTTGGCGGGTACGGACAGGGCAGTTTGGGGAAGGAAGTCGGTAGCCTGCAGCAGGCCTACCTGCTGGCCGCCGCCCAGTACCGGGGCGGTTGCGATGCCGGCGAGCGGTGCGGTGTCAACACCCAGTGCCTCGAGAAGCCTGACGGTGGCCGGCATCCGGGCGCGGTCGCCGCCGTCGGAAATCTTGACAGCCACGGCACTCCCATCGGCCAGGCCTACCAGCTGCACGCCTTCGAAGCCGTCCTTGGCTACGGAGCCCGGGAGCAGGCGCATCAACCCGGTCACGTCGCGGCCTTCACCGGCCACCATGTCCGGGTGCTGCTGCATGGCGAGTCCGACGGCGGCTTCCGCACTTCGCGGAGCCTGCCCGCCGACGTCGTGCGCACCACTGCCGGCGGCGGCGCGGGCGAGGAGGCCGAAGGCGCGGGCCATGCCCGGCAGGGTGAGGGCAAACAGCGGGGTGCCGCAGCCGTCGGTGCTGACAGTGACCGGTTCCTCATCCGTCAGCTCCTTCACCGTTGTGGCGACCAGCTGCTGCAACGGGTGCGAGGGATCAAGGTAACCCTGGACGGGCCAGCCGTTGATCACACAGGTGGCGGCCATGGCGGCGTGCTTGCCGGAGCAGTTCTGCGTCAGTTGCGTGGCCGCACCCCCGCTGCGCAGCCATTCCTCGCGCTCGCCGGCGCCATAGGGGAGGTCGGTGCTGTTTTCGAAGGCCGTAACGGTCAGCCCGTGCAGGTCGAGGATGCGCAGTGCTCCCTCGCGGTGCTTTGCAGCGCCGGAGTGGCTTGCCGCTGCCAGGGCAAGGAGATCGGCGGGCAACTCCAGGCCGGCGCGGACCATACCCACGGCCTGCAGCGGCTTGAGGGAGGATCGGGGGTAGAACGGGGCCAACGGGTCACCTGCTGACGCCACAATTGCGCCGTCTGCTGCAACGGCGATGGCTGACCCGTGGTGCACGCTCTCCACCAGGCCGTCGCGGATGGCGGTGACCAAGGGGGCGTGCTGCGGGAGCATTGCAGCAGTGTGGGCAGCAGAAAGTGCAGGGGATGGCATGGGGTCCTTGTGTGTGGTGTGGCGTGTTCGGTTTGCGGACGTTAGTTGTTCAGGATGGAGTCGAGGGCGAGGCCGACGGCGTGCAGGTGCCGGGCCATGGCTTTACTCGCGGCTTCCGGTGAGCCTGCCTCGATGGCGGCCAGGATCTCCTGGTGTTCGAGGTCTGAGGCGTGCTGCCGGTCTGCCACCATGTTCAGGGTTTCGGACTGGTGGGCCAGGGCGCCGCGGATGTCCGCCACCACGCTGGCGAACACCTTGTTGCCGCTTGCGCGGGCGATGGCGGCATGGAAGTTCGAGTCCAGGGTTACCCACGATTCCGGATCGGTTTCGGTGGCCATGGCGGCGACAACGCTGCGGAGTGTCTCCAGCTCTTCGTCGCTGCGGCGTTCCGCGGCCAGACCGGCTGCGGGTACCTCGATGTGCGGGCGTGCTTCGGTCAGGTCCCGGGCTGAGTACTGGCCCAACGTGAGGTCGTTGGCTACTTTGTTGGCGACGACGAAGGTCCCCTTGCCCGTTTTGGTAACCGTCAGGCCAAGGGCAGTGCAGGAGCGGAGTGCTTCGCGAATGACGGACCGGCTGACCCCGTACTGCTGGGAGAGGGTTGCTTCCGAGCTGAGTTTGCTGCCCACCGCCAGTCGCTCCGACTCGATGTCCTTGCGGATGGTACTGAAGACGGCTTCCGCGGCACTAAGCCGTGCGAGGGGAGCAGGCTGTCCTGCTGTCCGGCTGTCTGACAGGTTCACGCCTTAAATATGGCAGGCGTCACAAGCGGCTGTCAATGCGGGGCTTCAGCTGACGCGTGCCCGGTCCTCTATCGAGCGCAGGATGCCGAACAGCTTGACTACCCGGTCATCACCAGCAAAAACGGGTCCGAGAGCGGAGCGCTCCCCGGACCCGTTGCCGACAATTGGTTAGCAGGGGGTCCAGCTCTTCCCGCCAGGTGCGTAACATCTTGGACCTGTGTATTTGGAAGGTGCCGGTGGTACATACGGGGCAGGAGCCGGCGGAACATACGGCTGGGGAACCGGGGCCACGTACGGCGCCGGTGCCGGCAGCCTACGGAGCCGCTCTGCTTCCGCGGCGGCCTGGCGGGCGGCTTCCTCCGCAGCTGCCTTGGCCGCGGCAGCCGCTTCGTCGGCAGCCTTCTTTTCCGCCGCTGCACGTTCTTCTGCAGCCTTCTTTTCTGCGGCAACGCGGGCTTCGGCCGCCAGGCGTTCCTCTTCGGCCTTCTTTTCGGAAGCTGCCAGCGTCGACTGCTGTGCCTTGAACTCGTCCCTTTTCTTCTCTCCCGCAGCGATCTTACTGTCCAGGGCGGAAAGGGCTGTGGCTGTAGCAGCGGCTGAAAGCCCGGCCCAGTAGACGGCCCTGTTGGCGTCCTTGGTTGCAGCAAAAACCGCCCTGAGTGATTTCGCCGCGGCCACCTCAGTGACGAGTACAGCCGCAGCAGCACCGGCCGCCGCTGAAGTTGCTGCTGATTCGGTTTCAGCCGCCCCTTGCAGGGCCTGGGTCGTCGCAGCCAGCTGCGCAGGGAGTGTGCAGTCGATGTCCTCCGAGAAAAGGCCGGCCCCCGCAGTCCTTGCTTCCTCATAGGCTGCCTCGACTGGAGGCAGGAACTTCCGGTTGTTGCCGAATTGCACCGGTATCCCCAAACCTTCCCGTGCAATTTCTGCATTCACCAGTGACCCGTCCGGAGTGAAGACCCCGGCAAGGGTCCGGCCAAATTTGTCGTGCCTTTCAACATCGAACTCCAGCCGTACCTGGGTGCCTTCGGGAAGCACCTCTTCAAGGTATTTCGAGGCCTGCGGCCCGAGGCATTCCACCGGCTGATTCGGATCCTTGGTCTCAGGAGTGTCCACGTTGAGAAGCCGGATAGTGTGGTCCCCGTTGTTGATGGAGACAACCAAAGTGTCACCGTCAACCACTCTCACCACCGTTCCCGAGTCTTCATTTGCCGCTGCTCCAACTGCCACAGAGCCGGCCACTAAAGCTGTGGTGGCCAATGTGGTGATTATCAGTTTCTTCATCTACTGCTTTCGATAGGACCTTGCGCCAGGTCTTCGTAGCTGAAGGGACTAATCCTCGGGCGAACCTGAATGCTTTCTATAAATGCTGGCCATCCAAACTCAAGATTTACTCAAGAGAAAGTCAAGATCGAAGCAGTTCTGTTCCTCCTGCAACTAATAAGAGGGCCAGCAGTGCCTGAGGGATGGTCAGGGCCCCGGAGCGGGTTCCCGGGCCACTCCACAGGCGGCAGTTACGTGCCCTCGAACCACCGCAGTACCCGCAGGGCACGGAGGGTGTTCCATCGGCTTGGTTGTCCGTCACCGTCCTCGAGATCGAAGTGGACCTTGCCCGGGTGGGTGTTTTCCAGCAACCAGCTCCCATCCGGCTGCTTCTTCGACTGAACATTCTGAACTGCCTCTTCGAGGCGTTCATCAGGGGTGCCGCCGGCTGCGCGGAAGTAGTCGAGCCCGCGAAGGAGGTCGTAGTACCAGCGGGTGGGGTAGGAGAACTGCAGCCATGTGCTGTTAATGAGTTCACCGGTTGAAATCCGCCTGAGTAACTTGCGCTCCAGGAAGTACTCCTCGCCGCGGCGCCGGGCCTCCCGGGATTCCGGTGTTCCCCCGGTGGCCCGCTCATGCTCCAGGAGCCCTTCCAGAACGCAGATGGTGGTGTGAAAGGAAGAGCGCGTGGACCCTCTCTCGGCCTCACAATTCCAGCCGCCGTCAGCCAACTGTTCGCGTGTCAGCCGCTGTACCACCGAGTCAACTTTTTCCCCGAAGTATGCCCCGAGGGCGACAGTCATCCCATTGATGCAGGGCTCCACTTCGCCCTCAAAAAAGGGCTGGTTGCCTTCCTCCCAGCGGCTGTTGTCACGGACAAGCGCAATCGCTTGCCGTGCCGCAGGGCTGGCGGGGTCCAGGCCGAAGTCGCGCAGGAGCAGCAGGCTGTAGGTGGTGGCCGTCCAGGGCTGGTTGTCAGGGTCGTCGTCGTGAGCTGGCCAATAGGTGCCCCCGGCCCATTGTCCGTCCGTACCCTGCAGGGCGAGCAGCCTGGCACCCCAACCGTGGTTCGCAACCCGGTCGCGTTCGGCTTGAAAATCTTCGGCTGGAGCGTCTGCGAGGTCGCGCAGGACCTGCCAGCGGATTGCGGGATCAGAATCGAGCAGCCAAGCCAGCAAATCCATTGGCATTACCAGTCAGAGGTGTTGGATGCCGGCCCTCTGCATGGCGTCCTTGTAGATTGCGACGCTCTTGGCAAGCAGCTCTTCCTGCTTGGCTTCCGAGACGGCAAACGCCCGTCCGCCCAGGGCGGTGGCTTTGTAGACTTTGATGCCGCTGTTTTTCAGCGACGAGTGGTAGGTCTTCTCGAACAGGGTGAGGAATGTTGATGCGTCCGTGCCGTGGGCAATGATCGCGGAAACCCGGGAGTTGATCTTGAGGAACTGGCGGAAGGGCCGCAAACCGTCCGTCTTTTCCTGCACGCTCAAAGCCGACGGCATGCCAGGATCACGGACCCAGGGGTAGGCGTTCCACGGCATCACGTAGCGGGGGTCAAGCTCGGCGAGCTCGTAAATCTGGGTGGCCCGTCGTGCTGCTTCGTCGTCGTTGTAGTGCGAGACAAATCCCGACTCGGTGCCCTTTCCGGGGCTGACCTGCAGGCTGACGATCCGGCATTCGTCTTCGTCGTGCACCGGGTCGATGTAGGGGACGGTGGAGCCCGGCTTCTTTTCCATCAGTTCGTCGCAAAGCTGGGTTACCTTCGCGATGTTCGGTTCCTGTAGCAGGGCTTTCTTTTCGTCCCAGTCAATCGTCACGATTTCTCCCTCAGCAGCAAGGCGTCCAAAATCAGGCGTCTTAGGCAACTCTACGCTTTTGGGCGGAGGGGTGGGCAGGGAAACTTCTCAGTCAGGGAACCTCAGCCTGGTTGGCTCGTTCTTTGTGAAGAGGTTTGACTGGCATCGGGCCCTGCTGACGGTGCCTGAATCAGGACCTGACGCAGTTAGACCACTCACTTTAGAGGGAACACGTCGTGAGGTCCCACCAGCAGATTGTCGAAGCGGACGGCTTTACCGGTCACTTCATTGGGTTCGGGAAGCCGCTGTTTGAATGGCTTTGGCCAGGTCGCGGGGGCGGCTCCACATAGGCCAATGCCCCGTCGGGAGGTCAACGGCGTCGAGGTGCTCGATGTTAGCAACTTCGGCAAACATGGCATGGCCTGTGCGGGCCAGCTCCAGCACCTGCGCGCTCGGCATAGAGCAGCACACCAGGGTGGTCCGGACTTTGTGGCGGGCATCGTTCGTGAGCTCCACGGGCTGACGAAGTACGGGGCCGGGCTCGGGGACGGCCCGGGCCCGAAAACGCTCGAGGACTTCTGTGCTCAGGCCTTCGAGGCTCGCCTGCTGCGCGAGGATGTCGAGGGACGGCAGTGGAAGCTCCTCCAACTCCTCCGGGAGATGTGGGGCGAAAGTGCTTCCCGTCGCCACAGGGCCGGAGTCGACCCACACCACTCGATGGACAAGTTCGGGGTGTCGGTCAAGGACGAGACTGACAGGGGCGTTCGCCCCGCTGTGAGCGACGAGAGTTGCGGGCTGATCCGCCGAGGCCCCGAGTTGGGTGATGACGTCCAGGACTGCTGCGGCTTGATCGTCGAGGGTCTTCGCCGCACGCCCGGGATCGTCCGCGTCGAGACCGGGCAGTGTCATCGCGATTGCACGAGCGTGGTCGGTTGTCAGGTGTTCAAGGACTTCATCCCATGCCCATGCGCCCAGCCAGTGACCTGCGATGAGAATTATGGTCGGACTGTCTGTAGTAGTTGTCATGCCATTACCCTCGCAGGCACTGCGGACAAGGGTGTGTCACTATTTAGGTCATGAATTTGTCGGGGTCTGAATTGTGAAGCGCGCCGAACGGCTACATGCTCTGACAGAGTTGTTGGGCCGCAGCGGGGCGCGGGGGGTTTCCGCCGAACGGATGGCACGAGAGTTCGAGGTGTCAGTGCGCACCATTAAGAGAGACCTCGATGCGCTGGAGAGCAGCGGTGCACCTCTATGGTCCCGCCCTGGTCCGGGCGGTGGCTACGGATTAGCTGCAGGCGCGTCCCTGCCGCCTGTCAGCTTGTCCCCGGCGCAGGCCGTGGCGCTCATGGCAGCCGTATCCGCTGCACCCGATGCCCCGTACGCCGATCTGGCGGCTGCAGGAATCAAGAAGATCCTGGACGTACTCGATCCCATAACCCGAGCACGGGCCGATGAGCTGGCCCTCCGTGTCTGGGTCAACGCGCCGCCCTCGTCTTCGCGCGCAACGAAGTCGGCACTGGAGGAGGCGATGGCCGAGCAGCGAGTGCTTCGCATCCGCTACACATCAGGAGACGAAAGGACGACCACCCGCGACGTTGAGCCAGTACTGTTCGCCTCCAGGAACGGCCAGTGGTACCTGGTGGGGTGGTGCCGACTGCGCAACGCAATGCGATGGTTTACAGTGTCACGCATCGAGCGGGCAAGCGTAACCAAAACTGCTTGCAGCGGCCATACCATCCACGAGGTCGGAGAACCGCCAGCTAACGCCAGGCCGGTGCACGGTCGGGGCGCGTGAGTCACTCAATCAACGCTGCCGAAGCGATGCTGTTCAATGTAGGGATGCAGTTCACCAGAAAGGGCCTGAGAGACGACGGCTTTGCAGGCTTCAGGCCCTTCAACGACCTGGAGGTTATGCGGGTTCCGCAGGGAACCGGCGTCTTCGCTGTCCTGCAGCCCGAAGAGTTCCAGCCGGAATTCCTGACGAAAAGCACAGCCGGGGTCTTCAAGAAGAAGGACCCTTCCCTGCCCCAGCCGGCCCTTGCGGCGGAGTGGGTGGATGCCGCCGTCGTGCTTTACCTGGGTAAAGCAGGCCCGGGCAGCAAAGGCAACCGAGGCCTGCGGCGGCAGGTCCAGGAGTTCCTGGACTTCGGGCAGGGAAAGCCGCCCGGGCATTGGGACGGGCGGCTGGTCTGGCAACTCAGGGACGCCGGGCAGTTGCTGATCGCATGGAAGGAACTGCCCGCCGCAGCCCTGGCCCAGGCTGAAGCGGACTACCACACAGCCTTTATTGAGGAGTACGGGCAGCTGCCTTTTGCGAACCTCGTCCGGGCCCGGGCCCGGGCCCGGGGCGGGAATTAAGCAGCGTCACAAGGGCCGGACTCGGTCAAGCGCCGCGAAGACGTTCCATCTCGCGGCGGTCCTTCTTGGTGGGCCGGCCCGTGCCACGGTCGCGCTGCGGCAGGCCCAGAGCAGGAGCAACAGGCCGCGGGGGAGTGTGGTCCGTGAAGCAGTGCGATGCAGCTTCCGCACCCACGCGCTTGTTGATCAGCCGGCGCACTTCGAGGATGCGTTCATAGCCCGGCATCCTGACCGTCACCGTGTCACCGCTGACCAGTGTGGCTGACGCCTTCGCTGGGCTGCCGTTCAGCCTCACGTGGCCGGCACGGCACGCGGCCGTAGCCGCAGAGCGCGTCTTATAGGCCCGGATGGCCCACAGCCACGCATCGATGCGGACACTGGCGGGGGAGGAAGGAAGGCTGGTCATGGCTGGCACCGAGTATAGCCCGGCGCCTGTACGCAGGCCGCTACTCCACCCGGACGTTGATGCGCTGCACCATGTTGTTGCCGAGTCCCTGGTAGTTCCAGTTTTGCGCTAGGGGCTGGGTGGCACCGCTGGCGTCGGTGGCGCGGCAGGCCAGTTCATGCTTGCCCGGGTCAGCCACCCACGGCAGCGTCCATCGCCGCCAGGTGAATCCACCCGCAGATTCCTCCAGGTGGGCCGGCAGCCACTTCCCGTCGATGCCCACTTCCACCGCAGTCACCGCAGCATGCCCGGACCACGCCCGGCCCTGCAGCATCACAGGACCTGGCGGTACTACCCGTCGGCGTGTGAAGAAGTCCGGGATGCCCGGCGGGACCATCAACGAACGCACCCTCATCCGCGTTACCGGCCTCCCGGCGTCGTCCGCTGACTCCTGGTAACGGTAGGCCACCGCCTGCTGGTATCCCGTAAAGGGGGCCGTGACCACCTCGATGGATTCCAGCCACTTCACGCTCGTCATGCCGTACCAACCCGGAACCACCAGCCGGAGCGGGTAGCCATGCTGCGGCGGCAACTCAGTGCCGTTCATCTTGTATGCGAGTACGACGTCGGCACGCATCGCTTCATGGACCGGCACGCTCCGCGCGTACCGCTGCGTAACGCCGCCCTGGATGCCGGCATCCGCCCCGGTGAACACCACCTCGACGGCGCTCGGAAGGATCCCGGCTTTCCCCAGAAGGTACGCGAGCGGAACCCCGGTCCAGGCTGCTGTGCCTACTCCTTCCAGGAGCCACGGCTGGCTGAGCGGCCTGGGTTCCAGGAGTGAGCGGCCATTGCCCGCGCACTCCAAAGTGACCGGGACGGTGATGGCGGGGTCCTTCCGCAGCGCCGCCATGCTCAATTCCAGTGCACGTTCAACAGCCCCGCTGATCCGCAGGTGCCAGGCAGCGGTGTCGATGAACGGGATGTCGAAATGCGTGAGGACGTAGTGAAGTCCCGGCGGAGTGATGTCGCGGCGGAGCGCCTCGAGGGGCATGGAGTGGTTGCGGGCGCCCAGCTGGAGTTCCTCGCGGGTAAGCGGGACTGTGGTGGGCGCAGTTGTCAAGGAACCAGGCGGTCCCTGCTGTTCAGCTGGACGGGCGGGCTGGGGGTTCCTGAAGATCTGCTTCATGGGGCTGCGTCCTTGCGGCTGGTTCGGCTTGGCGGGCTGAAGGGGTCCCTGCCTCAGGTTTACGCCCGCCCCGCCAGCCCGTCAACGCCAAAAGCGTTCCCTTTTCCGCTATAGCTGCGGCCGCTTCAGGAACTCCGCCAGGCTGATCGGATCCTGGCCTGTCAGTCCGTAGACATCAGGTGAAATCCCTGCCAGTTCACCTGCCCGCATCGCCGTGTAAGTGCTGACCCACGCGTCCACCTGCCAGGGCGGCGCGCCGTAGGAGGCGCGGGAGGCGTAGGCTTCCTCCACTGTCTCCGGGTGATAGGTGATGGTGCGGCCGGTTCCCTCGGTAAGGATCCGGGCAGCGTCGGCCAGTGTGAGTTCTTCAGGCCCTGTCAGGTTGTACGTCTGTCCCTTATGGATGGCGGGGTCGCGCAGCACCGCTACGGCACAGCGCGCTAAATCTTCCCGCGCAACCCCGGAGAACACTCCCTCGCCGGCGGGCCCCCGCACCACGCCGTCCCCGTCCGCCAGAAGGGGCAGGAAATCAAGGTAGAAATTGTTGCGCAGGAAGGTATAGTCCATCCCCGAATCACGGATGTGCTGCTCGGTGCCGTAGTGGTCCCGGGCTAGCGTGAAGGTGGCATCCGGCGCCGCGCCGTAAAACGACGTGTACACGATGTGCTGCACTCCGGCGTCCGCTGCGGAGTCCACAAAACTGCGGTGCTGCTGCAGCCGGTCCGCTGTTTCTGCGGCGGACACCATGAACAGGACCTTGGCCCCTTCCAGGGCCGCGCGGGCAGCAGATGAATCCGAGTAGCTGGAGACCAGTGCCGAAGCGTTTTCCAGCTCAGGTGCACGTCCGGCGTCGCGGACCAGGAGGCGCTGGGCGGATCCGGCGCCGGCAAGCTGCCGCGATACCATTCCGCCCAGGCCGCCTGTGGAACCGGTGACGGCCAGATCCGGCAGTTCCGGACGGGACCCCACCACCTAGTGTTCCCGCTTGGCCGGGGACTTGGTCTGCTCCGGATCACGTTCGGCCAGGGAGCCGATGGCGTCGTCAATCTTCTTCATGACTTCCGGTTCCAGTTTCACCCCAGCCGCCGCAACACTGTCAGCGATCTGCTCCGGCCGGGAAGCACCAATGATGGCCGAAGCCACGTTGGGGTTCTGCAGCACCCAGGCCACGGCCAGCTGGGGCATGGAAAGCCCTGCTTCCTCCGCTACGGGCTTGAGCTCCTGGACCCCGGCAAGGACGTCATCCCGCATCCAGCGCTCGATCATCTTGGCGCCGCCCTTCTGGTCCGTGGCCCGGCTGCCTTCCGGTGCGGGCTGGCCGGGCAGGTACTTGCCGCTGAGGACGCCCTGGGCCATGGGGGACCAGACAATCTGGGACACGCCCAGTTCCTCCGATGCGGGGACAACCTCGGCCTCGATCACGCGCCACAGCATGGAGTACTGCGGCTGGTTGGAGATGAGCTGGAAACCGAGTTCCTTGGAAAGCGCATGGCCGGCACGCAGCTGGTCAGCGGACCATTCGCTGACGCCGATGTACAGGGCTTTGCCCTGCCGAACGATGTCCGCAAACGCCTGCATGGTTTCTTCCAGCGGGGTTTCAAAGTCGTAGCGGTGGGCCTGGTACAGGTCCACGTAGTCCGTCTGCAGCCTGCGCAGGGACGCGTTGATGGATTCCATGATGTGCTTGCGGGACAGGCCCAGATCGTTCTTTCCCTTGGGGCCGGTGGCGCCGTAGACCTTGGTGAAGACCTCTATGGACTCACGGCGCTCGCCCTTCAGGGCTCCACCCAGAACGGTCTCCGCGGCCGTGTTGGCGTAGACGTCCGCCGTGTCGAAGGTGCTGATACCGGCATCCAGGGCGGCCCTCACGCACTGGGAGGCGACGTCATTCTCCACCTGGGACCCGTGGGTCAGCCAGTTGCCGAAGGTAATTTCCGAGACTTTGAAGCCGCTGTTTCCGAGGTATCTGAATTCCATGGGTTTCACGCTAACCCAGATGGTTGCTCAGGGTAAGGGCTGTTTACCCCTATGTGGGCCGGCTTTGGCAGAAGAGCCCTTGGCAGCGGTTCCCGGGGCTCCGTCATTGGAAGAGGTTGCTGTGAGGGCCTGTGCCTGGGCCTTCCCGGAAAGCGACACCAGCGATCCGGTGTCCAGCGGGGCCACCGGACGCAAAGCCTGCGCCTTCTCAAACGACCGCGGCACCCGGCCGGGCCGGTGGTCCTCCAGCGCCGACTCCACCAGCGGCGCAACCTCCGCCACCTGGTCGGCAGGTACATGGGGATCGGGCAGGTCGCGGACTGAGAGCTTGATTTCCGGTGCTGCCGCCCGCGCCCTGGCCATTGCCCTCGCGTCCGCCTCCGCAACAGCGGAAGCCCAGTCCTCGGCAAGGACGGGGGAGTCGGGGCGTGCGGCTGCCGCCCCCGGGTGGCGTACGACGGCGGTGCGCAGCGCCGGGCGAAGGTTCGCGGGCTTGAGCGCGCTACGCCAATCCCGGGCCGGGCGCTTGCTTTCCCCGCTGCTGCGCCAGCCGAACAACGCCATGAGCATGACGGCGGCGAGTCTGCCTATTCCCGCAAGCACCAGCGTGATGACGCCCAGCAGAAAGAGGATCAGGAACATCAGGAAAGCTACTCCCACCGTGCCTAAAAAGGTCAGGTTGAGGATGAGCGTATCCGGATTATCCACGTCATCTCTCCTCTCTGCCGGCCCCAAAGCCCGCACCTGCGCCCCTCTGCCAAGGCAACAGCTCCTTCTCCACCATACGGATTTTTACTGCACTGTGCCGCCGGGCGGAGGGGCGCGTCCGGGTTGTTTTAAACCTGTTACCTGATATGACACCATCGGGTCATGGCTGAAGACCGGAGACTGGAAAGCTGCATGTGCCTGTCCGGCGAGCCGTACGGCGCGTGCTGCGGCCGGTTCCATAGCGGGGAGGCGGAAGCAGCCACGGCGGAGCAGCTGATGCGCTCCCGGTACAGTGCCTTCGCGCTTCATGACAGGGCCTACCTGCTGCGGACCTGGCACCCGGCGGAGGCTCCTGCCAACCTGGACTTTGATCCGGACCTGCAATGGCGCCGCCTGGATATCGTCTCCACCAGCCGCGGCGGCCCGCTCGACGTGCAGGGGACGGTGGAGTTCAAGGCCTGGTTCCGGCACGGTGCCGAACGCGGCACGCATCATGAAGTCAGCCGGTTTGCCCGCGAAAACGGCCGCTGGTTTTACGTGGACGGCAAGATCCTGGCCTGACTACGCGTTGTCGTAGTCCTCGTCCGGGGTGAAGCCGGCCTTGTCCACCTTGCGGTGGAACCGCATGCCTGCCAGGCCGCCCAGCATCGCTCCTGCCAGTGCCACAAGGGCCACCACGACAGCGGCAATGATGCTGGTGGTGGTCAACTGGCCCTCATTGACAGGTATCCGGGGGAAGCTGTTGAGGTTGGCCAGCACGTTGAACTGCTGTCCCGCCACGAGGCCCAGGATGGAGACGAGGACCGCCACGATCAGCGCCCAGATCCACACCATGAGGCCCTGCTTGGCGCCGTTGAAGCGCGCCATGCGCCCTGCCACGTAGCCGCCGCAGTAATAGGACAGGAACAGGATCACCAGCAGGACGATGATGCCCACCAGGCCAACGGTGCCCGTGTTCGAGGCTGCCTGGTTTACTGCCTCATTCACGTCTGTGTTGGTGGCAAGGCCAACGGCCGTTCCCGCCGCTGCCACGAGGGCCGTCAGGAGCACCGCCATGCCGGTGGCCGTGAGCCAGCCGAAGAAGGCCGACCCCACCTTGATGCCGCCGAACCGTTCCTTCTCCCTGGCGACGGCGGTGTGCCGGTCCGTCAGGCCGGGATCAACAGCAGGTGCCGAAGCCGCGGGGACGTAGTCCCGCTCTGCGTAGGCGGCAGTTGACCCGGAGTCCGGTACCCGCTCGTCGCCGTCCTCGCGGGCGCGTCGTGGGGGCAGGTTCTCTGGGTCGGTTGAGCTGCTCATGGCTCAACTCAACCATCGGGAAACAGAGATAGCAAGGATGCTTACTATTTTGTGACCAGTGGCGTCAGCGGTAGTTGCGGCGCAGGTTTTCCCTTTGCGAGGGCCCGGGCGAGGCGTCCGCAATCCACGGCCCGGTGCCTTCCGACTGGTCCACCACGCCCACCTCCAGCCACGTGTAATCGCCGGCCAGGACCTTCCGCGCCAGCCGGTGGTCGCCGTCGTCCGTGTTCCGCCACAGCTGGTCGAAGTACTCATCCACGCGCACACGGGCCTGCTCGCAGTACGCCTCCGCGAGTTCGTAGGCACTGGCTGCCTTTTCCGGGGCGGTGTGAAGCAGCATCTCCGCGCGCGAGCAGCACGCCGTCATGGCGAACAGTTCCGCACCGATGTCCACCACCCTGCCCAGGAAAGCCTGCTTGCGTTCCAGCTTCGCCTGCCACCGGCCCATGCCGTAGAAGGTCTGCCGGGCCAGGCGCCGGGACGAGCGCTCCACGAACCGCAGGTGCTTGGCCAGCCGCCCGAACTCGCTGTACGAGCGCGGATCCATACCGGCGCCGGCCACCAGCTTGGGCAGCCACCGGGCATAAAAGCCGGAAGCGCCGACGGCGGCCCTCGCCTTGTCGGACAGGCTCGCGTCCAGGGACGCGAGGTCGCCGGCGGCCGCCAGGTGCGCATCCACCGCTTCCCGGGCGATAAGCAGGCGCATGATCTCAGAGGAACCCTCAAAAATCCTGTTGATCCGCAGGTCCCTCAGCTGCTGCTCGGCCGGTACCGCCCGCTCACCGCGCGCCGCCAGGGACTCAGCCGTCTCAAAACCACGGCCGCCGCGAATCTGGACCAGCTCGTCCGCTATCCGGCAGCTGATCTCCGTAGACCAGAGCTTCGCAAGGGCAGCCTCAATCCGCACGTCCTTCTGGCCGGCGTCGGCCAACTCGGCAGAAAGCTCAAAGACTGCGTCCAGCGCGAAGGCCGACGCGGCAATGAAAGCAATCTTCTTGCCCACGGCCTCGTGCTCACCCACAGGCCTGCCCCACTGCGTGCGGGCGTTGGACCACTCCCGTGCGATCTTGAGGCTCCAGCGGCCCGAGCCCACGCAGAGGCCCGGAATGGAGAGCCGGCCCGTATTCAGGGTGGTGAGGGCAATCTTCAGGCCCTGGCCCTCCCGCCCCAGCCTGTTGGCAGCCGGGACGCGCACCTGGTGGAACCGGGTGACGCCGTTCTCGATGCCCCGCAGGCCCATAAACGCATTGCGGTTCTCCACCGTGATGCCCGGTGAGTCCATCTCCACGACAAACGCGCTGATGCCGCCCTTGTGCTTGGTGCCGTCCGGATCCGTGCGGGCGGGCACCACGGCCATCACCACCACCAGTTCCGCGATCACCCCGTTCGTGGTCCAGAGCTTGACGCCGTCCAAAAGGTAGGCCTCGCCATCGTCCGTCGGCGTTGCCGTGCTGCCCATGCGGGCAGGATCGCTTCCCACATCCGGTTCCGTAAGGAGGAACGCCGTGACCGCGCCGGCGGCGCAGCGCGGCAGGTACTCCCGTTTCTGCTCCGGCGTGCCAAAGACCTTGACCGGCTCGGGAACGCCAATGGACTGATGGGCGGAAAGAAGGGCGCCAAGGCTCGGGTGGACACTGCCCAACAGGGCCAAGGCCCTGCCGTAGTACACCAGCGACAGCCCCAGGCCGCCGTACTCCTCGGGAATTTTCATCCCGAAAACGCCGAGGTCTGCCAGCCCCCGAAGATATTCGTCAGGAATCCTGGCCTCGCGCTCAATGATCCGCCCGTCCATGGTCCGCACGTATTCCATCAGGCGCGCCATGAAGGCCTCGCCCCGTTGCACGTCCGCAGGGTCCGGGGAAGGCCAGGGGTGGACAAGGCTGAGGTCGAAACTGCCAAGGTAGAGACCTTTAGCGAAGCTCGGGCGGTCCCAACCGGTTTCCCGGGCGGCCTCGGCAACCGCCCTGGCCTCGTCCGCGGTGACGCCGGCACCGATCTTGCCGGCCGGGACCGGGGTTTCCTCCGCCGGGGCTTCTGTTGCCGGGCTGGTGGTGGTTTTGGAGGGGCTGTCAGTGGCGGAGCTCATGGGGCATCTCCTTGGCCGGATAGCTTTCTTAGCCAGGTCCGCCGGGTTGGAGAACCCTTCAGCTGTCTCCCAATATTACCCGCGGGTAGGATCCCGTGCTAGGGGAAGGCTGTCCCTGAAAGTCGGCGCCGGCGTCCATCGCGGCAGCGCGCCCCACCAGCCGGTACCAGGCAGCGTTGATGCCGTGGACCACGGCGAGGAGCGACTTGGAAACCACGGTCCAGCCAAGCTTTCCCGCTCCCAAAAGCACCAGCGCCACCAGTCCTGCCGTAAGAACAAAGGCGGCCAGGATGAACGCGAACAGCAATGTGCCCACGAATACCAAGGTAGCGGTTTCCACTGAGCTTAAATCGAACTGCATAAGTCCCCCTGCTGCGACGTTGCTCTGGTTGAAATCAGTAGCACGAGCGTAGGGGCAGCAGGCTTGCCCAGCCAGAGCCGCGGCAGGCTTAACGGGTTCTTGATATTGGATCGAAACACTACGCCGAAGTAGGTCACGGAGCGGTCGCGGCCGGCTGCGTTAACCTTGTTGTTGGCAGTTTTCCGTTTGGAGCCCCTGCCCCGCCCCCCAACAGTCCAAGGAGAGTGTGTGCCCCGCTCCGCCAGGTCATCGGCTGATGCCATCAGTGCCCGGCTCCGGGACCTCGAACTTCTCACAAAAGGGCCCGCCTGGGCCCTGACCCGCTCCGCCCCCTGGGTGATTGCGGTTCTGCAGGCATCCTTCACCCGCACCCGGCCGCAGCTGCCGCTGGAGGAGTTCCACGCCGACGTCGACTCCTTCCTTGAGGAGCTCCGCCGGCGTGAGCCCGGGCTCGGAGGCGGTGCCAACGGGAAAGCCTTCGGCGACGAGTGGACCCGGCGCCAGTTCCTGACGCGGCGGAACCAGTCGGGCCAGATCGTTTACGAGGTCACTGAGCCGGCGGCCCGTGTGCTCGCCTTCCTCGACAGCCTCTCGAGCGAAAGGTCCACGCTCAACGGATCGCGCCTTGGCACGCTGCTGGGCGACGTCGAGAAGCTCGCCAACGAAACGAACCCGGACCAGAGCGCCCGCCTGGAGTCCCTGGCGGACGAGATCAAGGAGCGCCGGCAGCTGATCCAGGACATCAGCTCCGGCGGGTTCGACGGCCTCCTGGATGACGACGAGGCGGTGGAAGCTGCCGGAAACATCCTGGACCTCGCCGCCAGCCTGCCTGCCGACTACAAGAAGATGCGTGACCGGATCGAGGAACTGGTGGGCGGGCTGCGCAACCAGATCATCGAGGAGTCGCTGACCAAGGGCGCCACGATGGCGCAGGTGCTGGAGGCCGACAAGCGGCTCCGCCAGAGCCCTGAAGGCAGGACTTTCCGTTCCTTCGCGGCGTTCCTGGAGGACCCGCAGCAGCAGCTGAGGTTCCGCTCGGCGATCGGAGAAGTCCTCAGCCGGCAGTTCGCGGACGACCTGTCACCGGAGGACCGGGAAACCCTGAAGAACCTGGTGGCGGAACTCCGCCAGCAGCACAGCCAGATCCAGCGGATTTACGGCAAGCTCAGCGAAAGCCTCAACACTTACGTCCAGAGCGACGATTTCCGCCAGTCCGTCCGGCTCCGGAAGGTCCTGCGGGAAGCCGAACAGGCCATCCGATCCCTTCCGTACGAGCGGGAACGCCCCGGGCTGGTCCCCGGGCCCGTTCTCTTCAACGCGGGGTTCGAGTCGCTGTCCATGGTGAAACTCTTCGACCCGGACGAGTTCGCGGCGCCGCCCAAACTTGCCGACCCCATCGCCTTCAGCGACTCCGACCGCGTGCGCTCGCCGAGGACCGGAAAGGCAAAGCCGGAGGTCATCAGGTCCGCCATGGCCGGCGCGTCCACCCTTTCCGAGGCCTGGCAGCAGCTGCCGCCCGAGGAACAGCACATCAACACCATCCGGGCGCTCCTCTCGCACGCCCTGCACGCCGGGGCAGGCTTCGACAAGGACGGACTCGAAGCCCTGGACTTCGAACAGATAGACGGCACCACGCGCAGGGCCTACCTGCCGCTGGTCACGCTTCCAAAGGATTGATGATGACTGAAGAGACAACCACGACGGCGGCATCGGGCGGGGAGCGGTCACTCACCGGAGTAACCCCCCGCGACACCTTTATCGACGGCGCTGCACTCTTCCCCGGCGATACCGGGGTGCTCTCCATGAAAGTGCGGCAGGCGCTGGTGAAGCTGCTCAAAGGCCCGTACGTGGACGGGGGCCGGGACGAGAAGCTCTGGACCGTCCTGCTGGACAACCAGATCATCCTGCGCAGCCGCCTGTCCGAGCTGCTTCTCACGATGCAACTGGACCACGACCGGAAAATCGCCGTCCTGCGCCCGGTGGACCCGGACGCGATCGGAGGCAGCACCCGCTCAAGCGTCCTCCGGCAGCAGCGTGCGCTCAGCCGGGTGGAGACCATCGTGCTTTTGAGGATGCGTTTGCTGCTCGACCGCCACGTCACGGCGCAGACAGATCCCACCGTCACCCGCGAGGAAATTGCCGACCTGGTGACGCACTACCAGCCCGCAGGCCAGCAGGACGCGCTGCGGGATTCGGACGTGGTCAACAGGGCCGTCACGAAACTGCTGGCCCGCCAGCTCCTCCTGCCCACCGGCCTGGACGACGTCTACACCATTTCAAACGCCCTGCCCCTTGCCCTCCCCTTCGACAACATCGGCGATATTCCGGCCCAAATAGAAGCACTGGCGGCAGCCACCACGGATGCCGCGGGCACCGAGGCCCTGATTGAGCTCGATCCGGATCCAGTGGCCGGCCCCACTGAAACTGAAGCGGAGGCAGCGGAGTGAGCATCGCAACCATGCTGCCGATGGGCGAGCTGACCAACCCCGGCCAAATGCGCCTGGCCCTGGTGCAGGTAGTCAACTGGGGCACCTTCCACGGGGCGCACACCATGCATGTGGACCGCAACGGCACGCTGCTCACCGGAAACTCGGGCGTCGGCAAGTCGACGTTGTTCGACGCCATGCTGCGGGTCTTCGACGCCAGGCCGAGGTCCAATGAAGCCGCTGCCCAGCGGGCGGGCGGTGTCGTTGAGGACAAGCGGACCACCTTCACCTACATGCGCGGCAAAGTGGGCGACAAGGCGGTGGGGGAGGGTTCGGCCAGTGCCTTCCAGCGCCCCGGTGCCACGTGGTCCGCCGTCGCGCTGACGTTTGATAACGCCGCGGGCACCCGCGTGACCGTTTCGGCGCTCTTCGACCTGCCGAAGAACGGCACGGAGTCGAGCGTGGGCCGGTTCTACCTTTTGGACCACCAGCCGCTGGACCTTGAAGCGCTCGAGGGCATCGCGGACAAGCGGTTCACGAAGGCTGCCCTCGAGACGATTTTTCCTGAGGCGCAGGTCTTTGACGTCCACAAGACTTTCGCGGAACGGTTCCGCCGGCTGCTCGGCATCAGCTCGGACCAGGCCCTTCCCCTCTTGCGCGTCATCCAGGCGGGCAAGGGGCTTGGCGGCAGCGTCAATACCTTCTTCCGTGACCAGGTCCTGGACGCCCCGGCCACGCTCGCCGCAGCGGACGACGTCGTCGAGGAGTTCAGTAACCTGATGTCCATCCGGCAGCGGCTGGAGGACGTCCGGCAGCAGCGCGACCAGTTGGCCCCGGTTCCCGGGCTGAACAAGGAGTATGCCCAGGCACTCCTGGACGCGAACCGGCTGAGGGACCTCGCACGCGGGGAATTCGAATCCTACAAGCAGCAGCTGGCGGTCACGGTCCACCAGAAGATGCTGGCCCGCTTCAAGGAGCTCGCGCAGGCGAAAGCCAAGGAGCTTGGGGCCGAGCGCTCGGTCCGGGACGGGCTGGCCAAAGAGCTGCGCCAGCTCGAGACCGAGTACAACAACCAGGGCGGCAACGCCATTTCCGCCATCGAGCAGTCCCTGGAAAACGCCCGGGTAGGTTTGAGGCTCCGCCAGCAGGTGGAGGAGGCGGCACGCCGGGCGCTGACCGACGCCGGCCTCCAGCTTGAGTGGACAGCGAAAGGGTGGGAGCAGGCGCACGAGCAGGCCGCCGCCCGGTCTGCCGAGCTCAAGGATGATTCCGAGGCCCTGCAGGAACTCCGCTTTGAGGCCTTCGACGCCCATGCAGCGAAGAAGCGTGAGCTGGCCACAGCTGAGCAGGAGCTCGTGTCGCTGAAGACGCGCAAGTCGCTGCTGCCGCCGTCGAGCATTGAAAACCGGGCAGCGATCGCCGCCTCCACCGGCGTTCCGGAGGACCGGATGCCCTTCGCCGGCGAACTGATGGACCTTGCTGAGGGGGAGGAGAAGTGGCGGCCTGCGGCCGAACGCGTGCTCCGGAGCCTCGCCACCACCCTGCTGGTACCCGGCGATCATTTCGCGGCGGTGACCCGGTACCTTAACGAGCACAACATACGCGGCGCGCTGCGGGCAGTGGACGTTTCCAAGCCGCTCCCGGGCGGCACGCTGGCGTTGGAGGACGTGCACGACGGCGACCTGCTCACCAAGCTGGACCTCCTCGCCTCGGGCGTCGCCTCCGAAGCCGGGGCGTGGGTCCGCGAGCGCATAGCACTGGACTTCGCCTACCCCTGCGTGGAGGACCCGGATGAGCTGGCGCGGCTGGACCGGGGCCTCAGCCTGGGTGGCGTGGTAAAGCGTAACCGGCACACTGTGGAAAAGGACGACCGGTTCACCAGCCGGCAGGATTACGTCCTCGGTTTCGATAACGCCGCCAAACTGGAACTCGTTGCCGGCCAGGTGGCGGACCTGCGGCAGGAGGTGGCCGAAGCGGCGGACTTGGCACAGGCCCGTGAGAATTCGCACCAGGGCATGAGCCGACAGCTCGACGCCCTCCGCCGCATCGCCGAAGACGAGCGTTCCTGGGAACAGGTCTCGGCGGCAGTTGCGGCCGAGGAACTGGCTCGAATCGAGCAACGGTTGAAGGATGCCCTGGCCGCGCAGGCAGACCTTGAGCCCCTCCGCGCAACCATTGACGAGGCGCGGCTAAAGCACCAGCACAGCACGGAGGCCGCTGCTGTGCTGCAGAGCGAGTACAAGGCCTTGGACCGGCAACTCACAGTTGCCGATTCCCTGCTGGAGGCCGCACGCGGGCGCCTTGCCCAGGAGCCGCCGTCGGAAGCGACCACTACTGCACTGGAACCGTACTTCGCCGACTTCGGCGAAGTGACGGAGATGCATGAGCTGGACAACCTCGCCAACCGGGTACGGACTGCACTGCTGGGTGAACTGCACACGGCGGAGTCCCGGGGCCAAACCACGGCCGAGCGCCTGACGAGGATCTTCGAGGGCTTCGTGCGCGACTGGGGGAGCGCCATCTCCGCCGACCACGGCACTACCATCGGGGCTGCCGGTGAGTTTGAGACCCGGTACCACGCCATCGTCAGCGACGGCCTTCCTGCCCAGGAGGCGGAATTCCGGCAGTTCTTCAACCAGCGCACACATGAGTCCTTCAGTACTCTGCTGCACCTGCTCGATGAGGAGCGCCGCTCCATCAGCAGCCGTATCCTTCCGCTGAACGGGATACTCTCGCAGGTGAACTTCCACGAGGGCAGCTTCCTGGAACTGGACATCAAACAGACCCTGCCCCCCACCGCGAAGCAGTTCAAGGACGCCATTCAGAACGCTTTGAAGGCCCGGCACACCCGGCCGGCCCGTGCAGACTCGTCCAAGGCGGAAGTGGCCGGCAGCGAGAGGGACGATGACGCCGAGCTCACCGCCCGCTATAAGTCACTGGAAACCCTGGTCAAGCGGCTGGGCTCGCAGGCGCCGGAGGACAGGCGGTGGCGTGCCGAAGTGCTGGACGTGCGCGGGCACCTGTTCATCCAGTGCAAGGAGCACCGGGAAGTTGCCGGGTCAGCCTCAGGAAAAAAGGCGGGAGCCCAAAGGACTGAGGTCTTTATGCACGCGGACACGGGATCCATGTCCGGCGGCGAGCGGCAGCGCTTCACCGCATTCATCATGGCCGCAGCATTGAGCTACCAGTTGGGCATCGCGGAGCAGGGCTTCACCACCTACGGCACGGTGATGATGGACGAGGCCTTTGTGCTGGCTTCCGAGGAATTTGCGGGGGCCGGAATCAAGGCGCTGCACGAATTTGGGTTCCAGCTCCTGCTCGCTGCCCCCGAAAACGTCATTGACCTGTCCCGGCATCTCGGCTCGGTCACCGAGATACTCCGGGACAAACGCACCAACCGGTCAGGGGTGCTGACGGCTCCGGTCATCCGGCCGCGGCCCGGTGACGAAGGTGCCTGGCGGTCGGAGGCTAACCCGGTGGATATCGTCCTGCGCTGATCTGAGACCGAAAATAACAAATTGATGGATTTATTCTTCGGGCCCTAGTGGGCGCTATTTCTGCTGTGCCACTCTGGGCATAACAACTCACCCCGCCTGAGTAGATCCCATAGGTACTGCGGCTTGCTGGGTCCGCATTGTTCCCCAAGAGAATGATGGCGTCCTCTTGAAAGGCACCCCCATGCGTCCAACACAACGCGCGATATTCCTCCTGACCGCACTGACCGCAGGGGTGTTGTCCCTCGCAGGTTGTGCTGCCGGCGCCCCGGCCGGCAGCAGCGGTTCCACCGGGCCCTCCACCCAGGCGGCCACGCAGAGCGTGGGCGCGCCCACAGAGCCCTCGGCCCCGACGGCCACGCCGAGCCCGGATCCATCCATTGCTCCCGCCGCCACTTCCTCCCCCGTACCTCAGGGGCCGGAAACCTTCACGTTCGCAGACAACCGGCTCTCGTTCGCTTACCCCGCAGGCTGGCGCGTGAAGCACGAGCAGGTGTCCACGTCCCCCGCCGTGGAGACGGCAACCGTCTACGACGCCGCCGGCGCCGAGCAGATCAACATCTACTACGGCCAGGTTGGTGACGCCACGGCCGGCAACGTTTCCAGGAACGTCATTGAGACGGATCCCGTACGGGGACTGATCGGCGCTTCTGTTCCTACACCTCATTCGTCGTTCTATATCGACCGCACCGACGGAACCGCCAATTATCGAATGGGGCTTACCCCGGGGCTGCCCGTTTCACCCGACGGGAAGGTGCAATACGGGCTCGTTCGGCTCGGCGACCGTATTTTGTCTGCGGACGTGCTGTTTTCTGAACCACGGTTTGAAGGGGATGAGGCAGCGCAGGACTGGTATTGGAGCAATGAGGGCCGTGCATTAAAGTCCGTGCTTATGAGCTTCTCCTACCGCTGACCGTAATTAAGGAAGCCCTCCTCCGGCTGGGGGAGGGCTTCCTTCTGCCCACGGGCTGAACCAGCCCAGGCTACTTGGCCTGCACGCGACCCATAAACTGTGCGGTCCGGTCCCACAGGCCTTCGATTTGGCGGAGGACGACGGCGGCCGGGTCCGGGTTGATCTCGTTGGCCGGCGGTTCTTTGCGGACGTTGCCGCAGCACAAAAAGTCGGCGCAAATGAGCGTGCCCACGGTGTTGCCATTACGGCCCGCCTGGCCTGCGCGCCGTGCCACCCACAGAAGGACGTCCTCTTTGGAAAATACGTCGCGGCACAGCTCGCAGAGTACCGAGCGGTTTTTTCGGGCCCCGCCTTCCGGAGCCCGGAGCATAACGCCGGTAAGGCCCTTCGGTCCGGGCACGACGAGGTAACCCCGCAGCGGCATCTTTTCGTCCCGCCATCCCAGGAAGTCCAGGCTGTCCCAGTCAAGGGAGTCCCAGTTCTTGGGGAGGTTGAGCTTCGCGGCCTCGGAACGGCTGGCATTGACGAAAGATGATCTGATTTGTTGGGGCGTGACTGATTGCATGGCTAGCTTTCGTTAGAGATGAGTGGTGGCCCGAACGCGGGCGCGGAAAAGTGGGGCTAGTTATTCCCCGCGGAGCAGGCCGAGGCGGCCGCCCCGCTTTCTATGGCAGCGGGGGCTGTATCAGCCATGCGCATGCTCATTTATCCTCGTGTCCCATCTCATCAGCTGCTGAACGTCAACGTCCTGCCAGCAGTGACATCCTGCCAAAGCCGGCGGCGCCTGTCCAAGGCGCGCCGTAGGCGCAAAGGCAGCAGCGCGGGAACGGGATGTGCCCTTGGTCACCCTGGGGAATAAGCCACAGAAACGTTGCGTAATACGATTGAGGGTAGGTTAGCCTTACTTAAGTTCGCATCATTCACTTAAGGAGTTCCGTGACTTCCCTCCTCTCCCCAGGCCTCAGTGCCACGCGCCGCACGCTGTTCAAATCAGCCGGCAAGGCGACGGCGGTTCTGGCCGCTGCGGCGCTGACCCTCTCCGCCTGCTCCACGGGCCCCGCGTCCTCCAACACGGACGCCAGCGCTTCAGGTTCCACCAGCTCGCAGTTCCCTGTGACCATCGAGCACGTTTACGGCAAGACCACCATCGAAAAGCAGCCCACCCGCGTTGCTACCGTTTCCTGGGTCAACGACGATGTCGCCATTGCCCTCGGCGTTGTCCCGGTGGGTGTCCCCAAGGTCGAGTGGGGCGGCAACGACCAGGGCTCCACGCCCTGGAAGGACGCAGCCCTCGAAGAACTCGGCGCCGGCTCCGGCTCCGGTAAGGCCCCCGTGCAGTACTCCGAGGCGGACGGCATCAACTTCACCGAGATCGCCAAGCTCACCCCGGACGTCATCCTCGCGGCATACTCGGGCCTCATTGAAGAGGACTACAAGAAGCTCACCGAGATTGCTCCCGTTGTTGCCCACCCGGAACTGGCCTACGGCACCCCGTGGCAGGAGTCCACGTCCATTATCGGCAAGGCCCTGGGCAAGGACGCCGAAGCCACAAAGCTGATTTCGGACACCGAGGCCACCATCAAGGAAAAGGTCGCAAAGTACCCGCAGATCCAGGGCAAGAGCTTTATCTACGGCAACCTTGAGCCTGCCTCCGCTGACGGCCTCAACATGTACACCGCGAACGACAACCGTCCCCGCTTCCTCTCCGGAATCGGCATGAAGCTGGCCCCGGTGGTGGAGGAGAACTCCAAGGGTTCAAAGGAATTCTTCATTCCCTGGTCAGCCGAGAAGGCCAACGAGCTCGAATCGGACATCTTCGTTTCCTGGGTGCCGGATGCAGCCACCACTGATTCCATTAAGGCCGATCCCCTCCTGGGACAGATCCCTGCCGTCAAGAACGGCGCCCTTGTAGCCGACTCGGACAACACCCTGACGCTGTCCATCTCGGCCGCCTCTCCGCTGAGTTTGCCGTGGTCACTGGACAAGTTCCTGCCGCAGCTGGCCGCGGCAGCGGACGCAGTGAAGTAGCACCTGCTCCATGACGCACAGTACGACGACGGCGGCCTCCCGGGAAGGGAACGCCGGCACCACAGTGCCGGCGAAAGGACCAGGCGGTCCCTCCCGTGGCCTCGCCTCCGGGGGGAGGCGGGCCGCCTGGCTGCTGGCCGCCGTCGTTGTGCTTGCACTCCTGGCCGGGGCCTCCCTGGCCATCGGCGCCCGGGGCCTTTCCCTCAACGTCGTTTGGGAGGCCCTGACGCAGTTCGATCCCGCGAACGGTGACCACGCCGTGGTCCACGCCCGTATTCCGCGCACTGTCCTTGGACTGCTCGCCGGCGGTGCCCTCGGCCTGGCGGGCGCAGCCATGCAGGGTGTGGCGCGCAACCCGTTGGCTGATCCCGGCATCCTGGGCGTCAACGCCGGCGCCGCGCTGGCCGTGGTCACCGGCATCTATGTCTTCGGTATCGCCACGTTCTCCGGCTATGTCTGGTTCGCTTTTGTGGGGGCAGCAGTTGCCGCCGTCGTGGTGTACCTCATCGCCTCCCTGGGCCGGGACGGCGCTACGCCCGTGAAGCTCGCTCTGGCCGGTGCCGCGCTCAACGCGGGCCTGTACTCCCTGATGAATGTCATCCTGGTTTCCAGCCAGGACACTCTTGACCGGTTCCGCTTTTGGCAGGTGGGCGGGATTGCCGGGCGTGACTGGTCCGTGGTGCTGTCCGGTCTTCCATTCCTGGCCGCCGGCGCCCTTATCGTCTTGTTGACCGGCCGCATCCTCAACGGCCTGGCACTGGGGGATGACATCGCCCGCGGTCTCGGCCAGCGCGTGGGACTGGTCCGCGGCATCACCGCGCTCGGCATCGTGCTGCTGTGCGGTTCGGCCACGTCCCTGGCCGGCCCCATTGGCTTTGTTGGCCTGGTCATTCCCCATGCTGTCCGTTTCCTCACTGGGCCTGACTACCGCTGGATTTTGCCGTTCTCGCTGGTCCTCGCGCCGGTCCTGCTCCTCGGCGCCGACATCATCGGCCGTGTGGTACTCCTTCCCGGGGAAGTTCCGGCCGGCTTTATGACCGCCCTCGTCGGTGCCCCCGTCTTCGTTTGGCTGATCCGCCGGGGCAAAGGGGCCGGACTGTGACGCTCGCCCACGAGAGGAAAGCTGCGGAAACTCCGGTTCCGCTGTCAGCTATCGCTGTCCAAACGGGACCTGAAGGACCAAAACTCACAGGGCAACGCCTCAGCATGGCCCGGGTGAACCGGACCGCCCTTCTGGCCGCCGCCGTCGTGATCCTGTTCGCCGTTTCCGTCCTGCTGGGCAGCTACACCGTCACCATCCCCGACTTTTTAAAGATCCTCCTTGCGCACCTGACCGGCGGCGAGAAGATTCCAGGCGCCGGCTTCATCGTGATGGAGAACAAGCTGACGCGGGCGGTTATTGGCACCATGATCGGACTGGCGTTCGGCCTGGCAGGCGCCCTGTTCCAGACCATGCTGCGCAACCCGCTGGCCAGTCCCGACGTCATCGGCATCAGCTACGGCGCCAGTGCTGCCGCCGTTGTGGCCATCGTGGTCTTTGGCGCCTCCGGCGCGGCCGTCTCCGGTGCTGCACTTTTCGGCGCCCTGGGCGTGGCCGCCATCATCTATGCCATCTCCAGTGGGGCCATGCGCGGAACCAGCCGCGGCGATGCCGCCGGCAACCGGCTCATCCTGGCAGGCGTAGGAATCGCGGCGGCGCTGCACGCGGTGGTTAACTTCCTGATGACCCGGGCGGACATCCGCACCGCCGCTGATGCCCTTGTCTGGCTCAACGGGTCCCTGAACTCCGCCAGCTGGGACCGGGCTGGCGTCCTTGCCCTCGCCCTTGCGGTCCTGATCCCCGCCGTGATGGCCATCGCCGGCCCCCTGCGCATCCTCGAACTCGGCCCCGACGCTGCCGCCGGGCTGGGCATCCGGGTAGGCGCCACCCGCCTGGCACTGGTGATCACCGCGGTGTCGCTGGCAGCAGTCGCGACGGCGGCAGCCGGCCCGGTCTCATTCGTCGCTTTCCTCGCCGGCCCCATCGCCCGTCGGTTCACCGGCAAGGCAAGTCTTCCGGCGTCGGCTCTTGTTGGTGCCGTTATTGTCCTTGCAGCCGACTATGTGGCCGCCAACCTTGCACCCCTGCTGCTGGACGGTACGGTCCTGCCGGTGGGCGTGATCACCGGCGCGCTGGGTGCCCCCTTCCTGCTGTGGCTCCTGGTCACGGCCAACCGAAAGGATGCCTGACATGGCAGTTTTAAAGGCTGAGGACCTGACGCTGAAATACGATCAGCGCTGCGTGGTGGACGGGCTTACCGCCGAGATTCCCGAGGGCAAAGTGACAATGATCGTCGGTGCCAATGCCTGCGGGAAATCCACCCTCCTCCGCGGACTGTCCCGGCTCCTTAAGCCCGCGGCCGGCGCGGTGACCCTGGACGGCAAGGACATCCACCAGCGCCCCGCACGGGAACTGGCGCGCACCCTTGGCCTGCTCCCGCAGCACCCCACCGCCCCTGACGGCATCGTTGTCCGCGACCTTGTGGGCCGCGGCCGCTACCCCCACCAGGGCTTCTTCCGCAGCTGGAGGGAGGGGGACTTGTCCCCACATGATCTCGCCGTGCAGCGCGCGCTGGAAGCCACCGGGACGATGGCCCTCGCCGAGAGGAACGTGGACGAACTCTCCGGCGGGCAGCGGCAGCGGGTCTGGATCGCCATGGCACTTGCCCAGGAAACCGACGTCCTGCTACTGGATGAGCCCACCACTTACCTTGACCTTGCCCACCAGGTGGAAGTCCTGGACCTGGTGACCGACCTGAACCGCCAGCGCGGAACCACCGTGGCCATCGTCCTGCACGACCTGAACCTGGCTGCCCGCTACGCGGACAACGTGATTGCCATGAAGGGCGGCGCCGTGGTGGCAGTAGGGGCGCCCCAAAAGGTGGTGACGGAAGGCCTGGTCCGCAGCGTCTTCGGGCTGGAATCGCGCGTCATTCCGGATCCCGTCTCCGGAACCCCCCTGATCATTCCCATCGGCCGGCACCACGTCCCCGCCAACGAACTGGAGCTCGTTTCATGAAGACCCGCGACCTGCCCGCCGCCTCCACCGAGCCGATGACCCTGGCTTTTGAGGTCACCGTTTCCTCAGTGCAGGAACTCAGCCCCAACTTCCGCAGGATTACCTTCGGCGGATACTCGCTGCGGGACTTCGGCGTCAACGGCGATACCCTCGACCTCAGGATCAAACTCATGATCCCGTCCCTGGCCGCCGACGGCACGCCGCTGCCTTTGCCCGTCTTCGAGATGAGCCATGCCGGCTGGTACCGCGAATGGCTTGCCATGGACCCGGCGGTGCGCGGCTCCATGCGCACCTACACCGTCCGCCAGGCCCGCCTGGACACCGTGTATCCCGAGATCGATGTCGACTTCGTCATGCACTTCGACAGCCACGGCAACGGCGGACCTGCCGCCAACTGGGCCCTGAACGCCAAGCCCGGAGATGCCCTTACCCTCATCGGCCCAAACAACCGGGCCGCCCAATGCGCTACTGCCGAAGCTTATGGCGGTGTCGAGTGGCGGCCCGGCCTTGCGCAGCGCGTCCTGCTCGCCGGCGATGAAACAGCCATCCCCGCCATCTCCGCCATCCTGGAAAGCCTGCCCGAATACATGACCGGCCACGCCTTCCTCGAAGTCCCCGAAGCGGGTGACTTCCTTGAACTCTCCTCGCCCGCCGACATCGAAATCACCTGGCTGGCGCGCGGCGCCGCGATTGGCCGGTCCCGGCCGCACGGCGAACTGCTCCAGCACGCCGTCCGCAAGGCAGTCCCCGTGCCCGGCTGGGTGGGAATCAAAGCAGCCGACAGCGGTGCCGGACCTGAGCCCGAAGACGTCAACGTGGACGTCGACATCCTCTGGGAAACACCCCAGCGGATGGAGACGGCCGAAATCCAGGCCACTAAAAACCCCGGCATGCCCGCAGGCGCCATGCCCTTCTACGCCTGGATTGCCGGCGAAGCAGCCGTCATCAAGGACATGCGGCGGTACCTTGTCCGGGACGTCGGCATTGACCGGAAGCAGGTTGCTTTCATGGGGTACTGGCGTCAGGGTAAGGCCGAGGGGTAAGCCTCTCTCGTCGCTGGGTGCCTGGGTGCTGGCTGCGCCGGCGCCGCGGCGGGAGGCACACCCTCTGCGTGCTCGCTCGTTCCTCGCTTAGACGCACGCTGCCGGATGTCCCTCCCGCCGCTTCAAAACTTCCCTGCGACCTCCTGACGTTCGCTCACCTTTGCCCGTAAACCTAAACGCTCGCTCAGCTCTTGCGGTCAAAACCCAAACGCTCTTTCAGATAACGCTGGTTTTTTCTGCACGCTCGCTCAGCTTCTGCGGTTAAACCAACACGCTCTGGCACTTACTGTTCATCCCGGCGTCGTACTCGCTTTTCTTTGGGTGATTACTTTGAGCGGGTGATGCCTGATCCTTTGCTTCCTGCGTCCGGGCGGCGGGTGTTTGTGGCTTTGGGGGATTCTTTCACCGAGGGAGTCGGGGACCGGGACGAGCGGTTGCCCAACGGCGTGCGGGGCTGGGCCGACCGGGTGGCGGAAAAGCTCGCCAAGGCACAGCCAGGATGGCGGTACGCAAACCTGGCAATCAGGAGCAAACGGCTCCGGCACGTCATCGGCGAGCAACTGGAACCGGCGCTGGGCATGCGGCCCGCCCTGGTCACCCTCTACGCCGGCGGCAACGACATCCTGGACCTGAAGACGGACATGGGCGCGCTCATGGCCGAATATGAAAACCTCGTGGCGCAGCTCGCGGAAACGGGTGCCACGCTGGTGCTCTTCACCGGCTTCGATGTGAAAGTCTCGGCACTGTTGGAGCCATTAAAGAAGCGCAACAACTTCTACAACGAGCAGGTCCGGGCAATTGCAGCCAAGTACGGCGCGGTGCTGGTGGACTACTGGTGCCTGGACGCTTTCCACGACCGCCGGATGTGGGATTCGGACCGCCTCCACATGTCCAAGGCCGGACACAAGTACCTCGCAGGACAAGTACTGGACCAGCTGGGCGTGCCGCACAAGATCCGGCGCAAGGACTGGGAACCGCCGGAAAAGCTAAGCCTGCGGGAATGGGAACAAAGCCAGCGCCGCTGGGTCCACGACTGGGTCCTGCCGCTGTTCGGCCGGAAACTCCGGGGGGTCACACTAGGTGACAGGCTCACCGCGCGCTGGCCGGAACCGGTAAAAGTGCCGCGAAAAGGCGGCTTGAAAAGGGTAGCGTCAACGGCCCCCGGAGCCGGCGCGGGGGCCTAGCTGTCCAGCAGGTTCTCAAAACCCGCGGCAACCCTCGCAGCGTGGAACTCGACCACCTCGAAGTCGGCAACACCATTCGAGTAGAACGGGTCCTGCGCCAAGGCGGCGTCGAGGGTGGCGCGGTCAGTTCGCGAGAGCAACATACCGCCCGTCCGGGGAACCTTGCGCCCGGCAGCGATGAACACCCCGTCGTCAAAGGCCTTCTTCAGCCATGCGATATGTGCGTCGTTGTGGAAGTCCACAATGTCCTGGGGAACCCGGTAGCTCAATGAGACAACATACATGCCCCCAGCCTACGGGGGCATTGCTGCTACTTGAAGGATCAACCGCCCCCTTCTCGTAGAATGGGCAGATGACCGAACCCCGCTGGCTGTCCGCCGACGAACGCCGTGCCTGGCTTGCCCTGGTGAGCATCAACACGCTCCTGCCGGCGGCCCTCGACACCAAGCTTCATGCCGCGGGGAAGCTGTCCCTCTTCGACTACACAGTCCTTGCCATGTTGTCGGAGGCGGAGGGCCGGTTCCTGCCTATGAGCGAGCTGGCTGCCCGAAGCAGCGCATCGTTGTCGCGGCTTTCGCATGTGGTGACCAAGCTTCAGAAGCGGGGGTGGGTGGAACGCCGTCCGCATCCGCACGATGCCCGCGTTACCACGGCACACCTCACGGAAGAAGGCATGGCTACCATCGTGGGCCTGGCACCCGGCCATGTTGAAACTGTCCGGGACCTGTTCCTGGACGCCCTGACCGAGCAGGACGTGCTGGACCTGGCACGGATCGGTGAAAAGGTGGTGGGCCGGCTGGACTCCGACCACTGGATCCTTAGGGAAAGCTAGGCACCAAACCGGTTGGTTGCTCCCAGCAACTGCTGGCAAACTGGCCAGATGGAATTTACTACCCGGTTCGTGGCCCTTGGCGACTCTTTCACCGAAGGGGTAGGCGACGACGATCCCGCCCGCCCCAATGGAGTTCGCGGTTGGGCTGACCGTGTGGCGGAGCAGCTTGGCGCCGCCGACCCCGGCTTCGGCTACGCCAACCTCGCCATCCGCGGAAGGAAACTCCGCCAGATCCTTGCCGAACAGGTGGACGCCGCCGTCGAACTCAAACCCACCCTGGTAAGCATTTACGCGGGCGCCAACGATATCCTCCGCCCGAGGATCGACATTGACGAGCTCCTGGTGGAGTACGACGGCGCCATCGCCAAACTGCGCGCCACCGGCGCCACTGTGGTCATGTTCACCGGCTTCGACTCCAGGGGATCAAAGGTCTTCAGCACCACCCGCGGTCGCACGGCCATTTACAACGAACTGGTGCGCGGCATCGCCGGAGACCATGGAGCGTTGCTTGTGGACTACTGGCGCTTCAGCGAGTACTACGACTGGGGCATGTGGGCCCAGGACAGGATGCACATGTCCGCCGCGGGGCATGCCAACATGGCCAAACGCGTGCTGGACGTCCTGGAGCACGACCACTCCCTTGAGGTTCCCCCCATGACACCTGTGCCGGAGCTCAGCCGGGTGGAGGCACTCCGCGCAAATGCCCGCTGGGTGCGGGAGTTCGCCGCCCCATGGGTTGTCCGCCGGGTCACCGGAAAGTCATCCGGTGACAACCTGCAGCCGAGGTACCCCCAGCTCACAAGGCTCTAGCGGCCGGGCCTCCTTATACACCCTTTAGGGCCTGATTGGTCTTTAATTGCACGAACTCGTAGACTTGGTAGGCGCTAAGTGCGCGGAGCGTGCGCAATTGCTCCGGCAGCCCGGTAATTTTTCCAGGGCGGCCGGTAGTTAGGGGCTCAAGTTGCGTGACTAACCGTTGCCCTTCTTCAATTTTGGGTCGCCCTTAGCAGCATGGTCCAGCAGCAGATATGCGGATCATTACTTTCAATTCTTGAGGAGAAGTCATGGCAGCACACTGCCAAGTGACCGGAGCCGAGCCGGGCTTTGGGCACAGCATTTCGCACTCGCACCGCCGCAACAAGCGTCGGTTCGATCCGAACATTCAGAAGAAGCGCTACTGGGTTCCGTCCCTGCGCCGTAATGTCACGCTGCAGGTTTCTGCAAAGGGCATCAAGACCATCGACGTACGCGGCATCGACGTTGTCGTCGCCGACATTCTCGCTCGTGGGGTGAAGCTCTAGTGGCTAAGGACAAGGACGTACGTCCGATCATCAAGCTCAAGTCGACCGCGGGCACGGGTTACACCTACGTAACCCGCAAGAACCGTCGTAACGATCCGGACCGTATGGTCCTGAAGAAGTACGACCCCAAGATCCGCCAGCACGTCGAATTCCGAGAGGAGCGCTAAACATGGCTAAGAAGTCCAAGATTGCTCGCAATGAGCAGCGCAAGGTCATCGTTGAGCGTTACGCTGCGAAGCGCCTCGAGCTGAAGAAGACCCTGGTTGACGAAAACGCAACCGACGAAGCACGCGAAGCAGCCCGCCTGGGCCTGCAGAAGCTGCCCCGCAACGCGTCCCCGATCCGTGTCCGCAACCGCGACATCATCGACGGCCGCCCCCGCGGTACCTTCCAGAAGTTCGGCATCTCCCGTGTCCGCCTGCGCGACATGGCCCACAGGGGCGAACTTCCGGGCATCACCAAGTCCTCCTGGTAATTCAGCCACGCTGATACCAGCTGCTTGAGAAAGGGCCGGCAACCTCACGGTTGCCGGCCCTTTCTGCGTTAAAGCTTGTTGACCGTACCCGCCGGATCCATCATCTGGGTGTGGTGCAGCACATGCAGGGAAAGTCCGACGGCGTGCTGCCGGTAAGGCGACCATGCCCGCTTCAGCGGCACAATGGTGCGGAGCAGGCCCCTCTGAAGGGGGATTTGCGGAGCGGCCGAAGGGGGTGTATTGTTTTCTAAGTCGCCGCGAGGGAAACAGCGAAGAGCTGGATGCCCCGGGCGGCCAAAACCCCCAAAATCAATACCAATTCTGGTAGGGCTTTCGAGTGCTCCCTGAAGAGGTGGGGACGAACCTCCCACCGATGAGAATCCTGAAACACGGATTTGATTCGGAGCCGGGGTTCGGGTAAGTTTGAAAAGTTGCTCCGGAGCGATCCACATGGCGTGTTGTTGTGGTGGTGGTGCCGGGTGTGTCTGTTGTTTGAGAACTCAATAGTGTGCCAAGTTTG
>NZ_JBNHEZ010000008.1:0-187808 GCF_059089735.1 Arthrobacter sp. sptzw32 | reverse complement strand
CACAAAGCTCAAGGGCCTGAGCCCGGTGCAATACCGGGCCCAGGCCCTCGCGGCCTAGAATCCCACTTAGCCAGTCCAACCTCAGGGGACCAGTTCAAAGTGAGAGAGCGTCCCGGGGGTTAGGGCGTTAGAGGTCGGCTAGGAGGGTGGTCGGGTTTTCGATGGCGTCCGCTACGAAGCGCAGGAAGCCGGCCGCTGTGCCGCCGTCGCAGACGCGGTGGTCGAAGGTGAGTGTCAGCTCAGTAACTTTCCGAACAGCGAGCTCGCCGTTGACCACCCAGGGTTTGTCGATAATACGGCCCACGCCGAGGATGGCCACCTCGGGGTGGTTGATGATCGCCGCGGAGCCGTCTACACCGAACACCCCGTAGTTATTCAGGGTGAACGTGCCACTGCCCAGCTCGGTGGGTGTTGCCTTACCTTGGCGCGCGACGTCGGTGAGTCGCCTGATCTCTGCGTCCAGCTCACGGGCCGTCAGCTTTTCCGCCGCCCGGACTGAAGGGACCACGAGGCCGCGGTCGGTCTGCGCGGCGATGCCGAGGTTGATCCCGTCGAAGGAGACGATCTCCTGGGACCCGTCGGACCCTGTTTCGATGCGCGTGTTCAACTCCGGGTATTTTTTTAGCCCAGCTGTGACAAATCGGGCAATGAACGCGAGCAGGCCCGGCACATCCGCACCGTTCGCTTTGAGCCCCTCGCGGAGCTCGAGCAGTCCCGTGGCGTCGACGTCCACCCACACCGTAGCTTCGGGAATCTCCGCACGGCTGCGCGACATGTTGGCGGCAACGGCCTTGCGTACTCCCCTGACAGGTGTGCGGGAAAAAATGGGCAGCCCAGTGCGGACGTCCCGTCCCTGGGTGTCAATCCCCCCGGTTCGTACAGGCTCAACAGCTGGACTCGCTGCCGGCTGTTCTTCGACAGGCTCAACCACCGGCTCTGCGGGATGGATAGCAGCTTCAACGTCCCGGCGCATGATCAGTCCGCCCTCGCCGGAGCCCGGAAGTTCCCCAAGGTCCACGCCGTGCTCCCGCGCCATGCGCCGGACCAGCGGGGAAATTACCGCGCCGAGCTTGCCGGGAACGCGGGTGCGCAGGAGCGAAAGGTCCACGTCGGCACTCGCAGCCGGTCCGCCGTCGGCCGCCCCATCCTCCAAGGGGAGGGCCTCGTCCTCGAGGGGAAGGGTGGTGACGGCGGCAGGCGTCGATGACTTGCGTGCCCGCGTCCGCCGCGCAACGCCGTGACCGCCGGGAGTTCCGTACCCAATCAGGACGTTGCCCGAGCCGGCCTTTTCCTCCTCGCGGTACAGCTCGCCCTCGGCATCAGCAGGGGTTTCAGCTGCCTCAGCCGCCGGCTCCCCCAGCTCGGTCTCAACCGGCTTGGTTTCGGGCTCGGCCGGCTCAACCACCGAAGCAGGCTTGGTTCCAGTGGTCCCGGCCCCAACCGGCGTCACCGAGATCAGCGGCTTCCCCACGTTCAGCGTCTCCCCCGGCTGCCCATGCAGCTCAGCAACAATCCCGGCATACGGAGAAGGCACCTCAACGGTGGACTTCGCCGTCTCCACCTCGGCGATCGGCTGGTCCACGGAAATGGTGTCCCCCACGGAAACGTGCCACGAAACCAGCTCCGCTTCGGTGAGGCCCTCGCCCAGGTCCGGCAACAAAAACACGCGTGTTTCACTCATGGTCAGTTCTCCCACTGCAGGTCGTCGACGGCGTCGAGGATGCGGTCCACGCCGGGCAGGTAGTACTTTTCAAGCTTGGGTGCCGGGTACGGGATGTCGAACCCGGTGACGCGGCGGATGGGCGCGGCCAGGTAGTGGAAGGAACGTTCCTGCACCCGGGCCACAATCTCGGAGGACACGGACGCGAACCCGTGCGCTTCGGCGATCACCACGGCCCGGCCGGTCTTCCGCACGGATTCACATACCGTCGCATCATCGAACGGAACCAGCGTCCGGACGTCGATGACTTCCAGCGAGCGCCCCTCCAGCGCGGCCGCCTCGGCAGCGGCGAGCGCGGTGGGGACGGACGGACCGTAGGCGATCAGCGTCGCGTCAGTGCCGGGACGCGCGACGGCGGCACGCCCCTCGGAGGTGCGGCCCGCCGTCGTGCCTTGCTCATGGGCGGACCGGAGCGACGCAAGGTCCACCAGGTCCTTGGACCAGTAGAGCTTCTTCGGCTCCATAAACACCACGGGATCGTCCGAGTCGATGGCTTCGCGGAGCATCCGGTACCCGTCGGCCACGGTGGCGGGGGTGTAGACCTTCAGGCCGGCGGTGTGGGCGTAGTAGGACTCGGAGGAATCGCAGTGGTGCTCCACTCCCCCGATGCCTCCGCCGTACGGCACCCGGATCACCAGGGGCAGCTTCACGGCACCCTTGGTGCGGTTGTGCATCTTGGCCACGTGGCTGATGATCTGTTCGAACGCCGGGTAGGCGAACGCGTCGAACTGCATCTCGATCACCGGGCGCATCCCGTTGATGGCCATGCCCACGGCCATGCCTACGATGCCGGACTCGGCCAGCGGGGTGTCGAAGCAGCGCTGCTCGCCGAAGGTGGCGGTGAGCCCGTCCGTGATGCGGAAGACCCCGCCGAGCATTCCCACGTCCTCGCCGAACACCAAGACGGAGGGATCAGCGTGCATGCCGTCAAACAAAGCGGTGTTCAATGCCTTGGCCAGGGTGACCGGCTGTGGCCCTGCGGCTTCGGCGGACGCAGCGGCGGAGGCGGCTGCCCGGGCGGTGGCGGCGCTGACGTTGCCGTTGGCCTCGGACGAGGTGGTGATGGTGGGGCTCATTTGCCGGCCTCCTTCGATACATTCTGTGATGAGGCTGCTGCGTCGCGGGCGAGTTCGTCGGCGAGCAGGGCGGACTGTTCCTTCAGCTGCGGCGTGGGCGTGGAGAATACGTGGCGGAAGAGCTCCTGCGGGTCCACCGGCACGTCCTCGCTGAGTCCTTCGCGCAGCTGGGCGGCCACGGCCTCTGCATGTTCACTGATCCGCGCCTCAACGGCGTCGTCCAGCAGGCCGCGGTCCGTCAGGTAGGTCCGCATCCGGTTGACCGGGTCCTTGGCCCGCCACTCGGCAACTTCGGCGCTTTCGCGGTAGCGGGTGTCGTCGTCGGCGTTGGTGTGGGCCTGCATGCGGTAGGTGTTGGCTTCCACCAGCAGGGGGCCGGAGCCTTCCCGGGCCAGCTTCACGGCGCGGTCCAGGACGGCGAGGAGGGCGACGACGTCGTTGCCGTCCACGCGTTCGCCCGCCATGCCGTAGCCCACGGCCTTGTGCGCGAGCGACGGCGCCACGGACTGGTGTGCCAACGGCACCGAGATGGCGTACTTGTTGTTCTGGACGAAGAAGATGACGGGAAGGTGGAAGACGGCGGCGAAGTTCAGGGCCTCGTGGAAGTCGCCTTCGCTGGTGGCGCCGTCGCCGCACATGGCCAGCACCACGGTGTCCTCGCCGCGGAGCTTGGCGGCGTGGGCCACGCCAACGGCGTGCAGCAACTGCGTGGTGAGCGGGGTGCACTGGATTCCCACTTTGTGTTCGAGGGGATCGAACCCGCCGTGCCAGTCGCCGCGGAAAATGGTCATCACCTGCACGGGGTCGACGCCGCGGGTCATCACGGCGACGGCGTCGCGGTAGGTGGGGAACATCCAGTCGCCCTCGGACAGGCACAGTGCGGCCGCCACCTGGCACGCCTCCTGGCCGTGGCTGGACGGGTACACGGCCATGCGGCCCTGCCGGACAAGTGCCGAGTTCTGGTCATTGACGCGGCGGCCGACGACGAGCTGTTCGTACGCTGACAGCAGTTCCTCGTCACTCGGCAAGGGGTACTCGTGGCCGGGTTCGGTGCCCTGCTCATCATCGGGCTTGAGCCGTCCGGCCGGGTCCACCATCTCGATCTGGTGCCGGGCCGGGAGCATGTAGTCCTCGGCCGTGATGCCGAACTTCTTCACGGCCTCGGTCAGGGCGTCCTCGGCGGGCGCAGCGCCGGCTTGACCTGCGCTGCTGGTGCCCGGCGCGGTGTGGTTCGCGGAGATCGTCATCGGTTCCGTCCTTCTGTTGCCACTATTACTCCCCAGTATCCGCCCGGGAAAGGTTTCGTATCCAGCACCCCCGGAAATCGTGGAGAAGCTGCCCGGTTCTGCCTACACTGGGAGACGAATTGTAAGTGTGAGCCAGATTACTGACGGGGTGCGTGGACGAATTGGCAGCCAGGGATGCCGGGACCGAACCGGTCCCGCTGGACGACATTGACCGCAGCATCATTTCGGAGCTGACCCGGGACGGCCGCATGTCCGTGACGCAGGTGGCGGAGAACGTCCACATCTCGCGGGCGCACGCGTACACGCGGATCGGCCGGCTCACCTCGGAGGGCGTGCTGTCCAGGTTCACCGCGCTGGTGGACCCGATCAAAGCCGGGCTCCGCTCCTCTGCCTACGTGACCCTGAAGCTGAAGCAGGACGCCTGGCGCGAACTCCGGGACCTGCTAGCCGCCATTCCGGAGGTGCACCATGTGGCCCTGGTCGGCGGCGACTTCGATGTGATCCTGTTGGTCCGCGCCGTGGACAACATTGACTTACGGCGGGTCATCTTCGACCAGCTGCAGTCCATGCCGGGCGTGCTGGACACGCAGACGTTTTTGGTGTTTGAGGATGTTGATACGCGGTAATCGTGAACTCTGGCCGATAGTTTAATTTTCAAATACCTTGAGCTTTTGTTGACCCTTTGACCCCCCAGTTTTTGAGGTTGCCCCGGCAATGTGGTGTCCAGCTAAACCACGGCACACAAAAACTAAAGGGGACACATCATGAAGAACAGCACTCTGGTCAAGGGCACCGCAGCCATCGCCGTTGGCGCAGCACTGCTGCTGGGCGGCGGCGGAACCCTCGCCGCGTGGAACGCAGAAGCCAGCGCAGCGCCCGGAACCATCGTTGCCGGTGACCTCAACGTCGTAAAGAGCACCAACGGCGTCTGGAAGGACCGCGCCGGAACCACCATCCCTGACATCAGCGCCTACAAGGTGGTCCCAGGCGACAAGCTCACCTTCACGCAGGACGTTGACGTCACCCTCACCGGGGACAAGATGGCTGCCACCATCGTGGCCCTCGGCGCTGAGCCAACCAACGGTTTCACCCCTGCCAACGTCGCAGTCAGCGCCCCGAGCCTGACGATCAACGGCCAGCCCGTTCCGAACAACCTCACCGCGTCCACCGGTATCCAGAAGGTCACCGCCACCATCACCTTCGAATTCCTTTCAGCCACATCAGGCCGCGCTGACGTCTCGAAGTCCTACAGCTTCGGCAACATCAAATTCACCCTTCAGCAGGTGGTTGCCGGTACCGGTCAGGCCGGAACCCAGTAATCTGATGCCGGTGGGTGGCCCATCACCGCCCACCCGCTGGCGATTCCAGTAGCAGACCAGGGGGAACTGATGCGCATCAAGCGCTTACTGCAGGCGGCGGCTTTGATCGCCGTCGCAGTGGTCCTGGGTCTCCTGACCGTACAAGGCACCTACGCCCTCTGGAACGCCACTACCAGCACGACAGCCGGAACGGTATCCTCGGCCTCGTTCATCGTGGGCCTCACCTCAGTTCCTTCCGGCCAGGCAACCACCATGACCCTGGCCGACGGTACCCCCGCCAACCTGGCTATCACTCCAACCGCCACACTGTTGCCAGGCGGATCTGTCTACGGCGGGGTTGCAGTGGCCAACAACACCAACGCCGGTGGTTCGTTCGACACCGTTATCACTGTCGCTCGAGGACCCGCGACAGGCACGGGAGACGGAAGCCTGGCGCAGAACGTCACCGTCAACACCAAGATTGTTTCCCTCCCGGCGGACTGCAACACCACCACCGGCTACATCGCCCTGGGAGCATCGGGGCTCGTATCGCCGGCAGTGGCTAAGGGCGGGTCCACGGTCTTTTGCTTCCAGGTCACCCTTAACTCCTCAGCCCCTGCAACTGCGAAAGGACAAGCAGTGAACATTCCCCTGACGCTCACCGCCCGCCAGACCTGCGGGGTGTCCGGTGGCTGCTGACCTGACAACACGTCCGGCTCCCACAGCCCGCATGCCCCGGACGGACAACCAGGCGGCAGCGTCGCCGTCGCCGTCGAAAATTGAGGACACCCGGGACGAGGGGGGCGGGGCGTGGAGCACCATTGCCCGCATGGTCAGCATGTCCGCGATGCTCATCGCCTTGTTCGCAGCGATGGTGTTGATTGTGATTCCGGTAGCAACCGGATCCCAGACCTACACCATCCTCACCAAATCCATGGTCCAAAAGTTCCCCCCGGGGACGTTCATGGTGATGAAGCCCGTAGCGTTCAGCGAGCTCAAGTACGGCGATGTGATCACGTTCCAGCAGTACTCCGGCCGCCCGGATGTGGAGACTCACCGCATTGTTGGTTTTGGCGCCACCCAGCAGGGTGAAAAGACACTGATCACCAGGGGCGACAACAACGGCGCCAACGACCCTGAGCCCGTTCGTGAAATTCAAGTCAAAGGCAAACTCTTTTATGCCGTGCCGTATGTCGGCCATGTAGCCAACGCCCTGGGCAATTCCGATCGTGAGACGTGGACCAAGATAGCCGCCGTGGCGCTGATCGGCTATGGCGCCATCACCGTCTACAAATCCGTCCGCCGGTCTCGGGCTGGCAAGCCGCCCGCACAGGCGGCCTAGATGCCGCGCTTCCGGGATATTCGAGGCGCCGCACCCGCTGTTGGCGCCTTCGTCCTCACCCTCATGCTCGGGCTCGGCGGAACGGCGGCGTCCGCACTGTGGCAGCAAAGCGCAACGGCCACCATGACCGTCACAGCCGCAGCTACCTGGCCCGTACCGACCTTTTCCGGGTTCACCTGCACCAACGACAACAACAGAACGAACGCCGTCTTGACTGCCACCGGCCCGAAGGTTCCCGTTTCCCTGACGTACGACGCTCTCCAGCCCAGCGGCGCCTACGGACCCTCCTACTCCGACGCGGTGACGCTCGGCACCACCAGCACGGTGGGACTTAACATAACCTCGCCGATCATCGCTGCCAACCGGACCACTCCGCACCTTACTGTTCGGGTAACAGCCGCCTATGCCGACCAGACGCAGATCACCGCCACCGCAGTGGTACAAATCGAACAGGGCAACAACAGCAACAAAGTCACCTGCATTTCAACCACGACGTAGCGTTCCAAGCTCTCTGCCGATCCTTTAAGCTTTCCGCAATAGCCCTCGTCTTGAACGAATTGCACACGTCCCTCCGGATTTGGCGCCGGCGACTAAAAAAAGCAACAACTTTCGCGATTCCTGCGCAATTCCTGCGCTAATGGCAAAATCCTTCGTTTCCCTTGAGCGAAAGTCCGATGAATCCACTTTTGTTCTATTGTTTTGGCCGGAAAACGCAGTGAGGATGAACTGGTGCACACCGTGGTGCACACACAGCTTGCTGGGAGCAATGATGGAGGGGACTTTGCATGACCGCTGGAAACTGTTTTGCCTCACCTTTCGCGCGCCGCGGGAAACCGCTCGCTATCTTGATGGTCGCGGGGGTGACAGCATTGGCGGGACTGCCCGGCGCAAATGCTGCTGACACAACTCCGCTGGATCCAAATCCCGGCCCATCGGGCAGCTTCAGCTGGAAGGGTTTCAACTGGGAAAAGCGCTTTTGGGGTGGCGCACCCCAGTACAACCAGGCATACGACCCCACCAACGTGAGCGGTCCCGACGCCAACGGGTACGTCTCCCTGAAAATCACAAACCCTACCGGGGAAGCACCCGTCGGAGCTGAATTCCAGTCCACCCGGGAGGGGTTCGGTTACGGAACATACAGCACTGTTGTGGAAAAGGATCTCAGCGCACTGCAAAAGGAAGTGGTGTGGGGATGCTTGTTCACCTATGATCCCGCGGCGGCCCCGGGCTACAACGAGATCGACCTCTGCGAAGCTTCAGCCTGGGGAGGCGGGGCTGCCTATGGGGAGTCCTGGCCGGTAAGCCAGGGCCACGGCTACTGGTTTGATGCCACCAAGCCGCCGGGAACGGGCAACAACACCGTCACGTTTGACGTCACGAACAGCCCCATCACTACCCATCGGATGGTCTGGGAACCGGGCCGGGTCACATATGAGACCTTCGCCGGCGAAGGCTACACAGGGCCCCTGCTCAAGCGCACTGTGCTGGAAGGTGCAACGGTGCCGGTACCGGCAAAGGAACGAGTCCACTTCAACTTGTGGGTCACCGGCGGGGGCGGGGGCGACCCTGCGCACGTCAAGCCTGAACACGTAGTTGTTCGAGACTTTTCCTTCGTGGCATCGGCCATCAGCACTCCCCCGGTAGCCGCCCCCGAAATCAAACTAAGCGCAACCAGCACTGTTACGAAAAAAGGGGCCACCACAACCTTGAAATGGTCCGGTGCCGCTGGAGCCAGCGTGACGCTATGGACGAACGGCGTGAAAAAAACAATTGCCAATACCGGGAGCTTTACGAGTTCCGTGAGGGTTGGAAGTACCATGACCTATAAAATCTGCGATACCGCAAGGTGTTCAAATACCATCAGCATTACAACATAAAGAATGACCACAGGCGCGAGGCGCGCATTGCGTGCGCACCTCGCGCCTGTGTCTGCTCTTGCATCACATTTGCTTATTAACTAATGTCGATAAGCCTACTGGCCGCGGACCGGAACAATCCGCTTAATAGCCAGGCCAAGGGCCAGAAGCGCAAAGGCGGCGAGGGCGAACCAGAAGATATCGCCTGCTCCGGTCATGGCGAGAGTTCCTGAGCCGGCGCCGGCGGCCGCGGGAATAGCTGCATTGTTATACATGGGTTACCACACTTTCTTCCTTTTGAGAATTGCATCTGTATACGCCTTCGCGTGGACCGCCTGCAGAAACAGGTCAATCATTAGTTCGTACATAGTGGCGGCGGCGAGCATGTACCTCCATCCCCGCAGTCTCACCGTCACTATCCGCTCGATCACGAAGACACCGGTCACGGCAAGCCAGAATGGCTGGATATGCATTGCTGCCCCCGTGACCAGTGCAAACGCCACCGTGCCCACATAGGCAAACGTCACCATCACGCCTAGGGCGGAAAGCAGCTGCCTGCCCCAGTACGGCCGGGTGACTGCGGTCCACCCGTACTGCATGCAGTTTTCCAGTGCACCTCGCTTCCACCTCAGCCGCTGCGACCACAATTGCCGCCAGGTGGGCATCACTTCGGTGACGAGGGTGCAATCTGTAGGAGAGCGGATGCGGTACTTGAGAGTCAGCAGGGCGAACGACAGTTCGTTGTCCTCCGTCAAAACGGACGTGTCATAAACACCGCCGTGCCCGTCGCCGGCAGGCAGGGTCCCGTCGAGCCGGGCGGCCACCACATCCCGCAGAGTCCGGGCCCGGAAGAGCGCTGCTGTACCGGTTACCACCAGGCATTTTCCGTGGAGGCGCTGCACGTCCCGGACATAACGGGCATATTCGTTCCGCTGCAGGTGGCCAACTAAGCCACCGCCGGGGCCACCTTGGAACACACCTCCTACAGCACCGAGCCTGGAGTCTTTCCGCAAGTGGGCGGCTGACCGCTCAATGAAGTCCGTGGACAGCTGGGAATCGGCGTCCTGCACGAGTATCAGATCTTCCGGTGCGGATGTTGGCAGCAAGTCGGCGAGGACGAAGTTCAGCGCGCCGGCTTTCTTGTCAGTGTTGCCAACCGTCCGGATCACCTCTGCTCCGGCCTGCTCTGCGATTTGCTCCGTGGCATCGGTGCAGTTGTCGGCCACCACGATCACCCTGTCCGGGACAAGGGTCTGGTTATACAGTGAGTTCAGCGTTTCTGCTATTTCGGCTTCTTCATTATGTGCCGGAATTATCACCGTAATCACGGATTCACCGCCAGCAACTTATTAGGTTCAACAATTGCCAGGCAAGGCACCAGCAATGCGCACAGCTCTTTCATGAGTCCCTTTTCGTCAGCGGTTTATTCGAACCGAGCCTTCCAACGGAAACGCAAAAGAACTGCATGTAAGCAGTCAAGGAAAGTGCAAACTTTTATCAAGATCGGCTCAAGCGAATTGCAACGTAATCTGGGACACGTTTTGTATCCCGCGTGTAAAAACTCTTGAGCCTTTCTTGATTTCCAACTGCAGGGATTCTTGATTCATACCCGGCAAAGTCTCTTCAACCAGCTGAATAGATGGACCACCGAGTATTTGCGAGCTTTCAACCGAACGCTTTCCAGCTATTCGCTCACCCCCAAGGACCTGATTCATGATTTACGTACGTCAAGACGCGCTGCCCACGGCCCCCGCTAACGCTGCTGAACTTGCCTGCGCGCTTAAACCTGCAGGCTTCCGCCGGAAACGGGGCCACATGCTTAGTCAAGCTGCTGTTGCGAAAATACTCCGAGACCGTGGCTGAGCGCGGCCTGGCTCTGCTGGAAGCGGCACCGCTCATGGCCCTGGCGGAGGACACAGGAGACGCTGCCTGTGCTTTGAACTTCCTGGGGGACTATCTCCGCATGCTCCCGGGGAGGATGGGGCGGATCAGCACACATCTCAATGAACAGGACCCCGAGGCGGCCATGGACGCGCTCTTGAGCCTGAGGGTCACATCCGCCATGATCGGGGCACAGGAAACGGAGCGCAAGTGCCGGGCCATTGAGGCCCTAATTCGCTCCAACCAGATTCAAGAAGCTAGTGCAGCTGCGCTGTCCCTTGAAAATTCGGTTAGTGCGCTGGTTGTCCGTAGCCAGGACCTTCTTGTCAAAGCCCGGGCTGACCTACAACAAGTCGCCCAGCCGGTTTAGTACCGGGTGTGCGGACCTTTGAGGACGCTTCAAGGCTCTGCGGCTTCATCGCCTTACTTGTTGAGAGCCATCAGCACCACCGGTATGGTCGCCAAGGCCAGAGCAACGAGCAACACGTAGGACAACAGCCGCATGCGGGCCTGCCGCCGCTCTCGGCGGGAGTACTTCCCGTAATAGCCAGCACCGTGTTTTCCCATGCCGCGAGGTTACAAAAGTGACCCTCAAGAAACGATCAAGCCCACGGAACTGTTACGCGACTAGGACTGAACAGGCTGCGGTACCTAGTGGCGGCTCTTCGCTCTAATTAGACCAGCGGCAAGAAGGCCAGCCGCCCCCAGCGAAACCAGCATCCCGCCAAGAGCCGCAGCGTAGTCGGTGATTGTCATGTCCCGATCCCTCCCTATTTCCCTGGTTCTGCCTGTTAAGCCCAACCTATGCGAGAGAGTAAGGACTTGGCGAGGGATCGCACGCAAGGTCAGGTCAAGATTCGGCTACGGCATCATGACTGGATGTGCGCAGGTAGGGACTGATGTGCCTGCCTACCGGTATCCATCCACGATGGCAGCAGCTATTTCCTTGTATGCACGCCGGGTCTCGGGCTTGAGCACGTCTAGGGTAACCAGGTCGCCGTCGGCCACGCCACGGTCATGTGGAACGGCAATCAGCTGCCGACAGATGCCGGCGAGGTGTTCCTCAATAGCGTCCTTGTCCACCCGGGAAGAAACCTCGTCCTTGTCCGTGATCACCACGATCGCGTTGCGGGCCAGATCCTCGTACCCATGGCTGGCCAGCCACTGCAGGGTGCTGCGGGCACGCTTGGCACCGCTGACCGCGTAACCGGCGGCGATCACCAGGTTGTCCGCGGACTGTAGGATCCCGCTCATGGCATTGTGAGTGACGCCGGTGCCACAGTCGGTGAGGGCGACGGAGTAGTAGGCGGCAATCAGCTTGCGGATCCGCAGATACTCTTCCGCAGTCAGTGAGTCGGAGACTTCCGGGTCCTGCTCCCCCGCAATAAGGTGCAGCCGGCCGGCGTGGTGCATGTACCGGGCCAAAGCCGTCAGGGAATCGACAGAGTCGATGTTCCGGAGCAGGTCTGTGATGGTGCGCGGGCTTGACTGCTGGTAGATCCCCTCCCCCAGGGCGCGCTCGACGAGGTCGCCTGAGTCGGGATTCGCGTCTATGGCGCAGGGCGCGTCACCGCGGTACTCGGCCAGAGTCAGGCCTACACCCACGGTGGTGGACGTTTTGCCGATGCCCCCTTTGAGGCTGAGCACTGCCGTGTTGTAGCTGCCCTGCAACTGCCGCGAGATGCGGCGGCCCAGTTCTTCTTCCTGGCGCTGCTTTTCTCCGGGGCCCAAGTTCCAGGCACCGCCGGTCATCTTGAAGATGGCACCACGGACACCGCCCACGGGCCGCGGTTTCTGTTCCTTGACGAACAGGCCGGGCGAGCTGATGAAGTCGGGCAATGGTTTCTCGGCGATGGTGTCTGCGACTGTGGGCCGGGCGCGACGGAAGGCCGGGATTTCAGAAGGAGAGTCCGACGGCGCCGGGGCAACTTTCGCATCTGCTGAACTACCGGCAGGGGTGCCGGCATAGTCCTTGGAAGGTGTGGCTGAACCTGGCACCCGGGAAGGGGCAGGAACCTGCCCGACAGGCTTTGCCACGTCGGCTGCAGCAGCGGCGTCCGCCCAGGAGGTTCGACGCGTGAGCGGTTTGCCGGCGTCCGGCTGGTTGGAAGGGTTGGGCTTTACGGCTGGCATGGTTCCTGTCCGGGCATCCGTCAGGTCACCATCGTCGCGACGATTGTCACGGCGACGGCGCAACTGCGGCTGCCCTGCATCCTCTACATAGGCGCGTGAGTTCTGATCGGCCGGATCGGGCATGTCTGTCCCCCAGGACGTTCGGCAAACTGCTTTGTAGCACTAGTTCAAACAGTAAGTCTAAGCGTTTTGCCCTTTACGCCTGTTCAGCTGGCTGCGAGTGCTGCGCCTACTACAGCTGCAGTGAGGACCAGGAGGACTATCAGAACGGCATAGGCCTGCCATTTGGGACGGGCTTTGTGGGGGTTAATGTCTACGTACGGCATGGCTAGCGGCGGTTTCCTCGTGGCGCGGCGGGAACGGTAACCCGTATGGCACGGCGCTTGAGCCGGAGCATCTGATAGAGGACAAAGAAGGGAACCAGCAGGGTGCCCAACAGCGCACACAGCGCAAAGGCAAACTCAGATATAGCCACAATAGTCTCCTCGGTCACAGTGATCCCCAATCAGCTATGACAAAACCACGTGATACGCAGAATAACAAGTCACATCAATGGCTGGCTCGCCACATGCGGAGACTATCGGCGCAGAGCCATAACCACCACGCCCGCCGTTGCCACCAACAAAGCGGACAGCAGGACATAGGAAAGTAGCCTTAAATTTCGCTGCCGCAGCTCACGACGCGAGTATCGAGCGTGGTATGTATCTCCGTATCTGCCCATGCCCCACATGATAAAAACGTGGCCTCAAGGTTTGATCAAGTCAAGCTGCTTGTTACGTAACATCGCTTTCTACTGCTGTGAGCGCCAGCAGTAGAAAGCGTCCCTATAGCAGAAGCAACATCACAGTTGCCGGCCCGTTGCACCTTCCCGCTTAGCAGGCCAGCAGCCTATGTGAACCCCGGACGGTTATTCACTCTTACCCGCGGCTCAAGGCATGAATCCGGTAGAACTGTGCTGGTGCCACTGTTAAGCGAGGGGGCTAAATTCTTTCTGGTTAGTACACGACCCGGTTCTGGCGGGAGGGGCGCGACGGCTTCATTGCCCGTCCCCGCGTTCGCCGGCTATGCCAACAGAACCCAGGGGTTTTGCGCGCGAGCGACGCGCCACGGACGAAAGCGCCGCTGGCACTGATATTGGTGTAGTCGTCGTCCACCTCTCAATATCAGGCAGGTGGAGGCGAGCGCAACTCCGCCGAGGCATTGCGGAATGACAAACGAATTTTGGCTCCAGCTGTAGATAGGCCCAGCGGCAGCTGGGCCTATCTACACGACGGACACGGAACCATCGCACGGCTAGCGAACAGCAAGCCAACTGGAGAGTCATGCCCGATTTCACAGATGCAGGGCTCAGTGAACCCGTTGCGAAAAAGCCCGTGGACTATTTTAGTTTCTCCCGTACCCAGCAGGATTTAGGGACTGCCAGCGCCAATGGTCTTCACACATTTGCGATAAGTTCCGGTGCGCGGACCAACCGAGGTCGGAAAGAGCAGCTGATGCATCGGCATAACTTACGGCGGCGTCGCCGGCTCGACGAGGGGCAAATTCGTAGGCGATATCCCTGCCGGCAGCGGCAGTAAAGGCTGCTATAACCTCCAGGACAGATGTTCCCTTGCCGGTTCCTAAATTCCAACGATAGATTCCAGTTCTGCACTGCAGATAGTCCAGGGCCGCCAAGTGACCGCCAGCAAGATCCATCACGTGAATGTAGTCTCGAATCCCAGTTCCGTCGGGTGTCGGATAGTCGTTGCCGAATATTCGTACTTTGTCCAGTCGCCCGACTGCAACCTGCGCAACGAACGGCAGCAAGTTGTTCGGGACTCCTTGAGGGTCTTCGCCGATTCGTCCAGATTCGTGCGCGCCGACCGGGTTGAAGTATCGGAGCAGTGCGACGCTCCAGCGGGAATCGGCCACGCAGAGATCCGAAAGGATGTCTTCGATCTGCTCTTTTGTCCGGCCGTAGGGGTTTGTAGCGTCAAGCGGGGACTTTTCGATAAGGGGAACGTGCTCGCTGGCTCCGTATACAGTTGCCGACGAGCTGAATACAAGTTTCCGGACTTTCGCACGTTCCATGCTTTCGAGCAAGTTCAGGGTCCCCGTGACGTTGTTCCTGTAGTACAAAAGAGGTCTTTCGACAGATTCACCTACTGCCTTCAGCCCGGCAAAGTGAATAACCGCCTCGAATCCGCCCTCGCGGAATACAGCGTCGAGGGCTTTGCGTTCGAGGAGGTCCCCCTCCCGGAACGACACCACACGTCCCGTGATTTCCTCTACTCGCCGTAAAGACTCCACGCTAGAGTTTATTAGGTTGTCTAGAACCACGACCTCGTGGCCGCGTTCAAGCAGGCAAAGAACAGCGTGTGATCCAATATATCCGGCACCCCCGGTTACCAATACCTTCATGCCGTCAGTTTACTTGGCAGAAAGGGAAAGCTTTCCTGTTTGCCGCATGGGCTTAGGAACGTAACCCTATTATGCGGCTTCCGCGCTTCCACTCGTAGTGTGGCAAGGTGATGCTCTTGTTGAAGCTGCCGCCCGGCTTACGTTCTAGCCCTAAACCCGTGCGAAGTCCAGGTGTCAGACTTGCAGTGAGGCGGTATTAGTCAGCGGTTCCAGGAGGGAAGCAAGTTCTGGGATGATGCGAACGTGGTCCGAGTAGACCGTGACCCTCGTCGCCTTCCTCGGCAATTATGATAAGTCTTGATTCGCGGTCAGCGTTTCCAAGACTGGCCAAATCTTAGTGCTGGCCTCGTCGTCACGTCGCGGCCACGACACGAAAAGGATGAGGCCGGGTCGTCAGGCTTCTGCTCTCTCAGTCTATGAGCTTCCCAACCGCGGCAGGCCTGAACATGCCTCCGAATTTTTGTGGGCAGTCCGGCGGACTATTGCCCCTTAAGGGGAAGTTGGCGCCCGCTGGCTGGGCATCGAACGGACCGCCGGCACCTTAACCTCACCCGGAGAGGAATTGCCGCGATCTAGAGCGGGCTTCCTCTTGGTCAAGGCGTTCGTGCTCGTCCGTGCAGGACCACCTGCGCCAGCGGCACGCACGCCCCTACTCTCGGCCAGTAGGAGCTCGCAGGGCTCGTAGCCGCATGTCCTCGGCCAAGGCTCTGCGAAGAGAGGGCTGTCTGAATAACGGTGGATCCGCAATTGGCCTGACACGGCGGGTGTTGCCTCGCGGGGAGGACTGATCATGAGCGCAACCGTGGATTCCATGGCGACTGATTTGGATCAGCAAGAGTTAGCGCAGCAGCTCCTAACCCACCCAGGGAGCAGGACATCGACCTCGTCGGCCCGGACGGGCTGTTGGACCGGTTGACGAAGAACGTCCTGGAGACCGCTCTAGAAGCGGAAATGGACGAACATCTCGGTTACAAGGCAAATGGGCCAAGCAGTACCCGGCAATCACCCGGCTGTGGGAAAACGCCTGGAGAGAGTTCGCGCCGTTCCTGGACTACGACGTCGAATCCGGCGGGTCATCTGCAGCACCAACGCCATCGACTCCATCAACGCCCGCCACCGGCGCGCGGTCAGGGCCCGCGGGCATTTCCCACAGAGCAAGCGGCCATCAGATGCCTCTACCTCGCTGCCCGGGCACAAGACCCCACCGGCAAAGGCAGGGCACGATGGGCCACACGATGGAAGCCTGCCCTCAATGCCTTCGCCCTCAGCTTCGACGGAAGAATCAAATTAAATGCCAGCCCTAGGTCCACCGAAAATCGGACAATCCCGCGAAGAGCGCTTTGAGTCCCTGAATAATCTGCATGACTTGGATGTTATCCACTTTCAAAAGGCAAGGGCACGTTCGGATATGCTCATGGTCGGATTGATGGACTTGATTGTGGGGGAAAAATTGGCAAAGGTAACTATCGTGGTAGCGGCGTTCAACGCGGCGGCGACGATCGCGGAGACACTTAGATCGATTCAGGAGCAGACTTTTCAGGACTGGGAAGCGATCATCGTTAACGATGCGTCGACCGACGGCACGGCAGAAGCCGTACGCCCTTTTCTGACCGACCCAAGGTTCCGGCTTGTTGAGAACGCCTCCAACGCGGGCGCTGGGAAGTCTAGAAATCTTGCCATCCGCGAGGCGACCGCTAATCTCATCGCTGTTCTTGACGCAGACGACGTCGCAAGGCCGGAACGGCTAGAGAAGCAAGTGGCTGCTTTCGAGGCCGATCCCGGCCTCACGGTTCTCGGCGGCCAGCTCGCAGAGTTCGGCACCTGGGGCGGCCCGGAAGTTACGGCCTATGCTGTAGACCCTGAAGAGATCCAGGACAAAATTAACAACGGCAAGATGCCAGTAGCCCATTGCGCCGTAATGATGCGCAAAGCAGAGGTGCTTGCTGTCGGTGGCTACGACGAAGATTGCAAGCGCGCCGAGGATTTCCTGCTCCTACGCAAGCTAGTGGGCAACAAATTCGCAGCACTCCCGGACGTCTTGGTTGACTACCGTACCGTCCGCCCCTTGCCACTTGCATACGCCATTTCAAGCGGACGCTACGGCCGTATGGCACGTGTGAGGACCCACCCAACCAATCCCCGCCCAGTAGCGGTGCAGGGCTTCCCTGCCAGCATTCTGACTGACGCCCGGTCCGTGGTCACATGGGCTCGCCGCCGCTTGCGCGAGCGTTAAAATTCCGCAGCAGGTGCGTAGCCTGGCCACCAAGCGAGTACCGCCTTTCAATTAATCAGCGTAGCCGCCACTCTGGTCTCAAAATTCCCAAGCCAATAGCTTCTGCATATGACTTGGGGAATTGGAGACGAGGGACACGCAGCGTCCCGACATGACATTGCAGTAAAGCGCCGGGGGTTTCTCCGCGCAGGGACTCTAATGACTGCACTTACCGGCGCATCTGCGATAACTGTAGTGACGACTACAGGGGCTCAAGCAGAAGTCACGCCGACCGCCGCATCTTCGCAGGCGTATGCGCCCCTGTTTGCTGGTTATATAACGCGGACGGCCGAACCAATCGGAGTAGTGGCACTCGGCTCGTCGACGACCGATGCCGGAGAGATACCCTTCGAGTCCCGGTATGTCACCCGTATAATTCGGAAAATTCAGCAGTCCTACCCCTCAGGCCAAGGGTCCGAATCCGAGATCGGCAACCTGAACACGCCCCGCCGCACCACGCCCGGCATCCACGGGTACAACGGCGGACTCTCCGCCTCAACATCAGGCAGCTACATAAACGACGCGAAGGTGGCCCTTATCGGGGCCCTAAAGCCTCGCGTAGTGACGCACGCCATCGGTTCCAACGATGCAGCTCGAGGGGTCAGCCCCGACGCATACAAAGCGAATATGCTCTCTTGGCTTACGAAACTCCGCGCCGCAAACCAGGGGCCCTGTGTCCATGTCTTGATCCATCAACATGAACGTTCCGACGTCGCATTGGCGTACCCTTGGTCCTCCTACTTGGCTGCACTTCAGTCCATCGCCGCCGCTTCCCCGAACGACGTTACTGTCATCGACCTTTCCGGGGACTTCCGCGCGCTCGGCATTCCGGGCAAAGACCCGCTCGCCTGGATGCACCCTGACCGCGTCCACCTCGTGGAGAAGGGACAGATCTTCATGGGTGAATCACTTGCCCCTTATTTCAGGGCGGATCGACCCGCGCCCATCATTATCGGTACAACCACTGAGGCGTCCCCTGCAGCGTCACCCTCGCCGCAACTCGTAAAGGACTCCTTCAACCGCTCCAACTCGTCGACGCTGGGATCTGCACAGACCGGGCAAGCCTGGGCTACTATCGCCGGCACCGCTGCTATCGCAGACAACAAGGGAACCATAACAGCAGGCACCGCATTGATTGAATCGGGCTCCGCCGATGTGGCCGTCAGCGCCAACGTGTTGAAGACGAACAACACCCCAGGCATCATCGCACGCGCCGCGGACAACGCCAATCGCATCGGAGCCTTCATGGCTGCCGGAAACCTCCAATTATTCATTCATGACAACGGCGTCCCCGAGACCATTTCAGTAGGAGCCGACTGGCAGGAAGGCCAGACGTACGCAATCAAGCTGGTCTGCCAAGAATCCAACATCCAAGTACACGTCGACGGCGTGCTAACTATTTCACACACATTGACCGCATCTCAGCAAGCGAAGTTCGGCGTGCTTACTAAGTGCGGCATCCGACAGGGTGGCGGTACCGGAACCTTTGATGAATTCACAGTCACCAAGGCCCCCTAGCTGCTGCCCAGGGACTGCCTCTTATCGTTAGCGGCACGCTGAGGTTTCCGCTGCAGCTGACGCACTAACGCCCAACCCAACATGAGGACGAGCGAAGCAACTGCCATAGCCACAGCCGCCAACTGAGTCGGCGTCTCCCCCACCAACACGGGGGCGAAAATGGTCACTACGGTCAGAATAACGAAAGAATCCAGACTCGCTCGTCCGATCCGCCGGAAGGGGCTGAAAGCCCGATCCCCAAATTGAAGAAGCCAACTGACGCCTGTATACAGAGCTACGAAAGCAGCCCACGCGACCAGTATTCGACCGGGCCCAACGGTCCCTTTAGAGAAGAACCACTCAATGACGGGCGTCCACCCTGAGAGGGCACCGATGCGCGGCACTACTAAGCCGGCCAGCACGGAGAATACGGCAACGACCGCTGCGGCTACCAAGACCCTTCGGGATTGAAGCTTGGCGTCTAGACCCTTATCTTTCCAGTACCAGCCGCCCAGGAATCCGGACAGGAACAGCAACTGCCATGCTCCCCAGTTGAAATAGCCCGCCTTGTCCAGGCCTTGCGGAAGAGTAGTGTTTGCAGGCAAAACTAGCGCGGCGACGTACAGCGCCAACGTCATGACCACCAGAGTGAGCACCTTTCCACGCAGCATCAGCAGAAGGGCGCCGGCCGCCAGCATCATGAGGACTACATACATGCTCAAAATGTTGAGGTCTTCTGGATTCACTTGGAGCAAAAGCGTGCGCAGGAGACTGGATGCGGCCCCGCCCTCTTGGTCGAAGGCAGGTAGCCACGCAGCGGCTGCTGTTACGGTGCCCACAATGAGGGCTAAAAAAACCGACGTCACGTGGATGCCGTAGAGGATTGCTGCGCGCCGCATCAGCACTGCTGTTGCTCCGGCCACGCCTACCCGCGCAATCCGTCCTTGTTGAATCATTCCAAGCACGAGGCCGGACATGAGAACGAACCCCGAGGCCCCGTCCAAGAAGGGCACCGCATGCAGGATGCGATCAAGAATTGTGCCGCCGGCAAGATGCCCGAAGGTCATGCTGATTATCCAATAGCCGCGAATCACGTCTATGGCTTGATCACGCGTGCTTGCGATTGAGATGTTCAACTATGCCCCCCGGCTTGCGTCGTCTCGCAAGCAAAGGTTACCCGATCAAGCCCTCACGCGACCACTAAGCCCGGGACGCAAGGGCAGGTTGAGAGGTCACATGATTTGGTTCTGCTGGTCCTCGTAGTCATTCCATTCGCACTCAAGGCTGCAGTACCTGTACCCCCCCGCGCTACGGAATGTAGCCTCTTCAGCGCGGCAGTAGTCACATCCATTTTGCCTGCGGCATAGTGCAGTAAAGAACTCCCGGAATATCCTCATCACCTATGAATAGGCGGCTCATATCAACTTCGGCACAAAGGACAATCAAGATTTTCGAAGGATCAAAGCCCTATCGAGTCAGCACCATCAGAACCATGGTTACGACGCAACAGTCAACTCTCGTATCGGGTGCAGCAGGGGCAAAGGCGAAAAGGCGCGCGTTCCAATCCCGAGAACCGCTATAGCGCCCATCCACTTCCTTGGGCGGGCGCCCTTTTCTGTTGGCTGTTCCCGTGGCACGAATTGAAGAGCGAACAAAGTTCACCTTTGACGGCAGCACGTACAAGCCGCCAACACAGAGCCGCAGTTGGTCGTTGGTAGCGTCAGCACGTTCGAGTATGGCTCCGAACCCCTGGTCATCGCAAAGGGTCCCCCAGTGGGGCGGGGGGACAGTCCCGATCCACGGGTACGAGACGCACTACACCTAGGAATGGGTGGCCGTCGTCTGGAACGATGACACCTTCCAGCACTTCGATTGCTGGGTGTGAGCGGCAGACGTGCGTCGCCCCGGCGAGGATGAGTGGCAGGGCAACGACGACCCGTTTTGAGCTTACAATTCCATGGGCGATCGATGGGCAAAACACCCCAGCACAACATGATCAAATTCAGTCATAGCGCGACAAGCGGAACCTGCATAAAGCGCCTGTAAACAGCCGTTCTAGCCCGTAATGAGGGGGCAGTAACGGCGTTGGAGTGGATGGGATAACCGATACGCCGGGTTCTGACCTAATCGGCGTCCTTGCCCCGGACGGTCCGCTATGCCGGCACTTCGTCGTTGGTGGTGAAACTGGTTCAGTGTCTTGAAAGCTGAACGGCTCGTAGCCCTGCTGTGATGGATGTTCTCTACGCATTCATCAACTCAGGAGCTACGAGCCCTGATCAAGGCTTCTTCCCCGCGCCCTGATGCTGCCACCGCCATTTCAAACCTGCCCGGCTACCGAGTCACCGGCACCGAGGTCCGTGCCTTTGGCCAGAACATATAATCAGTTGCTCATCAGATTGTCCGCGGACGGCCGAAGCGGCACTTCAGCCATCTTCATGTCAGCGGAGGGCGATTGCGTTGAGACGGGTACGGCGCATTCTACTAAAGGGAGCGAAAATTCGAGATGTCTCCTTTGAAGACTTCGTGTTCGAACTGGTCCGGTTTCGGACAGCCTACTAATCATTCGTGTGTTACCACCGCTACAAACCGGTAGTCGCTTGCCTTTTAGAGCTAGTTTCTGAGAGCGTACAGAGATCACGCCTGAATCCTACGGCTATGCTTTCTAGCGCGAAATCCACTCCAGCAACGGCCAACTGCTCCACTGAGGAAGTGACCAAAGGAGACTTAGGAGCGCCGCTCCGCGGACAGAAATGTTGTGGCCTGACGATCGCCTTCTGCTGACAACTTTCGAACAAAACCTTCGGAGTCTGCTGGCGGTACATGGAACCGAGATGAACGGAGTCTTGGGCCATGCACATTGGGCTCTCCTCCCTGTGATTTGTGCGAGCCTTGCTCTCCTTCACTGCTGTAATAGCCATATGCGTATGCATCTGGCCCCTTGGCAGGTAGCCTGTTTAGTATTACCCCAAGAACGTTCGAGCCGACCATTTCTAGGGCACTCAGGGACTTTTCAAGATCCACGTAACGTAGTTTTTGAGACCCGACGACGATAACGACTCCTCCCACGTGCTGTGAAAGAACGGCGGCATCAGTAACAGGAAGTAGCGGAGGCGCATCAATGACGACTGCATCAAAGGCAAGCTCCAGGCGTTCCACTAACTGCCGCATCTCAGTAGATCCCAGCAGTTCGCTCGGATTCGGAGGGATTTGCCCCGACGTCAAAACAAAAAGATTTTCATTTCCCCAAGGTTGCAACAAGTCGTCGACGTCGGCAAGGCCAACGAGGGCGGTAGTCAGGCCGGCGTTTCGCTCAAGCCCCAAGTACTCGTTGACCATGGGACGCCTGAGGTCAGCATCAATAAGGCACACCGACTGACCAGCTTGGGCTAGTGCAATAGCAAGGTTTGTGGCTGTGGTGCTCTTACCTTCCCCGGGCAATGACGAGGTAACCAAAACCGACCGTGCTTGACCCGAAACGTTGGCGAACTGCAAGTTCGTTCGTATTTGACGAAATGCTTCAGCACGGGGGCTTTGAGGCGCGGTTTGAGTCAGCAGCGGCTTTCGAATAGCGTCCTGGTCAAACTGAATGCCTCCAAGGAGAGGCAAAGTGGTTACCTGCCGTAGGTCTTCTTCGCCTCGAATTCTGTTATCGAGTTTCGTTCTGAGCACAGCGGCAAGAACACCGAAGGCTAGACCGGCCAATAGTCCGACAAGAAGGTTTAGGTTGGTATTAGGGGCAGAAGGAGTTGCGGGCGCGGTGGCCGGTTTGATTATCGAAAGACTCACGGGCGAGTTTCCACCCGTTTTGGGCTTCTCCAAAGTATCTACTGCCTCTACCAAACTGCTGGCGACAGCCTGGGCTATAGCAGCAGCTTGAACTGGGGAGTTGTCGGCTACAGAGATGCCAATAAGCACAGTATTAAGGTCGGTGGTTGCTTCCACTCGCTGTGCGAGCTGGTCAGCAGACACAGGAAGGCCGAGTGCGTCGATGACAGGCTGCAGTACTACCGGCGACTCGACCGTCTTTACGTAGGACTGCACGCGTGCTTGGCTGAAAATATTGCCCTGCTGTAGCTCTTGTACAGAACCCGAATTTTGTATAGCAACAAAAAGTTGCGTGTCCGCCCTATACGTCGGCTTGGTCAGCATCGATAGGGCGCCACCAGCAAGAAGCCCTACAAGGGCCGAAGCCACGACCAAAATCCAATGACGCCGGAGCAGACGCAAGTAGTCGCGCAGGTCCAAGTCGGTCCCCCCTAATTCACTTAGATTCCCGTAGCCCAGAAGCACCTATAAAATCACCCGGCCCACGTTTAGGAACCATTCTACCTTCCCGCTGCCCCCTCATTTGCCGACGACGCCAATCGCGTAACTACAGCCCAAGAGGATGACTCCGGATCTCCAGTGACTGAGCCGCATGTGGTGGTAACACTGGTAGTTCGTAGTCCCTACCGACGATGGGTACGGGTCTCTTTTCCGGGGAATGCCGCGTAACCGGTCAACACAAAGCCCGCGGAGCGACGAATCGTTGAGCTTACGTTGAGCTTTACAGCCTGACGCCTGCGCCAGTTGGGCTTCACTGCCTCTTCCTCCCCCGATGAGCATGTTGCAGTTCTAGCGCTAACGGCAATCGCCCTAAGGCTGAATAATGGCACCAATGGAAAGATAAGTAAAAGTAGTAAAACAAACCTAGCCGTTCCGCTGCAGCAAACTATCCTTTGCAGATGTCACCGCGGCCCAGCCTTTTTAGGTTCGCCCCTAGAGCCACCGGACACGCAAATCAATTCGACTTCAACCTAATCGGACTTGCCGACGCCCACGTTCCACGCTGAATTCGTGCCCAACACTGCCTTAGCTCATCAGCATCCCAAACACCCAGCTCTAATCCCTTGTGTTGGAGCGCGACCAAGCCTGCCAGGAGCTAGGTCGGCTTGGAGTAGCATACTTCGGGTTAGGGAGTGACAAGGGGGCGGCTTGACATTCCAGTTGCTACTACTGGACACCACGACCACTCGAAGCTAGAACTCATGCCTCAGCAGTGGTACTGAGCTCGGCAGCAGCTTTGTTTTGTCGTGCCACACTCGCACCTATAATTACGGCTAAAGGAATCATCAGAAAAACGTAAATGATTACGTTGTCCAGAAAAGAGCTAGCTATTACGAAAGCGAGCGCGAGCATGGCCGCGACGTGCACGCGCATGTCATCCACGTTCTTCGCCTTACGCAGGGCTCTTCCTGCTCCTATCAGAAAAAGGAAAAGGGCGGACACCCAGAGCCCTAGTCCAACCACTCCAAAATCGACGAGCAAACGCAAATAATCGTTATGAGGCTGTGTTATATATCCAAATGCTTGAGAAATTATATATTCCGAACGACCGGCACCAGCCCCAGAAACACGATTGCCGGCATTAATTTCAGCTACCATCACTTGCCAGAGAGCATCTCTGCCAGAAGTTCCGATGTCTACTCCCCCGATCGCGACGCCGTCATTCACCAGAAACCTATCTCGAAGTGGCGGATATTGCGTCATTACTATGAATGCCAACGTCCCCATTACTACGATTCGAGCCATCAATCGAGAAACCAATTTGTCCCCCGCGCATCTAATGCGCGGAACAGCCAGTGCCAACGCTGCGAATACTATATAGGCGCGCGACAAAGAAATAAATATGACGGCCAGGAAGAACAACAGGAAAAGCGTTCTCATCTTGGATTCAGGCATCACAACGCAAGAAATCAAGCCGATTGCTGCGATTGCCGGAAGGGCGCCTGTACCTATGAATCGCTCGCCAACGCTCCATGTGGTAAGTCCAATCACGAGGGTCGGCGCCGTTCCGAGGAAAGCAAAGATCCTGAGTCTCACTAAAAGACGATGTGGCTCGAACCGTCCCGCCACAACAGAACTTAGTAGTACGACGGAAGCAAATGCACCGTAAATCGATAGGTTCTGCAGGCCCTCGCGCGTCAAGCCGCTCAGTACTGATACACCTATAGCCCACACAAGGAACGCCTGAAGAATAACAACAGGGCCACTCATGCCCCGGGCATCGCGACCACGTCCCACGAAAAGGAATGCTGGAACAAAAAAAAGCACGATGACAGCGAACAGGGCTGCAGTGGGCCCTTGTAGCCCAAGCAATCTTAGAGGCTCTGCCAGAAGAATCCAGAGCAACGGGAGTGCTACAGGCCAGGGAATCTTTCCGGTTACCGGTGCCTTGGTTCGGACGAGACTGGATACTGCTGTCTCTGACTGACGTGAGTGATTAGGCAGCATAGCGCTCGATATTTTGCATCAAGCTGTCAAATTGGCGACTCCAAGCTAGTTCTTTTTGCACGTACCTCCGGGCGTTCCTACCCACTTCAGCATTGCCGGTGACGTCAACAATAGCTTTAGCAGCAGAAATATGGTCAGAGAAATCAATAACTGAGGAAGCCGATGCTGCAGATAGCTTACTCGAGAGGTGAATCGAACTACTGACCAAGGACGGAACACCTAAGCCGAGCGCCTCAAGCAGGGCGATTCCTTGACTCTCCCATCTGGAGGGGAAGAGGAAACCAGCAGATTCGGAAAGAAAACGAATTTTTTCCTCGCCAAGCACAGGTCCGCCCACAGACACATAAGCGCCGAGTTTGAGGGATTCAACCATGCGTAGAACCTCACTCTTACCACCCTTGTAGTCCACTCCCCGAAGGCGAAGAGGGAGCCGGAACTCGCGTGGGACGGCGGCGTAAGCAAGAAGCATATTATCGATGCCCTTATGCTGGACGCTATATCTTCCAAACCATGCCAGGTAGTCTCCCCTTCCCTCCCATTTAGCTGACGGAAGGCCAATTCCAGTCGCCACGCTGAAAGTTCTGGCATCGGTGGCAATTTTCTTGACATAAGCGTTCTCTGAGTCGTAGAACGTCTGGACTGCGGCCGCGTCTTTGAGCATTCGACGCTCCATCTGCTGTCTGATGGACACTGGTGGCTTGAGGTTCGACAGTATCGATGGTTCGTACACTCCGTGCGGCACGGCGATATATGGAACACCGACGTATTTAGCCTGGCGTGCGGCCGCAATATTGCTTGTCACCCAACCCTCATGGAGAAACAAAATATCCCCCGAACGCAGACGACTGCTCAATAGGGGGATCTGAAGCTGTCGACCCCGGCCGACATGCGGAACATTTGCACTGGGCAGGGACCACTGCTCCTCGGAGCCGGCGTGTAGAGCTATGCTGTCCACGCCTGCGTCAAGCGCTGCCTTTTGCCACCCTGCTATTGCGTTGGTAACCCCTGAAGGCCTGTAAATGTCGCGGTAATAATGAACGATCCTCAACGGGCTACTCCTTCGCGGCTTGCCTCAGTTGGGCTTACCGAAGTCGATCTCCAAATTAACAATCTGATAATCAGCAGAACCGCGCGTACTGCCTGAGCGACGAGCGCCCCTATGGCTGCGCCCAAAGCACCGCCCCATAGCGCACCAGCACTGATGCCAGCAACCACCATAAGAGCTCCCACCACTTCGATAACTGCCACCGGTCGAGTTAAATTGACGGCTTGGAGCAGAGCACCCAGCGGAAATCCCACTGCCCCGACGAGCGTGCCAACCAAGACTAAGCAAAGCAGCAAACCGGTACCAAAGTAGGCGGGTCCGTAAATCCAAGCCATGACCGGATCGAGCCAGGGCCGCATCCCAGCAAGTCCCACTACGCCGATACACACACCGCAAACCAAGATCAATGCGAACCGCAGCACCCTAGTCATGCCTGCCTTAGCTACGCCAGGAATAATTGCTAATGCAACCGCACTCGCGACCAGATAGACCGGAATGGTTAGCTTCATAGCGGCCGCAAATGCACCGCTAGCTGCCAAGCCCGCAAAGAGGCTCACTAAAAAGACATCGGCATTCCGCACCTGCGAGGCAAGCCAAGCGACACCAAACGCCCTTGATTCCGCAAGTACCACTCTCGAGGGAATGCCCGTCGCCTTCCCGCGCAAGGATTTCGGCAGGCTCAGGTAGGCATGGAGTTGCCCGATCAATCCACCAAGGCAAAGTGAAATAACTAAAGCGACGACCGGGTCACCTTTGTAAAAAAGGGCTGTTGCAAACAGGGAGAGGGGCAGGGTACGGCGAAGAATTATGGACACCGCAGGTGTCAAAGTCCGTTGTTCTGCCGAATGAACGCTGAGGTAAGCCTCAGTGCATTTTTCAAAAGCGATCCAGACGCCGATAAAACTAAGGTAGATCGGGGCATTTGAAGCGTTAGTGGCAACGACAAATGTCGCGGTTAACACCATGGCCAAAACTATCGTGGTGATATTACCAACACGTATCGCACGAATGACTCTTTCGGGGTCGCGATCAAAGGCCCAAGTCCGCACAATATACGCCGTGATACCTAGATCCGCGAGCACGGAGGCGATGGCACCCAATCCCAGAAGGGCATTCGTAAGCCCAAAGAGGGTTTGATCGACCGTTCGTGCTAGCAGCACCAGTAAGATCGCCTGCAAGCAACTACCCAAACCTCGGGCCAGAACTGTCATTACGACCTGGCGGCGCACTATTGCGCCTTCCATAGAAAGCATCTATGGCTAAGTCCTGTTAGCCGTTGCCGCGCCCAAAAACGCTCTAGTAACTGCCCGTTTGGCTTACGACCATTGTTGCTTCTTACAGTTGACACTTAACCCTTTGCTCCAGCCACTGTAGAGTCATATATCTTGGTAATAGACGCAACCCATTGGCTCTCGGTAAAACCTTGGTCGAAGTGCTTACGTGCGTTGCGACTGAAGATTCTTCGGTTGCTGTCTACTGCCACAAGGGCCTGGGGCATGTCGCCCCACTCATCGAATACCTTGCCCACATCGCTCGAAGTAATGTCATCGGCCGCACTATTACCTGTTTTCGCCACAACCGGAATTCCTGCAGCCAACGCCTCGGCGTAAACAGTCGGAAATTGCTCCGCGCAGACACTCGGTATAACAAGACCATGCTTACCCGGTAACAAACCGAGAACTTCCTCACGTGACACAGAGCCATGCCAAGAAATCTGGTTCTTAGCAAGCTTCGCAACTTCCGACGCCAGAGGCCCATCACCATAAATGTCCAGACCTGTGCCACTGGGCCACGAATTTAGCAAGGGTAGGATCCCTTTTTCGTCCGAAAGCCGACCGACGAAAGCCCATCTGCCATCCGACTGTACCGATTCTATAGGGCTAGTCTCCACAAAGTTCGGCACCGTGAAAACTGAAGACGCGGCGAAACCAAAATCAACGTATTGCTTCCGTGAACGTTCCGACAGGAACACGACCGCGTCGCTTCGCGAGAGCAATGCGTCGTTATTGACGCCGCCAGCGTTCTTGATTGCCAAAGGAATGGAAGCGACCCGCGAGCTCCGGTAACAGCCGTGGACAATTGCAGAAAACTGAGTTCCCCTAGGACAATCTGTGCATGTCTGGCCGTCTCTGAATAGCGTTCCCGCAGCACAAACAGGTCTGTAATTATGCACAGTAGCCACGACAGGGCCACGCCATTTCTTCAACCACTTAGACGAGAAATTCGGGAAAAGGTTGTGCACGTGAACCACGTCGGGCGCAAATTTCTGGAGCTCCTCAATGGGACTAATCCCGTTGCCGCTGGCAACGTTCCATGCCGCCCGCAGCGCGTAGTTGCCACTAGTCGACAGGTTATCCGTGTGTACAGCCACAATTGCGACTTCATGTCCCGCACGTCGCAGTGCGTCTACCTGCATTCGCACCACGGTGTTTTCGCCACTAGGAGCCTTGGCGGAGTAAAAGCTGTGGACGATGGCGATCCTCATTTTTGAGTTGCGCCTTTGGCTACCGCACGTACGAATACGAAGTTGCCAATTAGGTAACGTCGCCAGAGCCGGCGAGGTTCAGAGGCAAAGCGGTAGAGCCACTCGAAGCCAAGGTGGCCCACCCACCTTGGCGCCTCCTTCTTAGTTCCCGCAGAGAAGTCGAATGCAGCACCGACCGCGATGGCGTATAAGCCCTTGTCTCGTGCCAGCCGTCGAGCTTCCAGGTCCTGTTTTGGGGTTCCTAGTCCGACCCAGACGATATCAGCGTCGGCATTCAGGATTTGCGTGTCCTGGTACTCGATGTCCAGCTCGGTTAGAGGGCGAAAGGGAGGGCTGTGTTTGCCCACTACCATGGCTCCGGGATACCGGCGCTGAAGCGCTGCTTCGAGCCTATCTAGTGTTTCGGGTGTGGAACCGAGTAGAAAGTGCGTAACCCCGTGTTGACGCCCCAAGTCGATAACCGATTCAAACAGAGCCGGACCCCTCACTTGGTTGAGCGGAGCGGACGACAGCTTCGTCACCCAGGCCAGCGGCTTACCATCCGGCAAATTGTGCGATGCTTCTTCGAGGCAACGCCTATAAGAAGCATCACTTTCGGTTAAAGCAATGCTGTAGGCATTAATGAGATGGATGTCCTGCCCATCGTGTTGACGCTGGGATGCTGCTTCGCATATGAGCTTTGCCACATCAGTTGGCGTAGTCACCGTCAGGGGCAGGCCAGCAATCTGCCGTTTTTTCAGTTGATGCATGTAAGTTCGAGGCTCCCGGGCTTAGCTAGATTTTTTGGGGGCTGTACGCCTAACAAAAGCGACAACTACTGGCCCAGCAGACCCGATTCCCCCACATCATAATGAACTGACTGCACGGGTAGTCGCAACTCCGAAAGTCGCCACGCCACGACTTAGAGAGTGGTGGCTAGTCGCCCTAACACCGAAACAATGCTTCCAGCACACCAGGAGCGGGCTAAGATGTAGCGCGATATAGGTTGACAACTTCTCAGCGCCGTAAACTTGTGCGCGAGATTCACAGTATGGGGGCAGGATTGACGACCAAGCGCGCGCTTATCACCGGCATAACAGGGCAAGACGGTTCTTATCTAGCTGAGCTTCTACTCAAGAAAGGCTACGAGGTCCACGGCCTGATTCGACGGGCTTCTACTTTCAACACCGCTAGAGTCGACCATCTTTATGTTGATCCTCACGATCCCAACGCAAAGCTCTTTCTGCACTATGGAGACCTCAGCGACGGAGCCAGGCTTGTAACTCTATTGGCGTCGATACGGCCTGATGAGGTGTACAATCTTGCCGCCCAGTCACACGTTCGCGTGTCCTTTGACGAGCCCGAGCACACAGCCGACACGACTGGAGTTGGAACTATCCGACTCCTGGAAGCTGTCAGGATGTCGGGAATTCAGACGCGGTTTTACCAAGCCTCGTCCTCCGAAATGTTTGGAGCCACGCCGCCCCCTCAAAGCGAGGAAACGCCGTTTTACCCCAGGTCTCCATATGGTGCAGCTAAAGTTTACAGCTATTGGGTCACGAAGAATTACAGGGAAGCCTATGGCATGTTCGCCGTCAATGGCATCCTGTTCAACCACGAGTCCCCTCGCCGCGGGGAAACGTTTGTTACACGGAAAATTACACGGGCTGTAGCTGCCATCAAGGCTGGCAAGCAGGATGTCCTCTTCATGGGCAACCTGGATGCAGTTCGAGACTGGGGTTACGCAGCGGAATACGTAGAAGGCATGTGGCGAATGCTTCAGGCCGACGAACCGGACGATTTTGTACTCGCCACCGGCGGGAACTATACAGTTCGTGATTTCCTACAAATTTCATTTGATCACGCGGGCTTGAACTGGGAGGAACACGTGCGATTCGACGAGCGCTACCTCCGTCCGACTGAAGTAGATGCGCTCGTGGGTGATGCGTCCAAAGCTCAGGAAAAGCTTGGCTGGAAGGCCTCGGTTCACACGCCCGAACTTGCTCGAATAATGGTGGATGCGGATATTGAGGCCTTGACTCACTCGGGTAACCACTGGATCGATTCCGTTAATCTCGAAAGTTGGAAGTAGCAGTGGCCAACGTAGTTTCCTACGTTCCTGGCAAGCTGGACCGTTCCTCACCATTTTATGTTGCAGGCCACCGGGGGCTAGTCGGCTCAGCCGTATGGCGGAAGCTGGAGTCAGAGGGGTTCACCGGACTCATTGGGCGGACATCCGACGAACTCGATTTGAAAGAACGGGACGCTGTCTTCGCTTTTTTTGCGGACATGAGGCCACGTTACGTAGTGCTCGCTGCGGCCAAGGTGGGTGGAATCTGGGCAAACAACTCCTACCCATTGGACTTCCTGAGCGACAATCTAAGGATCCAGCTCAACGTGCTGGACGCTGCAAGAGAATTTGGTGCTGAGCGCGTCCTTTTCCTCGGGTCATCGTGCATATACCCAAAGTTTGCGCAGCAGCCAATTAGGGAGGAATCTCTTCTCACCGGTCATTTGGAACCCACTAATGATGCTTACGCAATAGCTAAAATTGCCGGCATCTTGCAGGTACAAGCCGTTCGGCGCCAATACGGTCTTCCGTGGATATCAGCAATGCCAACCAATCTATACGGTCCTGGTGACAACTTTTCGCCTGAAAATTCCCACGTACTTCCGGCCCTCATCCGACGGTATGACGAGGCAGCGCGAGCTGGGCTCTCCAGCGTGACGAATTGGGGCTCGGGTTCTCCTAGACGGGAATTCCTACACGTGGACGACATGGCCGACGCTTGCCTGCACCTACTCGAGAATTACGATGGGCCCTCGCAGGTCAATGTAGGGACAGGAACCGACGTCACTATAAAAGAACTCGCGTCCATGGTGGCCACAACTGTCGGGTTCAAAGGTGACATTGAGTGGGACGCTTCAAAACCGGACGGGACGCCACGGAAGCTGCTTGATGTTTCTAAACTAAAAAATTCGGGATGGAGCCCTTCCATCGGGCTAAACGAGGGGATCCGAAGCACTGTCAGCTGGTATCAGGAAAACATGATGAGTCTGCGGCAGTAGCCGAGCAATTGACCACCTGCTTCGTGTGAAACTAAATTTGGGAGTCCGTTGAGTCGAAATGCGAGTTGGCGGAAGCGTTCCTCCCGCCTTCTGGGACTTGTTGATGCCTTCGTCGTATCTTGGGCAGTTGTTGGAGCCTTCATAGTCAGATTCGGATTTGATCCCGGGTTCGTCGTTTCGGGACAAGAATTCACCTACCTATGGCTTTCTATCGCGTTGGCAATAGTCTGGTGGCTCATGCTGGGTGCTTGGAACAGCAGGCAGAGTAGAATTCTTGGAGCCGGCCCTGACGAATACAAGAGAGTAGCGGCCGCATCATTGTGGTTGTTCGGACTCGTGGCAATTGTCTCGTATGTTCTCCGTATCGACACGGCGCGAGGGTACGTTGGAATTGCCCTTCCTACTGGCCTTGCTGGCCTGCTTCTGGCTCGGTGGCTGCTTCGACAACACCTCAACGTATCCCGGCAGAACGGCGACAGCATGTCTCGGCTCCTGCTGCTAGGAGGGCATAGCGCTGTAGCACATCTTGCGTCCTCCCTTGAGCGGGCGAGAGAAGCAGGGTACTCCCCAGTTGCCGCATACACACCAGGGGCTCACGGCGGGCCTTCTGTCGAGCCGGATTCTGGGCTGCCCGTGCTTGGGCATGAACCAAACACGGCTTCTATCTTGAGGGCAATCGATACATGCCGAGCCGATGCTGTAGCTGTTTCCGCGGGTGTCCAGTTGCATCCCCAAACGCTTCGACACCTGGGCTGGGAATTGGCTGCGCGAAACATCGGACTCATCATGGCCCCTGCGCTGACGGACATTGCAGGACCACGGATACACACACAACAGGTTGCCGGACTACCCCTTATACATGTCACGACACCCACGCTCGAGGGCGGGCAAAGAGTAGCGAAGCGCCTTTTTGACATAGTCGTCTCCACTTTGATGCTAGTCGGTGCCATGCCCCTCATGGCCCTAATTGCGGTTTGGATCAAGCTAGACAGCAGGGGTGCTATTTTATTCCGACAAGAACGTGTGGGAATTGAAGGCGCTCATTTCGCAATGCTTAAGTTTCGATCGATGGTTGTTGACGCTGAGCAACAGCTCGCAGGACTAATGCATGAGAACGAGGGAAACGAAGTTTTATTCAAGTTGAGAAATGACCCTAGAGTCACGAGAGCTGGCAGGGTGTTGAGAAAATTCAGTCTGGACGAGCTCCCACAGCTCATTAACATTCTCTTGGGATCCATGAGTCTCGTCGGGCCTCGGCCGCCTCTGCCTAGCGAGGTGGAAGCCTACGAAAATGATGTCCGTCGACGCTTGCTTGTAAAGCCAGGACTGACCGGACTTTGGCAGGTGAGCGGTAGGTCAAATCTGTCGTGGCAGGATTCAGTTCGGCTAGACCTCTATTACGTTGAGAACTGGTCCCTGGCCGGTGACTTGGTCATCCTCTTAAGGACCGCTAGGGCGGTATTTCAAAGCAACGGGGCGTACTAGCCAGTGCTTTGGTTCGAAATGCTCCACTTGGGGGAAGGACGATGACTATGGCCGATTCTGGGCGCTACAGTGCAAGCAACACTCATGAAGTTAGCAAAATTGATGTGAAGAACAGCAAAAAGCGGCAGCGACGTACACTGATCTTCGCGGGAACACTGGCAGGAACAGTAGTTCTTTGCCTCGGCTGGACGGCCTGGCTGAATTCGGCGTCCGTGAAAATTAAGTCGGAGCTTGAAGCAGCCAGCGAGCTTGTCCCTGCTCTGAAAGTAAACATCTCGGCAGCGGACCAGGCGGGTGCCCTTTCTACAGTTAGCAGGATCCGCACGCATACTCTTACCGCCTCAGAAGCAGTAGACCATCCCTTGTGGACTTTGGCCTCGACTATCCCCTTCCTAGGAGCAAACGTCGGCGCAGTTGCCGAAATAGCCCGATCGGCTGACGATGTTGTAAACCTCGGTTTGTACCCCCTTGCGGAAGCGTACGGGTCCCTGGACTGGGACAAATTGCTCCCAAGTAGCTCGGCAGTTAACCTTGAGCCTCTAGAGTCGGCTTCTCCCGCTGTCAGCAGTGCTTCCAACGCGGTCAGGATGTCCGCCGATCGTTTAACTAAGATTGACGCGGCAAAACTCCTGCCTCAGGTAGCTGATCCGCTCAGAAAGATGCGAGGGGATCTTCAGGAGGTGACCGACACCTTGGACGCCGCGGCTGATGCTTCTCGAATCGCTCCTTCAATGATGGGTTCGAATGCCCGGCGTAGCTATCTCCTCATGATTCAGAACAACGCCGAGGTGCGCGCCTCAGGAGGCATCCCCGGAGCCCTGGCCGTGGTCACTCTTGACAAAGGCAGTATGACGTTGACAGCACAAAGTAGCGCGGGCGATGTAGGAGTGATGGTTCCGGCTGTACCATCGGACCCCTCGCAGCAACACATCTACTCTGTGCGCCTAGGCAAGTTCATGCAGGATGTCAACCTCACGCCGGACTTTCCAACAGCTGCTTCAACAGCCCAAGCCATATGGGAACGGAAGACAGGTCAACGCGTAGACGGCGTGCTTTCCATTGATCCAGTTGCACTAAGCTACATTCTCCAGGCAACGGGTCCAGTTAGCCTGGATGGACCTGAAAATGACCTTATCGGTGGACTAGGTATGCCCACCCAGCTGAATGGCGAGAACGTCGTACAGACGCTGTTGTCGGATGTCTACGCAAGGGTCAAGCAGCCACAGCTGCAAGATGCCTACTTCGCCGCAGTCGCCCAGAAGATCTTTATTGCATTGTCGGAGGGCGCAGGTGATGGGAAAGGCCTGATTGAGGGTATTTTACGTGGAAGCGAAGAGGGTCGTGTGCTTATCTGGTCCGCGGTGGCAACTGAACAATCAGTTCTTTCGAACTACCCAGTCAGCGGTTCAGTAACTGGGCGGAGTGTCGCTCCTGCCGAGTTCGGTGTCTACTTCAACGACGGAACCGGCGCGAAGATGGACTACTACATGAAAAGGACAGTCCAACTGGTTAGAGAGTGCCCGATAGAAGGCTATGAACAAACGACAGTACGGGTGACAAGCACCAATACTGCGCCCTCGGACGCAGCCACGTCTCTGCCAGCCTACGTAACCGGCGATGGCGCGTTTGGCGTACCCGCGGGGTCAGTCCAAACTAACATCGTGGCTTATGGACCAGTTCAAGCGCATGTCGAATTGACTAGACTTGACGGCCAGAAAACGGACTTCGCACCTTACATCCATTCTGACCGTCCTGTCGGTGTCTATACCGTCCGCTTGGCCCCAGGCGAAAGCAGGGTCTTGGAGTTTACTTTCGGCAAGATCGTTCAACACGTTGAACCGAACGTCGTTGTCACACCAACTATTCAGCCCCTCAACGAAGTGACTTTGCCCACAATTTCTGCAACATGCGGCTAGCGTCCGTGGGCTGAGCATTAACGCCAAGTAAACAAAGTAGTTTTGCGTTGCTCACAGTACTGCTCAGATGGTAGCTTCTTTTTGGGATACATATCCGTAGGTCTGCACAGGGTCTCGTGCGGAGGGAAATCTTCCTAATTTCGGGTACACCAAAACTTAGACGTCTCCGGGGGGACAATATGAAGAAAACATTTGCAACACTCGCGCTTGCTGGCTCAATAGCGCTCATTGGATCAGCGCCGGCGGTAGCGCAGGGCATTAACTACACGCCCCTCCCGCCTCAGGCTGCCGTCTCAGACGGCGTGGTGGGCCCGGGGGAGACATTCGTATTTCGAGGCCAAGGCCTTCGCGCTGGTGAAACGCTTACTATCCGCGTTACGCCCGGCAACCCTCCAGCGGCATCCGGGGCCAACATTGCTGGTGGTCGTTCAGTAGCGGCGCGAATCAGTGTAGTCGCCGAAGCGCAGACTCTGAAGGCTACTGCGGATGCTCAGGGCGCCTTCTCGCTGCCGATCACGATTCGCGAGGCAGGTACCTACAGCATTACTGCTACAGGTGACACATCTGGCGTGACTGTTGGTCCCGTCACCGTTACGGTTGCTGCCGCTGTAGTGCCCGCTGGATCGACGACCGGCAACACCGGTGATCTTGCAGCAACTGGCGCAGATTCCGGACTGGTCCTCTGGACCCTGGTTGGTGCAGGCGCCCTGGCCGCCGGTGCAACTTCAGTAGTTGTTGTCCGCCGCCGCGCCAAGTCTGAGGTCACTGCGTAACGCCATAACCTGATAGCCACCGAAGAGGGTGGGTGTACTCCAGATCGGAGAACACCCACCTTCTTCACTTAACGGTTCACCACAGGGGCCGGCCAAGCTGTCGTCAGGGGTTGTGGTATCTATTTGACGTAGGGGGAGACATTGGCAGCGAACACCGCGGCAGTACGACCTTTCCATACCCCGCCCCGGCTCCCCCGCCCTCCCCTACGTTCTGCTGGCCCTGCTGGCGGTCACCGCCCTTGCCACCGCAGCGCTAGCCCTTCTTTGAACCGCCTAAGCGCCGCGTGAAACAGCTCGAGAACTATCAGCTGTGGCGATTGGTCCTGATTGGCATGCTGTTTCCCCTGGCATTGATTGCATTTTGGCCGAGCCCCGTAGACCAGCCGGTACAAGGCCAACTTGCAGCTATCCTGAAATTCCTCCACAACCATGGCCTGCCCGGCTGGATCAATTACAGATTCATCGAAGCATCCGCGAACGTCGCTCTTTTTATCCCCATCGGAATTGTAAGCAAGCTTGCTTTTACCAAAAATCTGTGGTGGCAAGTAGGAATATTTGGTCTTCTGATCTCCTGCAGCATGGAACTGGGCCAACTCCTGTTTCTACACAACCGCTTTCCGAGTTGGCTAGACCTTATGACAAACCTGTCAGGCGCGGTCATTGGTTCCCTACTCGCCGCGCTGGCGCTCCAAAAACTAGAGGCCCGCCGCCTTCCGGCGACGGACCGCTAGAAATTGGTGAAGGGCAAGTTAGCCTACAAAGCCCTTCATCCAGGTCTTCAGGTCCTCGCCGAACTCAACGCGCTCGGACGCCAGGGTGATGACGGCCTTCAAGTAGCTGAGCTTGTCACCGGTGTCGAAGCGTCGGCCCTTAAAGACCACCCCGTACACCCCGGAGCCTTCCCCCTCGCCGGCGGCCAGGGTCTGCAATGCATCCGTCAGTTGGATTTCGTTGCCGCGGCCCGGCGCGGTGTTCTCCAGCACATCGAACACGGACGGGTGCAGCACGTAACGGCCGATGACCGCCAGGTTGGACGGCGCCTCACCCACGGCAGGCTTCTCAACCAGGCTATTGACACGCACGTAATCCTCGCCGTCGACCGCGGTGATGTCTGCGCAGCCGTAAGCGCTGATCTGGGACGGATCCACTTCGATCAGGGCGATGACGGAACCGCCGGTCTTTTGCTGCACCTCCATCATGGTCTCAAGCAGGGTCTCAGCCTCATCAATAAGGTCGTCACCCAGGAGGACGGCGAACGGCTCATTGCCCACATGCTGCTTGGCGCACAGCACCGCGTGGCCCAGGCCCTTGGCCTCACCCTGGCGGACGTAGTGGATGGGACCGAGCTCTGAAGCGTAGTGGATGGCTTCCAGCCGGTCTTTGTCGCCCTTCTCCTCCAGCACGCGCTCCAGGCCCGGTGCACGGTCGAAGTGGTCCTCCAGCGCGCGCTTGCTGCGGCCCGTAATCATCAGGATGTCGTCGAGTCCGGATTTGACGGCCTCTTCCACCACGTACTGGATTGCCGGGCGGTCTACCACCGGCAACATTTCCTTCGGCATTGCCTTGGTGGCGGGCAGGAAGCGAGTTCCCAGTCCAGCAGCAGGAATGACGGCTTTGGTTATAGCTTTCCCCTTAGTCATAGCTGAACCTTACAAATCGCCAACTACCCATGGCAATTTTCCGGCACCCTGAAACTCAAGATGTCCTCAAGAGCGCAGGGCGCGGGAGGGCTAAAACTACTATGATTCATTTACTCTGCATTGTGGCCTACGCCTCATTGTTACCTGCATCGATCAGCCCGGGGGGCTTGCTTATGGAACTGACGTCCGAGATGGCACAAAAGATCAACCGGGCTGCCCAGGTGATGAGTGGCTTGACGAGGGCGGCGTCCCAGGACTGCGGCTGGGTGCGAACCAACAATGATCTTCACGCTGAACTCCTTGAGCTGCAGAATGAGCTGAGGGACTACGCCTCGGGCGTCCTCGGCTCCAGTGACGTGAGCGAGCACCTGATGGAAGCACACATGGTGGGAAACCAATTGCGCGAGCTGTTCCAGCCTCTCACGGTGCCAGATCTCCCCGCTTCCACCGACGAAAGTTCAGAGGGCCTTGATCCCTACGCGGAACCCGTACCGTCCTGATCCTTAGCTGCCGGTAAAGCGCGGCTCGCGCTTATCCTGGAATGCCCGGAATCCCTCCGCGTAATCCTCGGTCTTGCAGAGCCGCGCCTGCTCGGCGTTCTCCTCAACCATGGCTTCCCACAGGCCAAGGCGCTGGTCACGGATGTGCGCCACCAGCTCCTTGCTGGTAACAAACGCACCGGTGGCGCCCGTAGCCACCCGGCCCACAATCCCCCGCGTGTTCTCCAGCAGCTCATCCGCCGGCATGGCCCGGCTGAACAGCCCCTGCGCCACCGCCTCGGTACCGCTCATCAGCTCCGCGGTGTAGATCAGGTCCAGGGTCCGGTGCATGCCAAGCCGCTCGGTGAAGTACCAGTGCCCGCCCGAATCCAGCGTGGCACCCAGTTTGGCGAACGGTGAACCGAACTTGGCGTTCTCCGCCACGTACACCACGTCAGTGGCCAGCAGCAGCCCCAGCCCCACACCCAGGCACGCTCCGTGGGCGGCCGCGAAGGTGGGAGCCGGGAAGGCAGCCATCTTTTTCAGCAGCGGCTCCACCAGCCCGCCCAGGTACGCGGCGGCGTCGTCGCTCTCCGGTGACACGTTCTGGATGTCCCGGCCCGCGCAGAAGGCCCTGCCCTCTCCCCGCAGCAGCAGCGCCCGCACCTCCCCGCGGGAGGCGGCGGCAGCAGCGTCGTCGTACGCCTGGGAAAGGTCCGCGAGCGCCTGCTCATCCAGGGAGTTCAGCTTGTGCGGTGCGTCCAGGACCACTTCGGCGACGTTGTTGCTGATGGAGAGGGAAATCATGCGGGCTCCTTGGTTCGTCCACGTCCCCACCCGCACCCTAATCTCGCAAGCTCGGCCAGGGAACCCTGCGGGCGTGTACCCGGACTCAATTGTTTGTAGAAATTAGACGTCGAAGTCGACGGTGACTTCCTTGCTGGTGGGGTGGCTTTGGCAGGTCAGCACGTACCCCTTGTCCAGCTCATCCTGCTCGAGGGCGTAGTTTTCGTCCATGGTCACGCTGCCGGTGACCACCTTGGCCCGACACGTGCCGCACACTCCCCCGGCGCACGCGAACGGCACATCCGGGCGGACCCGCAGCGCGGCGTTGAGAATGGACTCGCGGGCGTGCGTGGGGCTGGCCACCTCCCCCTGCAGGCCGTCCAGCTTGAACGTGATCTTGTACGTCTCCTTGGATTCGTCCACCACCACGGGACGGCCCGCGTGCCCCTCCGGCCGGTCCGGCTTGCCGGAGGTGAACAGCTCGAACCGGATGTTTTCCGGCTTTACGCCGCGCTCGGCCAGGGTGTCCCGGCACAGCTGCACCAGCTCGAACGGCCCGCACAGGAACCACTCGTCCACGTCGTCCGCGTGGATGGCCGTGCCCAGCAGCTGCTGGAGCTTCTCGGCGTCGATCCTTCCGCTGAGCAGCGGCGCGATCCGCTGCTCGCGGGACAGCACGTGGTGGATGGCCAGCCGCTGCGGGTACTTGTCCTTCAGGTCCGCCAGCTCCTCCAGGAACATCACGTCCATGGCGGCCTTGTTGGCGTAGATCAGGTCGAACCGCGACTCCGGGTTTTTGGCCAGCAGTGTCCGGGCGATCGCGATCACCGGCGTAATGCCGCTGCCCGCGGCGATGGCCACAAAGCTCGCCTCCCCGTGGGCGGCGACGTCCCCCGCCAGCTCCTCCGGGTTGTTCATGGAGTTCATCCGGTTCTGCTCCACGGCCTTGCCGTCCCGGCCGTGCTTGGACACAAACGCGCCCATAGGGCTCATGACGTCCAAGGTGTCCCCCGCCTTCAGCTCGGCGTTGGCCCACGTGGAGAACAGCCCGCCCAGGTCCTTCTTCACCGCCACCCGGATCTCACTGCTCCCGTCCGCGAAGCTGCGCGGCTCCGCGCAGATGGAGTAGCTGCGGCGCACCTCGTGCAGCTCGCCGGTCTCATCCGGCAGCTTGGTGCGCAGAGCCACGTACTGGCCGGGCAAGTAGTCGAACTGGCCGGCGAGCTCCGCCGGGACGTGGAAAGCCACCTCGATGGCGTCCTCGGTGAGCCGGCGCACCTCCTTCACGGCCAGGGTGTGGAAGGACGGACGACGGCGGCCGGTGGCCTGCGCCGTCTCTGCGGCGGTCTGGCGGACAACAGGCATGGGGCTTCCTTACAGCACTTTGAAGTAGTCGAACGGTTCCTTGCAGTCCTGGCACACATACAGCGCCTTGCAGGAGGTGGAGCCGAAGCGGGTGAGTTCCTTGGTGTGCAGGCTGGCGCACTGCGGGCACTTGACAGCCATTTGCAGGCGGATGGGGCCGGCGTGCCGTGCTGCGTTGGACATGCCCGACGGCGGGGCGATGCCGTACTCCTGCAGCTTCGCTTTCCCTGCCTCCGTCATCCAGTCCGTGGTCCAGGCGGGGGCGAGCACCAGGTCCACCTGGACGTCCGTGTAGCCCTCCTTTTTGAATGCGGCCTGCAGATCGTCGCGGATGGCGTCCATGGCCGGGCAGCCGGAATAGGTGGGGGTGATGGTGACGATGACTCTTTTGTCGGCTGCCACCTGCACGTTCCGCAGGATGCCCAGGTCCTCGATGGTGAGCACCGGAATTTCCGGATCACATACGGTGGCGGCGATGTCCCACGCCTTCTGCCGCGGCGTGCGCGTCCGGGTTTCGAAGTCCGAAATGTACATGGCCTGGGTGGTCACCACTTCGCTCCGGGGTACTCGCGGGCGAGGACCTGCATCTCCGCGAGGAGGTAGCCCAGGTGCTCCGAGTGCCTGCCGTGCCGTCCGCCGCCCGGGGCAGCCGGGACGTCCGGCACCTCGACTTCGGCTTCGTGAAGGACTTCGCCGGTGAGCCGGTCAAAGTCCTCCCGCAGGCTGGACGGCGCGACGGCGGCCCCCGCCTCGGCGAGCCGCTGCGTCAGGTCATCGTCCTGGAACAGTTCGTTGACGTACGGCCACATCAGGCGCAGGCCGTGAATCATCCGTCGGCGCGACTCGTCCGTGCCGCCGGCGAGGCGGAGGATCCACTGCGCGCTGTGGTCGCGGTGGTAGTCCACTTCCTTAACGGCCTTGGCAGCGATGGCGGCCAGGGTGGCGTCCGTGGATGCGGTGAGCCGGCGGTAGAGCTCGAACTGGTAGTAGCTAACGATGAACTGCCGGGCGATGGTCACTGCGAAGTCGCCGTTGGGCTGCTCGAACAGCTGGACACTGCGGAACTCGTGCTCGCGGCGGAAGTACGCGAGATCATCCTCGGACTTAGCCGTGCCGTCTTCGTTGGACAGTGCACCGCCGGCGTAACTGAGGAAACTCCGGGCGTGGCCCAACTGGTCCAGGGCGATGTTGCCCAGGGCCACGTCCTCCTCCAACTCTGGGGCGCGGGAAATCCAGTGGCCCAAACGCTGGGCGAGGATCAGGGCGTCATCACCCAGCCGCAGGGCGTACTCGGCAACATCCTCTGACGGTTTGGCCAGGCCGGTATGGACCTCGAGGGCAATGTCCTCCGGGCGCAGGGCATTGCCGGGGGTGATTCTGGTGGCGCTGGCGTTGCTGTCGCCACTTCCCGACGGGGCCTGGACGCCGGTGGAGATGTCGCCGTGGCCTGATGTTTCTTGAATGTTCGATGCGGGGGTGCTCACAGGTGCTTTACCCCTTCGCTTTTGGTGTAGTACGTGGCGTGCCGGTAGTCCTTGCCCTGCGGCGACTCAAAGAACGAGCCCTTGGCATCCGGATCGCTCGCGGCGATGGCTTCAGCCGGGACAACCCAGATGGAGACGCCCTCGTTGCGGCGGGTGTAAAGATCACGGGCGTTGCGCAGTGCCATGGCGGCATCCGGAGCGTGCAGGGACCCGGCGTGGACATGGCTGAGACCGCGGCTGGACCGGACGAAAACCTCCCACAGGCCCCAGGCGCCGCGGCCCTGGGTGCTTTCTGCGGCAGCATATTCACGTTCCGTGGCCGATACCGGTACCGGTGCTGCAGGGGCCGGAGCCGCTGCCGCGGTGTCGACCGTGCTGTCCGGGCCGGCCGGAACCTTGGCCGCGTTGGTGTTGATGTCTGTGGCCGAGCTGGCAGGGACTTCCTGGTTGCCGTGGGGGCTCATGCTGCGTATTCCTTCGTCTTCAACGACTCCCTAACCTGCTGCTTTACTGCGTAAGCGACGGCTGCCTCGCGGACCCAGGCGCCGTCGTCGTGCGCTTCCCTCCGGCGCTCCAAACGCTGGGCGTTGCAGGGGCCGCGGCCGGCGAGGACTTCCTGGAACTCGTGCCAGTCCAGCGGGCCGTGCTCCCACTTTTTGGTGTCCTCGTTGAAGCGGATCTGGTCATCCGGGAGGGTGAGGCCCAGGACCCGGACCTGTTCCACCATCATGCCCACGAAGCGGCTGCGGAGTTCGTCGTTGCTGAAGCGCTTGATGTTCCAGGCCATGGACTGCTTGGAGTTGGGCGAATCGTCATCCGGCGGGCCGAACATCATCAAGGCCGGGGCGTACCAGCGGTTCACGGCGTCCTGGGCCATCTGCTTCTGCTCGGGGGTGCCGTTGGAGAGTTCGAGGAGGATTTCGAAACCCTGGCGCTGGTGGAAGGACTCTTCCTTGCAGATGCGGACCATGGCGCGGCCGTAGGGGCCGTAGGAGGCGCGGCACAACGGGACCTGGTTGCAGATGGCGGCGCCGTCCACCAGCCAGCCGATGGCACCCATGTCCGCCCAGGTGAGGGCCGGGTAGTTGAAGATGCTGGAGTAGCGGGCCTTGCCGGCGATGAGGTCGTCCATCATCTTGTCCCTGGTCTGGCCAAGGGTTTCGGCGGCGGAGTAGAGGTAGAGCCCATGGCCGGCCTCGTCCTGGACCTTGGCCATGAGGATGGCCTTGCGCTTCAGGCTGGGGGCTCGGCTGATCCAGTTGGCCTCGGGCTGCATGCCGATAATCTCGGAGTGGGCGTGTTGGGAAATCTGGCGGAGCAGGGTCTTGCGGTAGGCAGCCGGCATCCAGTCCCTGGGCTCGATGCGGGAGTCCTCAGCCATGACACGGTCGAAGTGAGCCTGGGCTTCCGCCTCCTGGGCCGCCTGTTCCTCCGGGGATAGCTCAGCTGGCACTGACTGCAGGTTCTGCGCTGCCATGGTTGCTCCTATGCAAAGGCCTTCTGGGACGTGCGGAATTATTTACCGACCGTTCGTTCAGGATATCCAGAAGCGTTCGGCACCGTCAAGCACGCACCTCCCCCTCCCCCCTGCGACGCTCTCTCACTTGATGCACCCTTTTCCCGGACGCTCTATCAGCTCCTGCCGCCTTCCTCGAACGCTCGCTCACTTAACGCCCTCAGCGGCCGGCGAAGAACTCAGCCACCAGTTTCTTGGGCGCGCGGGCAGCCCATGCTTCGACGATGATCTCGGCCAGTTCGTCGCTCCCAATTTCGCCCAACCGCGACTCCTGCACCAGGACTGCGTTGTAGCCGTCGAAGTGAGGAATGGTGAAGAAAGGAACGGACGGGTCCTCGACCAGTGCTGCCTTGGCGGCGTCATCCGGGACGACGATGACGAGCAGGTCACGGTATAGCTCGCCGGTTTCCGGGTCCACGGCGGTTTTATGTGGGGCCCGGTACAGCACGAAACCTCGTCCTTTCGGTCCGCGTGGAACTTTGTACGTTGGGCGGTCACCCCAGGAAGTCCCGAGTTCAACTTCCGGCAGGCCCCTGCAGATGGCATCAATGTCTTCGGGTACGGCCATGCGTTCCATGGCGACAAGGTAGCCCCGCGGATGATGAGGGGCAATACCGGCAGGTGGGGCACAGTGATTCCGGTTCCGCTCCCTCGGACGTTGCCGTGCTGGCCTATAGCCGCAACGGGGCTTTCGTGGATGTCCTGACCGGTCTGCCCGTCACTAAACCGGGACTTCCTCGTCCAAACATGGTTGAAACCCACGCGGCAGTTTCCCGAGTGGCAGGCCCCGCGCGTCACCACATGTCCGGAGAAGAGGTTGCCTACACTTCCTGCCGCATGGGTTGGGGCACGATCTCTACCGGGCGCAGGACAAGAAAGCAGTCTTCTTTTCTAAGACGTACCGGCCTACGATGAACATCTGCCCGGCCTCTCTTCCCCGGGCAGTAGCGCAGAGACAAGATCCGGACAGCAGAAAGGAAACTGGCACGATGGCCGAAACTCCCAACCCCATCCAGATTCAGAAGTTCCTCGGCGGCGTGGAATATCCCGCCAGCCGTGACGCCTTGTTGTCCAAAGCAAAGGACTCTGGTGCTGACAGCAACGTCATCCAGGCCCTTGAAGCGATCCCGGACCAGGAGTATGACAGCCCAACTGCCGTCAGCTCAGCGGTTTCCGACAGTAACTCATAGATGGCCTGACCCGAAGCAGGTATTCCGGCATGGGACTACTCATCACACTGCTTATCATTTGGTTCGTCCTGTCAATCCTGGGCCTCATTATCGAGGGCCTGCTGTGGCTGGCCTTCATCGGCCTGCTGCTGATCGCCGCCACGGCCGTATGGGGCTGGATAAAGCAAAGAGCCCGCGCCTAGCCGGTGATGCCGGCAGCCCTCACCGCCCGGCCTCGCCCCACGCGTCTTAGGCATCGGCTGTGGCGAGCTTCGCCACCGCGTCGGGGTTGAAGCCCTTCACGACCAGACGGATGCCCATTCCGAACTCCCATACGGTCAGGCACAGCGCACCGAGTCCGGCCAGCGGCGACACCGGGCCCCAGAAGCCAAAGAGCGTGCCCACTGCTCCCGCGATCAGCAGCGGCGCCCCGATCAACCCGAACACCGGCAGCACCCGTGGCAGCAGCCGGGACTTGTACATGAGCGAACCGAGCAGCAGCGCGTTGAACGCGGGCATCAGGCCCTGGCCGAGCAGCGTAGTCCAGACATGCTGGGCCAGCAGCGCCTGACCGGTAATAAGCCCGTCCTCTCCAACGCCGGCCTGGCGCAAGGTGACGATGGACATCAGCGCCACAACGCCGGCGAAGATGGCCCCCGCTTCCAGAATCCGCGCAGCCACGAACCCGAGCGCGAGCCCTTCATTCTGTCGCTTCACCACCGGATACAGCGCCGCACCGGTCCCGATGCAGGCCAGGGCAACAACCACCTCCAGGAGCCCGCCGACAATAACAAGGGTGTCGGGACCGGGACCGGTGATGTATCCGGGATCGGTTTTCACCTGGCCATAGAGGAAGAGGGTGGGGATAGACACGAACGTGAGGAGGTAAAGCACGCCGGCAGCCAGCGAGGTCTTCCGGTGAGAAACCATAGGACGGAGCTTTGTGCCCGATTCCGAACTGGCCATGATGCGTCTCCCTTACTGTGAAAGGTGTACGACGTACACTTCTACTGATTGCGACTTTAGGTGTACCGCGTACACTTGTCAACGGCTTATCCTCAAACTCCGCGGAAGGAGCCCGATGACGCAGGCGAAAACAGCTGAGCGCGTGCGGCTGAACCGTGAGCGGGTTCTGCTCGCCGCCGTAGCACTCGCGGACGTCATCGGCGTCGAGGCGCTCAGCATGCGCAGACTCGCCCAGGAGCTTCACGTCGTTCCCATGGCCCTGTACAAGCACGTCTCGGACAAGGAAGACCTTCTGGACGGGATGGTGGAGGTTATCATCGGTGAAATTGACCCGCCCGAAACCCACGCGGACTTGAAGACTGCGATCCGAAACCGGGTACTGTCCGCCCGCCGAACGCTCCAGCGGCACGCATGGGCGAGGCCGGCGATCGAGACCCGCACCAAACCCACCACGGCTGTCCTTGACTACCAGGAGTCCTTCGCCGGACTGTTCCTCGCCGGCGGTTTGTCCCCTGACCTCACCCACCATGCCATGCATGCCCTCGGCGGGCGGATGTGGGGATTCACCCAGGAACTGTTTGACTCCTCAGCGGCCGAGAAAACCGAGTCGGCGCCGCAGCCCGCCCCTGAAGTGCAGGCGGAGATGTTTGCACAAATGGCGCAGCGGTACCCCAACATCGCTGCCATCGCCACCGCCACTCCACACGACCCCGACTCCGTAGTAGGCCACGGGTGCGATGACCAGTTCGAGTTTGAGTTCGCCCTGGACCTGCTCCTGGAGGGTTTTGACAGGCTCCACCGTGAGGGCTGGACCTCAACGAAGGCTAAGCTGCGCCGCACGTAGGGGCGGCTTGGCAGCCAAGCACCAGCCGCCGTCGTCCGCAAACCACCCGGCGCGGCAAGGATTAGGCCGCGGCGCCCCACGTAGCCACCAGCGCCGGACTCACGATCATGTTTCCAACGTGGGCGTGCCTCAGTGTGTCCAGCATGACTCCGAGTGCGCCGTCTTTCGGGAGGAAGCCGCAGATCCCGATGCGGGCGGCCTCACACAGCGCTTCCTGCGACGGGTTGCCCGTCAGCATCACGATCCGGGTTTCCGGCGCTTCCGCGAGGATGCGCTGGGCAGCTGTGAGCCCGCTGCCGTCAGAAAGGTGAAGGTCCATGATGACGACGTCGGGCCTGGCGTCCCGGAACATGGCCACCGCTGATGCCACGGACTTCGCCGCTCCCACGCTTTCCAGGTCCGGCTCGCGGTCCAGCGCCCCGGCCAACAGGTCTGAGAACGTGGTGTGGTCATCGACAATCAGGATCCGCAGGCGACCCGTATCCCGTTCAAGCACCGCAGGGGCCTGAGGCCGGGTGCTGGCGACCACCGACAGGGTGCCACGGATGCCTGACGGCGCTGATGTTGCCGCCGTGCTTTTGAGGAGCCGTGCCTGCGCTTCCCGGAGCGCCGGCCCCGGGGCGCAGCCCAGTTCCTCATCGATGATCCTGCGGCAACGGTCGTAGGCCCGCAGGGCTTCAGTAGTTTCGCCGTTCTGTTCGAGCCCCTGGATCAGCGCTGTCCAGGCCCGTTCGTTGAGGGGATCTTCCTTGACGGCGGCACTGCTCCAGGCGATGGCCTTTCCTGCTTCGCCCACGGAGAGGGCGGTTTCTGCGGCCATGACCCGGGCAAGGCCAACTTGCGCTGCGTGGGCAGCCCGCTCCTCCTCTGCCCAGGCCGGCAGCAGCTCATCCCCGAGCAGCGGCTCGGACGCGAGGTCAAGTGCCTCTGTCATCATGGAGAGCGCCACGCGCGGCTCCGCCTGGCCGGCCATTTTGGTCAGCGTCTCGAACCGGTCCAGATCCAGTTCCACCAGGGACCGGTCGATGGCATAGCCGCCGGTGACTGTTTTCAAGGGACCTGTCCGACCACTTCCGGGCTGCAGGTGGCGCCGGAGCACGCTGACGTAGCTTTCCAGTGTGGGCAGCGCGGCGGCGGGGTGGTTGCCGCCCCACAGCAGGTCCATCAGCCGGGTCTTGGAGACCGCAGAGCCGAAGTTCATCAGGAGAATTTCCAGCACCTGGCGGGGTTTGGGTCCGCCCAGGTGGTTGGCGCTGAGCTCCACGTCGCCGCGGCGAATGGTCAGCGGGCCGAAAACGGAAATCTGAAGAGCCGGCGTCTGCGGCAGGACTTCAAGCACAAGGCCTTCATGGCCGGTGTCATTTGCCAGTTCCAAAGTAATCACGAGAGGTTCCCCCAAAAGCAGTTCGGTGGTGCAATGGTTCCCATTGAAGCGACGGGACATTTGGTGAACCACAGTGGTGGGTACTCGCTTCTTACTTGGGCTGTTTCCGCCCGGTACTTGGTTCGCTGGGCCTGTACCCGGGCTGTAAATCGGCGAACCTCTGCTGTAAACAACGGAAAGTTGCCGCAAGGGCGCAGCTACTCCTGAAACCGCGGTGAAAACAGAAGGGGTCGGCGAAGTTGGGAAAGCCCTAGGTAGCACCTCTCTTCCGTCCCGCAACAAGCTCGTGACAACTACTGTCAAGTAGCATTAAATTCCCGTACATTGAAGTTGACAGCGCTTGGGGGGCTTGCGGACACCTGGGAGGGTCCGCCTGGTTAACCAGGCATAAACCCAATTCATCAGTTCCAGGACAAGGTCTCAGTCATGAAAAATCCCTCTGCTCGCGCCCGTAAAATCGCCGTGTTCGGCGCTGCCCCCCTGGCCGTCCTCATTGCCGGCGGCATGGTCTGGCAAGGATCCCAGGCCGCCTTCACGGCATCTACCAGGAACTCCGGCAGCTCATGGAGCACCGGCAATGTGACGCTCACCGACGACGATCTCGGCGCCGCCGCCTTCACCGTGGAAAACATCGTCCCCGGCCAGACGGGCCAAAAGTGCATTGTAGTCACGTCCAACTCCAACGTCCCGGGCGAGGTCAGGGCCTACACCCAGAACCTCGTTACCTCCAAGGGCCTGGAAAACCGGATCTACTTTGACCTCGAGCAGGGCACGGGCGGTTCGTTCAATGACTGCACCGGATTCACTCCCGTTGCCAACACCGTCCCCGAACTGCCCCTCTCCACACTGGCCTCGGTCAACCGGGATTTCGCCACCGGCGGTGCACCATGGCAGACCGCCGGAACCCCCGGCGAAACGCAGAGCTACCGCGGAACCTGGCGTTTTGACACCACCGGCATGAGCCAGGAGGACGTCAACGCACTGCAGGGTGCCCGCGTGGGCATCGACTTGGTCTGGGAGCTGCAGTCGGACGAGTCCCCCACGCAGCCGTAGCCGGAAGGCAGCGGCAAACCTGACTTCGTGAACCGGGGAGGAACCCGGGTCCGCCCGGGTACCCTCCTGGTGGGGACCCCTGTTTTCCGCTGACGGCTGGGCGCTTTTGGTGGCGTCCACGCTCTCGCGGCTGTATCTGGGCGTGCTGTTGAGCCTTGCCCTGATTGCGGCGCTGCCCGTCCTGCTGGGCTGGCATGGCACTGTGGTCCAGAGCGGGTCCATGGAGCCGCACATCAGCGCCGGCGACGCAGTCATCGCGGCCCCGTTCGGCGCCGAGCAGAAGGTGCCGGTGGGCGGCGTGGTTGAGTTCACCAGCCCTGCCTCCGCCGAGCCCGGTGGAGCAGAGAAAATCCGTCTCCACCGGATCGTGGCGGAGAACAGGGACGGCACCTTCGTGACGGCCGGAGACGCCAATGCCGAGGCGGACAGCACGCCGCTGGACCGCGGCCAGATCACCGGCCAGGCCCGGCTCCTGATCCCCTCGGTGGGGCTTCCCGGTCTCTGGCTGAAGAGCGGCAACCTCCCGGCCCTGGCATGGTGGAGTGTTTTGACACTGCTCGCCATCGCTCTTGCCGTATTCGGCACCCGTGCATGGGACGAGGAGGACCACGAGGACAGGGGCGGGGACGACGGCGGCACTCCCTCGCCCGCCTCGGCTCCCCCAGCTGCCCGTTCGCGGCGCAGGAAGGCAAGCGCCGCCGTCGGCATGGTGGCGGCCCTGGCCGTGCTGGTGACGGCGACGTCCACCGCCTTCTCCTCCGCGGCATTCACCGCTAGCACCGCGAGCACCGCCAACACGTTCGGTACGGCAGCCGACTGGACGCCGCCGTCGGTCAGCCTAGCCGGCCCGGGAGCCACGGTACGGGGTGCGGTCACACTGACCGCTGAGGCGAGCGACGCCGAGACCGGCATCCGCAACGTGGCCATCCAGCTGCTGCCTCCCAACGGGGCATGGACCACGCTGTGCACGGCGGCGGTAACACCCTATTCGTGCCCGTGGAACACGCAAAATTCACCCGATGGCGCATATGGCCTGCGGGCCGTGGCCACGGACAATGCCGGGCTCACCAGCACCTCGCCCACCGTCCAGACCACGGTGGCGAATACATTCTCGGTGGCCCTGAACAATCCCGGCGAAGTAGTGACCGGCACCGTGAACCTCTCCACCACCCTTCACAGCCCGGGCAGCACGACCTACACCGTCCGCGTCGAGTATTCCGTTGCGGGGGCCAACAGGTGGAACACCCTGTGCCTGAACCTGCTCGCCCCGTACAACTGCACCTGGGGCACTGGCACGTTTGCCAACGAGTTCTACGACCTCCGGGCCGTCGCCGTCTCGGGATCCACGTCCACCTTTTCGGAGACCATTCCGGATGTCCTGGTGGACAACGCGGCGCCCGCGGTGACCATGACCGATCCGGGCACACCGCTGCGGGGCGTCAGGACGTTTGCTGCCTCCGCCGCAGATGCATACTCCGGCGTTGAACAGGTGCAGATCCAGTACGCCCGCACGGGCACCAGTACCTGGTCATTGCTTTGCACAGTCACCGAACCGCCCTATTCCTGCCGGTTCGACACCACCGTCCTGGCCAACGCCTCCTACAGTTTCCGTGCCATTGCCACGGATGCAGCAGGCATCAGTACGACGTCGGCCGCGGTCACCAACAGGGTGGTGGACAATACCGTGGCCTCCGTGTCGGTGGAGGATCCGGGGGCTTACCTGACCGGTACCGCAACCCTCACCGCCGCAGCCAACTCGACAGCCGGCGTCGGCAGCATCAGGATCCAAACGGCACCGGCAGGGACGTCCACCTGGACCACGCGCTGCACCCTGGCTGCGGCTCCGTACTCATGCACTTGGGACACCCGGCAGGTGCCCGACGGGTTGTACGATTTCCGCGCCATCCTCATTGACGGCGCCAACAGGGAAACCATTTCCGCCACCGTTGCGGGACGGCGTGTGGACAACAGTCCCCTGCGCGGCGCTGACGTCCAGGCGGTTAACGGCACCGGAGCGGCGGCCAGGCCGGACGCTGGCGACACCGTGAGCTTCACCTACAGCCAGCAGGTAAGCCTTCCGTCGGTCACCCCGGGGTGGACCGGCGCTCCCCTCCCCGTAACCGTCCGCCTGCGCGACGGCAACGTCCAGGGCCTCGGCACGGGCAACAGCGGAGACACGCTGGACATCCAGCGGCCCGGCAGCACGGTGAACCTGGGAAGTGTGAACACCCGGGGCAATTTCGTGAAGAACCGCAAAACCGTCACGTTCAACGCCACCATGACGGCCACCACGGTTACCACGGCGGGTGTGCCGAGGACAGTCGTGACTGTGACCCTTGGCAGCGTGGCGAGCGGGACTGCCAGCATCCGGACCTCCACTACCCCTGCAGCCATGGTGTGGACACCGACGTCGTCCGTAACCAGCACCAGCGGTACAGCGAGCTCCATCGCACCGGCAACGGAGACGGGCATTGTGGAGGGCGACTTTTAGTTTCTGGCTGACACAACCTATTGACGCTTATACCCCTAGGGGGTATATTTCTAGGTGTTGTCAGTGAAGTGGTATGTCCCGGCCGTGCGTTCAACCGGCCTTCACAGCCGTTCAACCCCAGCGCCCATCACCTCTTAGTGGAAATGGAAACTGACATGGAACACCACACCCAGCACCACCAACATGTGCATGCAGGCGGGACTGCCACCACACCGCAAAGGTCCCCCGCCGCCGCGCTCTCCAGCCACATGACCGGCTCCCCCGCAGGCCACGGACACAGCCGCGTCCACGACGACGATGACCACGCCGTTCACACCGCAGGCCAACACGCAGGCCACAGCACAGCGATGTTCAAGAACAGGTTCTGGCTGAGCCTGGCCCTGTCCCTGCCGGTGGTTTACTTCAGCCCGATGGTGGGGCACATCCTCGGCTACACGGCCCCAGCCTTCCCGGGCTCAGCCTGGATCCCGCCCCTCCTGGGCAGCGTGATCTTCCTGCACGGCGGCCAGCCGTTCCTCAAGGGCGGATGGCAGGAATTGAAAACCCGCCGGCCCGGGATGATGCTGCTGATCGGTATGGCCATCACGGTGGCGTTCGCCGCGTCCTGGATCACTACCCTGGGCATCGGCGGGTTTGACCTGGACTTTTGGTGGGAACTCGCGCTCCTGGTGGCCATCATGCTGCTGGGCCACTGGATTGAGATGCGGGCCCTCGGCTCGGCACAGGGCGCACTGGATGCCCTCGCCGCGCTCCTCCCCGACGAGGCCGAACGCATCACCGCCACCGGCACCGAAACCGTCCCGGTCTCCGAGCTGCGCGCAGGCGACACCGTCCTGGTCCGCTCCGGCGGCAGGATGCCAGCGGACGGGACAGTGGTGAGCGGGCAGGCGGAAGTCGACGAATCCATGATCACCGGTGAATCCAAAACCGTTCCCCGCGGCCCCGGGGACCCCGTGGTGGCCGGGACAGTCGCCACTGACAACAGCGTCCGCGTCCAAATCACCGCGGTGGGTGACGACACTGCCCTGGCCGGGATCCAACGCCTCGTGGCCGAAGCGCAGGCGTCCTCGTCCAAAGCCCAGGCCCTGGCGGACCGGGCAGCGGCCTTCCTGTTTTACTTCGCTGCCGGCGCCGGTGTCATCACCTTCATCGCATGGACCCTGCTCGGCAGCGTCCCCAAGGCGGTCACCCGGACCGTCACGGTGCTGGTGATCGCCTGCCCGCACGCACTGGGCCTGGCCATCCCGCTGGTCATCGCCATCTCCACCGAGCAGGCCGCCCGCGCCGGCGTGCTGATCAAGAACCGGATGGCCCTGGAACGCATGCGCACCATTGATGTTGTCCTTTTCGACAAGACCGGCACGCTCACCACGGGCGAATTGCAGCTCAAGGACATCGCCACCGTGCCCGGCGGGGACGCCGACGCGCTGCTGGCACTTGCTGCCGCGGTTGAGTCAGACAGCGAGCATCCCGTGGCCCGGGCCATCCTCCGCGCTGCGCAGGAGCGGAATCTGGCGGTGCCCGCTGCCGCCGCGTTCTCCGCGCTGACGGGACGCGGCGCCCGTGCCGGCGTGGACGGACGCACCCTGCACATAGGCGGGCCCGCGCTCCTGCGTGAGCTCGCCGTCGTCGAACCTCCCGCCATGGCCGCGGTGACCCGCGGGTGGATGGAGCGCGGCGCGGCTGTCCTGCACGTGCTCGACGGCGGACGCACTCTGGGGGCGGTCAGCCTGGAGGATGCAGTGCGGCCCGAGTCGCGGCAGGCGGTGGCGGCCTTGCAGAACCGCGGCGTCAAGGTGGCCATGATCACCGGTGATGCCCGCCAGGTGGCCAAGGCGATCGCCGAGGACCTGGGCATCGATGAGGTGTTCGCCGAGGTCCTGCCGGCGGACAAGGACAAGAAAGTTGCCGAACTGCAGGCCCGCGGCATGAAAGTGGCCATGGTGGGCGACGGCGTCAACGATTCACCCGCGCTGGCCCGCGCCGAGGTTGGCATCGCCATCGGTGCCGGCACGGATGTAGCCATGGAATCCGCCGGCGTTGTCCTGGCCGGGAACGATCCACGGGCCGTCCTGTCCATGGTGGACCTGTCCCGCGCCAGCTACCGGAAGATGTGGCAAAACCTCGTTTGGGCCACCGGGTACAACGTCCTGGCAGTTCCCCTGGCAGCGGGCGTCCTGGCATTCGCCGGGGTGGTTCTGTCACCAGCTGCCGGGGCCGTGCTGATGTCTGCGTCCACGATTGTGGTGGCACTGAACGCCCAACTGCTGCGGCGGGTCAAGCTCAATCCCGCCCAGGTGTATTGACCCGGCAGCGTTAACCAGCAGGCCAACGCGCCGGTACCCTGATAACCATTTGCCCCTGCGGGAGGCAGAAAGAACCGGAAGGACCTTGATCACCATGAAGAAGACGCTGACGATTTCAACTGTTGCCATCGCCGGGGCAATCGCCCTTGCCGGTTGCTCCGCCGGTTCCGGAGCGGGCGGTTCGGACACCACCAGCATGCCGGGCATGCACCACGGCAGCTCCGGATCACCGTCCGGTTCGGCACCGGCATCAAGCGAGGCCCCCGCAGCGGCGGCCGGGTTCAATGATGCGGACACCATGTTCGCGCAGATGATGATCCCGCACCACGCCCAGGCGGTGGAGATGAGCGATCTTATCCTTGCCAAGGAAGGCATTCCGGCGCCGGTGACGGACCTGGCCACCAGGATCAAGGCCGCCCAGGGCCCCGAGATCGAGAAGATGACCGGTTGGCTTCAAAGCTGGGGCCAGCCCACCCAGATGCCCACGCATAAGGCATCTGGGCACAGCATGTCGGGGATGATGGGCGAGGATGACATGGCAAAGCTCGAGGCCGCCCAGGGCACCGAGGCGGCCAGGCTGTTCCTGACCCAGATGATCGCCCACCATGAAGGTGCCGTCACGATGGCCAGGACCGAAACCACCGACGGCAAGAACAGCGACGCGGTCCAGCTCAGCAAGGACATCGCCAGCTCGCAGGAAGCCGAAATTCAGGAGATGAAGGACCTGCTGGCTGCCCTCTAGCCGGCAAGTACGGAAGTCGGCCAGAGGCCTGCAGGTTGTTGGAAGTACGCTTTGACCGTGATGGGCGGTAGCAAGCTTCGCACGAGCGCCGACTGGAGGGGTGCGTCATGGAGACGAAAATGATCGACGGCGGGAAGGGGACTTTGGCGCTCGGCCCGGAGGGGGTCCTCCACTTGGTTTGGTCCCCCAAAGCCATCCTAGGAGAAGCGGATATTAACGCTGCCATGGCCGAGGTTAATGACATCTGCCATGGCCGGAGCCGCCCCCTGCTGGTGGAGATGACCAGCGTCGAAACAGTCAGCCACGCAGCCCGTGCCGCTTTCTCGACTCCCAGTGCGGCTTCGCGCATTGCGCTGCTCGGCTCCAATCCGGTGGACCGCGTGATTGCCGGCTTTCGCGGTCCTGGCAGCCATCCGTGTCCCACCCGGTTCTTCACGAACAGGACCGAGGCTTTGCACTGGCTTCTCGAGGAACCCATCTCCACGCCTTGAGCACGGCGGGTGGTTGCAGGAATTCTCAGGCTTGGCCCCGGGAGCCAGTTTCAGCCTGAATCATGCCTCCTGGAAAAGAGAGGCCCAATCGCCCCCGGGTCAGGACCGTCACGACCGCCATCAAAACACCGAACGCCAACGCCGAGATCAGGTAGTACATGGTGGCTGTCGGCCCGTCCCCGGATCCGTCGAACAGTCGAATTACCAGTCCCCCTGTAGCATTCTGGGCTCCGTGGAGAAGCATCACGATGAGGACGCTGCCGCTGGTGGAGTTGTAAGCCCAGGCCAGGACGAAGCCGTTGACCACTGTGGCCAGCAGATGGGCGAGGGTCTCGGCCGGGTTTTGCACAAACAAGGCGTTTGGAAGGTGCCAGAGTGCCCAGATCACTGACACGACCAGCGCGGCAAGCAAGGGATGGAAACGCCGATTGGCAGCTGGCTGGGCGTAGCCGCGCCATCCAGGTTCCTCAGCCAGACCGGTGAAAACGGCAATGCTCAAAATACCCAATGGCAACTGCGTGTAGAGCAGCGGCCAGTTCTGCCCCAGGGCTGCAACTGTTGCCCCCGGGTGGAACGCCCAGGTGGCGGCTACCCCGAGAAGCGGGACAGCGAGAAAAACGAACGCGTACCACAAGGGATGGACCCGCCACCGGACGAGGCTCCCCGCCAGCCAGGCCAGGCCACGCCTACCCTGGCTGAGGGCCAGGACCACCACGGCAGCAAGCAACGGGGCCGCGGAGGCCACCTGGTTCATGACGGCAACCAGCCCGCCTTCGGGGTCCAAGGTGCCGGCCTCAGTTCCGAAGAATCCTCCGACCAACAAAGGCCAGGCAATCCCATACGCCATCACCGTATAGGCCAGCAACCCATGACGGGCTGTCCAGTGGCGGAGCCGGCCGGTCCCGGCGCCTGTCCGCTCCGGAGCATCAGGCCAGGGGGTTGAACGAAATTGAGGAACCATCGGCTTTTCTCTTTTCGATCAACGGGCGTAACGAGGTCCGTCGCTGTCGCCGGTGGTGTTGGCGCTTGAGCCCTTTGTGGGGCGCCGGACTGTGCGGGCGTCCTGGCCTCCTTCAGCCGGTGCAGCCCGCAGGCGCCAAGCCCGGGAGGCGGCGGCCACCACTCCCAGCAGGACGATCACAGCGGCAATCTGCTGCCACTCGCCGTCGAACACGTCCAGCTTCGTGGAGGCAGAGGCGTTGAAGGAGGCGTGCAGCAGCCCCACTATGAGCAGGCTGTAGCCCGTTCCCAGGTAGGCGATCCCCATGAGCAGGCGGAAGAACGGTGCGAAAAGGAAAAGGACCGCCCAGGAGACCGCGACGTCGGACCATAGAGTGCCGGTGAAGCCCCGCTCGGCGAAGGCGAACGGCAGATGGATGAGTGCGAACGGGATGGCCGTCAGCAGGGCAGCAATTACGGGTCCATGCCGGTCCATGAGCCGGTGCTGCACCACCCCGGTCCAGGCGAGCTCCTCCCAGATGTTGCCCAGGAGGGCACCAAAGATCACAGTGTTCAGCAGGTAATTGCCCGTCAATGGCCACCAGCCGTCGGCCGGCGGGTGGATCGTCCCGGTGACCGCAGCGATGAGCGCAGTCAGCGCAGGAAGTGCCAGCAGCGCTGCCACGTACCACCCCGCCCCCACCCTCCAGCGGAATGCCCTGCGGAAGAGCTCACGCACGGCGGGCCGGCCATCCGCGGCCGCGGTGACCAGGACTGCCGTTCCCAGCAGGATCAGGAGTTCGGCAAGGATTCCCGGCAGGATGTTCCCCAGCAGCAGGAGGGACAGGATCTGCACGGTCCAGGACAACGAAATGGCAATGACCACGAAGGCTGCCACCGGGCGCCGTTTGATGACTGACAGGACAATGCCAGGGGAATCAGGCGAATTCATCAGCATGACCGCCGTTTGAAGTTTCCGGTGAGGAAAGGCACCGCAGCGCTTGCCGCCACGTGCCTAAGAAGCGCTGAGCCGCTGACGTGGGAACAGCTACTATTCTCTGCCCTTGGAAGACCGGGAACAAGAGTCCGGCACGCACAAAAAGCACGGCCCGTCCTCAGGGGAGGACGGGCCGTGCGTGGGGAATCGGGTGGGATTCCGGTGATGTGTTCTTAGCGGCGGGTGATGCCGTCGTCGTCTAGTTCGATGTTTTCCTTGCGGACTTCCTCGGTGACGGTGTGCTCGCTGGTGACCGTTTCCTTGTCCAGGCGCACGCGCTCGACCGGGACGGTTTCCTTCTCCACCACCGGGCGTTCCTCGTGAAGGATGACTTCGTGCTCTTCTTCGCTGATGGCCGGGCCGTCCAGGGCAGCGCCGCGGTTGGCCTCGGTGATCGGTTCGCGTTCGATCCGGACCTCTTCACGCTGGACCGGGACGGTCGTGGTGACGTTCTCGGTGACCACGTACTTGCGCAGCCGTGCCCGGCCGGCTTCTTCCTTGCGGGTGCCGACGTGGAGCTGTTCCTCCGAGCGGGTCATCGCCTCATCGGTGGTGGGACCGGAGGTGTCGTGGCCGACGGTTCCGCGGCCCACGGTGTCCTCTGCGGTGCCGGCGGCGTACCCGTCACCGGTGAACCCGTGGCCGGTGCCCAGACCGTAGTAGGTGTAGAGCTGGTCTTCCTCGGCCGGTTCCAGGTGCCCGTCCGGGGCGACCCGGGGGGCGTCCTTGACCTTGTCCTTGGTGTGGGCGACGACAATATCGTTGCCGTCCTGGGTAGCGGCCTCCAGCGGGGCGAAGGACTCGTGCGTGCCAAAAAGCCCGGTCTTGACCGTGACCCAGGTGGGCTCGGCAGTCTGGTCATCCACGTAAATCTGGCCGATGGAGCCGATCTTGCTTCCATCGGAACCTACGACGTGTCCGCCGGCAGTGGTCAGTGCAGAAAGGTTCTCAGTGCTGATCATGTGTATCTCCTTCTTGGTACTAACTTGATGCTGCGTGAGGACAAAACTGGAAGCATTAGTAAGCATGCTTTCTACCTAAATAGTAAGCACACTTCCTATCCGTCATGCAAGCCGCGCGCCTGGAATTGGTCCGTCTGACGTGCCTTCAAGGGGCCAGCCGGGCTTGCAGAATCCTCTGCAAATCCTGCGCTGATACGGCGGGGCTGACGGCGCGGAATGCCTAAAACTTGAAGGGAAGGGGGTGGATCGTGCCCTCATGCTCCCTGACTCCGTTCGGGGACGGAACTGTTTTTGGAGTGGAATGAAAACGCTACGCTTTGTGGCAGGCGTCCTGGCGCTTGTGGCCTGGACGATGACGGGTACGGCCCCGGCCGTGCAGGCCGCAAGTGCCTCGATAAGTCTCAGCCCCACGTCTGGGCCAGCCGGAACTTCGGTGACGGTCACGGGGACCGGCTTCCCAAAGAAAGCTGCAGGAACAGTCACCGGCGGCACCGCCGCCGTTGCTTTTACGGCCAGCGCTTCGGGCTACTTCAAAGTTGACCTGGTGATCCCGGTGACGAACGATCCCGCCGTCGTAATCCAGGCAGCTTCGGGCAGGACCACAGCCGCGGCCAGCTTCACCGTCACGTACAGCTCACCGTCCACCACCACGGAAGACAGCCAGGAAGCTCCCGCTCCGGTACCTGCACCGGCACCTGCACCAGAAGCCGAGGCCCCCACCAGGGCGCTCCTGCGCTTCGGGGCCGGCGTCCCCGGCGGCCCGATGGCGGGCGCGGAACTGGACGAGGTAGCTGCCCTGGCCGGTGAAGCGCCGTCCATCATCCTCTCTTACAAGGACTTCAACCAGGCCCCGCCGCTTGCCGAACTCGAGGCGGTCAGGGCCCGGGGAGCAGTAACGCTGCTGACCTGGGAACCCTGGGCGTGGGGCGGCGGCACGGACCAGCCAGCCTATTCACTTGACCGGATCGCCGCCGGTGATTTTGATGCCCACCTTCTCAGCTGGGGCCGGTCCCTGGCTGCCTGGGGGCAGCCGGTCATGCTGCGGTTCGGGCACGAGATGAACGGTGACTGGTACCCCTGGGCCGAAGGCATCAACGGCAATGCCACCGGCGACTACGTGGCCGCCTGGCGCCACGTCCACGACGTCGTCGAATCGACTGGTGCCTCGAATATCACCTGGGTCTGGAACCCGAACGTCCCGTACTGGGGATCCACACCGCTGGCCGGGTTGTACCCCGGCTCCGCCTACGTGGACGCCGTCGCCCTGGACGGCTACAACTGGGGCACCTCGGCAACATGGAGCACCTGGCAGACGCCCTCCCAACTCTTCGGCCAGGGTATCTCCGAGCTCCGCTCCCTGGCACCGGGCAAGGAAATCCTGATTGCTGAAACATCTTCCGCCGAGCAGGGCGGCTCCAAAGCCGACTGGAACACCTCGCTGATCAGTTATTTGGCGGCCCAGGGTGACGTCACCGCCATCACCTGGTTCCATTTCAACAAGGAAGCGGACTGGCGCATCAACAGCAGCAGCTCGTCAGCGCAGGCACTGAAAAACGCGCTGGCGGCACGGCACTAACAGCTTCGGCACCCATACCAAACAACCAATTGCCCGGCAGTGGACTGCAGATTCCACTGCCGGGCCATCGGTGTCCAAACGCAGCACCCATCCTTTCTTGCGAGCACTACGAACGTCTTACGGCAAAGCGCACCCGCAAATTAGGAACTTAGATGCATCTGACACCCGATCACCCCTTCTACCCCCTGTCGTCCCGATTCGAAGTTGTGGACGGGTATTGGATTCCGCGAAACATGGTGGAAAGCAGCTCTTCCACTTCAGTCCACTGCACCAATAACGTCATCATCAGAAGGCGGCCCCGGGTTGGAGAGACGGTACCGGCCGCACCCAAACCGGCTCCTATTGAGGACTGACTCCGGTTCCTGGGTGGCGGCAGCCATGCGGCCACGCTGTCAGCGAAAGCTTTACCGCCAGTTAGGCGTCGCCCGGCTCATGCAATTTAGGATGACATAGGTGGGTATGTCGGTATCCGGCAAAAGGAGGCAGATAGCCAATGGGTGAGCAGACTTCAGAAGCAGCAGCGGAAGAGGAGGAGAACCGGCTGGCGTCGTTGGCGGCGACAGAACTTCTCGACAGTCCTGCTGAAGAGGGCTTCGACCGGATCACCCGGCTGGCTCAGCAACTTTTTGGAGTCAGCACAGCAACTGTCGCCCTGGTTGCGGATGACCGCCAGTATCTCAAATCCCTGGCCGGGAGCCTGGAACGAGTAATCCCCCGGGCGGATGCATTTTGTACCCATACCATCAGGACCCCCAATACCCTGGTTATCGAAGATGCACGCCAGGACGATCGGTTCCGGAGCAACCCGCTGGTTCTGGGCCAGCCCAACATCCGCTTCTACGCCGGGCAGCCGCTGCAGGGACCCGGCGGCTGGAACATCGGAACGCTCTGCCTCATCGACCAGGAGCCACGGACTTTCACCCCTGAGCAGGAGCAGATACTTCGCGATCTCGCCGCCATCGTCCAGCGCGAAATCAACGTCCGCGCCGATATGAAGAACGCAGCAAAGATCCAGCGCGCCCACGCGCCTGCCGCTCCTCCCGCCCTGCCCGGTTACGAACTCCACGCACTAACCCGGCCCGCCGGCGACCTGGCCGGGGACTTTTACGACTGGCAGATTGAGGACAAGTTGCTGCGGTTCACCGTGGCGGACGTGATGGGAAAGGGAACAGGCCCGGCCATTTTGGCTGCCACCGTCCAATCCCGGTTGCGCTCCACCGGCCCTGTCGAGCCAGGCGAGGCCCTGACCGCGGTTTCAAGCCAGCTGCACGACGAACTGGCTCTCGATGACGTGTTCGTTACTGCGTTTCATGCCGACCTCGACGTCGAAACAGGAATTGTCCGCTATTCCGACGCCGGGCACGGCATCGCCCACCACACGACGGCCGAGGGGAAGGTCTCCCAACTTACGGCTGGTGGCCCTCCCCTCGGAATCATTCCCGGTTGCCGCTGGGGCACAGAAACCCGCCGCCTCGAGCCAGGCGACTCCCTCATCATCCCCAGCGACGGCATCCTGGAACTCGCCAACGACGACGTCGAACAACTGCAGACGGAACTACTGGCACTCACCGCCCCCGGCACCGACACGAAAGGGGCCATCAGGGCGTTGATCAACTCTCCACTGCACCCCACGGATGACCTCACCCTCCTTGTCATCAAGCGCCTTAGGTAGTATTGGAACGCAGGAGGCGCTGTGAAAGAACATGGGTGTGAAGGAACCACTGGCACTGTGGAGCTGTGCGGGCGGGTCCTCTGTTTGACATTCGCACCCGGTGCCGTAGTCACGGAAAGCGACGCGAAAGCATTAATGGAACGGGCTGCTGTCCTTAGTGCAGGACGCACCCTTCCGCTGCTGGTGGAGATGACCGGCATGACGTGGATTGGCCAGCGGGCCCAGGACGCCTTCGCCGCACCCTGGCCGCTCGCTCGTGCAGCAATTGTTGGCGCATCCCCGGTAGACGAAGCCATCGCCAGCTTCTACATGGCCCGGCACAAACCCGCACACCTCACCCGCTACTTCACCTCAAGGGATGAGGCGATGAGGTGGCTGACCGCCTAAGGCTGCGACGGCGTGCTGCATGGATCTGAAGGTGGCCCCGGTCGCCGCACAGCGCAGAGCCTCCGGGGGCTTTCACACCCCCGGAGGCTGTGCTTAAAAATCCGAGCCGGGCTGCCCGGCTTCGGCAGCGGCTAAAAGCGGTTCCGCGGCGGCCGGGTCTGGCCTGCGCGGAGCTGCTTGGCCTTGCGGGCGTTCAGCACCCGGCTGATGATCCCGGGGAGAAAAGCGATGAGCAGTTTTTTCATGGCACTGGTCCTTCGATTGATGGTTCCGTTGTCTTGCTGGTGACTTCAAACAGTTAGGGCTGGCGCTCTGCGCCGCGGATCTCGTTGTAGGGGTCATCCAAGTCCCTCAGCGGAACTCCGCCTGCTTCAGTGCCGGAGTAGGCGGGGCGGGCTGGTTCGCCGTAGATGGTTTCACCGTAGTTTGCCGGCGCCGTCCCGTGGTTCTGGTAGACCGACTCTTCGCCCCAAGCCGGAGCAGTGGTTGTTGCTGCAGCGGGTGCCTGTGCAGGCTGCGGCGGGATGGCAGGTTCCGGCGCCGGGGCAGGCTGCAGGCCCCGTAACAGACGGCCCGCAAGGACGCCTGCGCCGGCGGCCAGAAGCAGGAACATACCGGGCTTGCGGCGGGCGAAGGACTGGACGTCCTCCAGCAGCGCCCCGGGCTCCTTGTTTTCCACCCAGGATGCAACGGAGGTTGCGCGCCCGGCAGCCTGCCGGACCAGGTCGCCGGCGATGCCCGGTTGATCAGGAGCATCAGCCATCGCCTGGAGCTGGCGGGAAATGGTCCGAATGCCGTCAGCAGCCTTCTGCTGCTGCGCGCCGGCCTGGTTCCCCAGTCCCGACTTTGCCTCGTGCAGGAGACCCTTTGCGCTGGACTTTGCCTCCGACGCGACGTTTCCGGCCTCAAGTTTGGCGGTCTGGGCCACATTGTGGGCCGCACCTGCCGCCTGCCCGGCGATCTTCGACGTCTCCCCCTTGGCTGCATCCTTCTTGGTGACGTAGGTTTCGGGCTCTGCCGATGGATCCGTCGGTGCTGCGTTTCCGTACTGGTCGAGATCGCTTCGGGCAGAAGCCTCAGGCCACTGGTTTTCCGTCATCATCACTCGCTTCCATTGGTTGGCAGCTGGACTTTCAAAGCCAGCCTGGTGAATTAGTAAGTAAGGTTACTAACTAAATAGTAAGCACACTTGTTATCTTTCGCGCAAGGCGTCCTGGCCGGAAGGGCATTTCGGGCCATCCGTCCTCCCGTTCGCCACGAACCCTAGACTGGCACCACGGAAGACTCGATGACAGAAGGATGAACCATGGCCGACCTCAGCGCATTTGCCCTTATCTGCTCCCTTACACCTTCGCCCGCCCCGTCCAGCAGCGAACTCATGGCCCGCCATGTGCTGGATGAACTTGCAGGCCATGGGGTGGGAGGAGCCTCACTGCGGGTTGTCGATCACAACGTGATGCCCGGCGTCCAAACCGACATGGGCGACGGCGACGAGTGGCCCGGAATTCGCGCGAGGATCCTCGCGGCCGACATCCTGGTCCTCGCCACCCCCATCTGGATGGGGCACCCGAGCAGCATCGCCCAGCGGGTCATTGAACGGCTCGATGCCGAGCTGGCCGAAACGGATGAGGCCGGGCGGCCAATCATGTACGGAAAAGTTGCGATTGTGGCCGTGGTGGGCAACGAAGACGGCGCCCACAAGACCGTGGCGGACACGCAGCAGGCACTGAACGACGTCGGCTTCACCGTCCCTGCCCAAGGCGCCACCTACTGGGTGGGAGAGGCCATGCAGACGGTGGACTACAAGGACCTCGACAGCGTCCCCGAAAAAACTGCTGCGGCAACGGCGGGAGCCGCCCGCAACGCCGTGCACCTGGCCCGCGTACTCACCCAGGCCCCCTATCCGGCAGGGTGAGGCACCCTGCCGTGCCTGCGCCGCCGTCGGCAGGTCATTCCGCTGTGAACGATGCTTGAAACTTTTTCGGTATCCGACCCATCCTTCGCGCACGTGGCTCCGAAGCACTTCGGCTGGACATGCACCACTCACACGCTCGTCACGCTCCACGACCCGAAGGAACGCCATTCATGAGCATCCCGAACTACACCCGCTTCCTTTCCGAATGCTTTGTGCAGGACTCGGAAAAGCAGCCTGCCCTTCGGGAGGATGATATTTACGGGCTCTACATCAGCTGGTGCCTGCTCAACGCCGAGCGGCCGGGCCCTACCAACTCCTTATGGACCGCCATGCACCAGCACGGACATTCGAAGCTGGAGCGCAACACTGGTCGGCACGAATGGCCCGGACTGGCCATGAAGGGCCCGGCAGCCGTGGATTACATCCTCTCGAGCCAGCCGAGCCTGGTCTAATTCCCCTTGCCAACCGCCGCGGTATCAGCCACAAAGTCATGACTGCATCTCCCCGCTGAAGACGCCCTGCTTCACGGCTAGGCTGAACTGATGGACTCCCTCGCTGCCTTGGCACCCACCTTTGCGGCCGTGTCCATCCTGATGCTGATAACCGTCGCGGTGCTCCGGGGCGCGCGGACGCCCTCGTTCCTTGCACCGGCCGTTGCCATTCTGCGGGGAGCCGCCCAGTTGGCGCTCATCAGTGTGGTTCTGGGTGGCATCATCAGCGATCCGCTCTGGGTGGCGGCGGCGCTGCTGGTGATGTTCTCCGTGGCTGCTGTGACGGCAACGCGGCGGTTGGCCTGGTCATGGCGGCGCTTTGCCATGGTGTCAGCAACCATGGCCATCGGCATTTTGGTAACTCTCGCCGTCGTCTTTGCTACAGGCGCCGTGGCCCTCGAGCCGCGCTACGTCCTTGCGGTAGGCGGGATAGTGATCGGCAACTGCATGACCATCGCGGTGCTTGCCGGACACCGCTTCCAAGAGGCGGTCCACGAGCAGTGGGACCAGGTGGAAGGCTGGCTCGCCCTCGGCGCCACGGCACGGCGCGCCACTCTCACTCAGGCCCGCTACTCTGTTCATGCCGCCCTGATCCCCTCGACGGACCAGACCAAAACCACCGGCCTGGTGACCCTGCCGGGCGCGTTCGTGGGGGCAATCTTCGGCGGCGCCTCCCCCTGGAGGCCGGACGGTTCCAGGTGGTGGTCCTGGCGTCCATCATGGCGGCCGGCGCCATCACCGCCGTCGCGCTTGTCCGTTCGCTGGCTGCCGTGCGCGTGCGTCCCGACCCGCTGTAGCCGCTGCAGCTCCAAGCCTGACTGGGTCAGCCCGCGCTCACAAAGGCCCGGATCTCCTCTGCAATACGCCTCGACTGGGTCCAGTGCAGGTAGTGAGGGCCTTCCAAAGTGACGATCTTGTGGCGTGTAACGTTGTTCAGCAAGTTTTCGGCGGCGGTCGTTTTCCTGGGTGTTGAGCCGGACCCGTCATCGGCAAGGAGGGCCAGCACCGGCAGGTCAGCGGGATAAGTCATTCCCCTCAGGGCCGCCGCGTTGTTCGCTATCCGGGCCGTTTCATCCGTTACTGCCGGGTTGCCGTAGTTCCAGCTGGTCATCATCCGCATGCGCTGCAGCTCGTCATCGGTGTAGGCATCACTGGCGGGGTCCACAAAGTCCGGGGCGACGGCGGACACTGCACGCACTATGCCAGTAACGGCCAAGGCCTTCTGCCAGTTGAGGCCCGACTCCGGCCCTGGCACTGGCCCGTCTCCCGGTTTGGGTACTGTTGCATCGATTCCGACGACGGCGGCCACCTCGGCGGGATACCGGTTGGCGTAGTCGAGCATGTAGAAACCGGCGATGGAGTGACCGGTCAGGATGTAGGGCTGCCGAACCTCAAGCTTTGCCAGTACGCCGTGAAGTTCGGTGCTGATGTTCTCGTTGGTCCGCGGAGGGGCCTCCAGATCGCTGTAGCCGTAACCGAACCCCTCGACGACGATCGCGTCGAAGCCGTGCAGCTCGCGGACCAGAGGCGCGAAGTCGAGGCCGGGCGCCGGGGTTCCCAGGCCGCTGAGCAGAACGATCGGTGGGCCGGTCCCCTGCCCGTTCCGGTACACGTTCAGCGCGCCGCTGCTCACGGCGACGCGCTGGCCGTAGGCAGTGATGCTCGACTTCTCTGTTGACTCCATGATCAGGTTGACCACCGTGGACACAAGTATCAGTCCCAGCACAATGAGCACCGCGATGCCGGCCCGACGCAGCCCGCGCTGTGGCTTCTTCCGTGGCCCCTGCCCCATGTCCTCCGATGTTCCCTTCAATAAGAGGTCAGTTAAGAGCCGGAGCGGCCGTGGGCCAGGCCGGTGGGGATGCCGACCAGCACCGGTTCTGCGCCGGTGGAGCAGACGCCCGTCCTGGGGAGCTCCAGCTGCACGGTCTCCGCGGCCTCCCTGTCACCTGCCAGGGCAGCAGCGACGGAACAGACCTGTTCGTAGCCGGTGGCCAGCAGGAAGGTCGGCGCCCGGCCATATGACTTCATACCCACAATGTAAAAGTCCTTGTCCGGGTGCGCCAGCAGCTTCGCGCCGTGGGGCCGGACCGTACCGCAGGAGTGGAACTCAGGATCAATCAGGGGGCCCAGCTCCACCGGCGCCTCAACGGCAGGGTCCAAGTTGAGCCGGATTTCGCGCAGGATGTCCAGGTCCGGGCGGAAGCCGGTGCAGGGAATGACGACGTCGGCCTCGAGGCTGCGGCCATCGACCGCCTTAACGGTCACGTGCGCGCCGAGGGACGTCAGTGAATTGATGCCGAATCCGGTGTGGAGTTCGATTTTTCCGGTCTCCACGAGCCGCCGGACACGGCCGCCGAGCTGGCCCCGTGCCGGCAGTCCGTCCGCGTCCCCGCCGCCGTAGGCCTTCTCGGCGGAAGGACCGCGGACGGCCCAGAGGGTGCGGGTGCCCGCTTCCTCTTTGGCGAGGTCAGTAAGGCTGATCAGGGTGTTGGCGGCGGAGTGGCCGGCGCCCACCACCAGCACACGGCGGCCGGCAAAGGCCGCCCGGTCCCGGCCGACGACGTCGGGCAGGGGCGCGGAGATCCGGTCCGCCGCGGTGCCCTCGCCAATGGCAGGCAGCCCGGAAGCACCAAGCGGGTTTCGCCGGGACCACGTGCCGGAGGCGTCGATCACTGCCGCTACAACGTGGTCGCGGGTTTCGCCGTCCGTGTGCTGCACCCTCACCAAAAACGGCGTGGTCCCCCGGTTCCTGGTGTGGGTTTTATCCATGCCCTGCCTGCTGACGGCCACAACGTGGGCGCCGGTGTGCAGCCGGGCGGCGATCTGCGGCAGCGCGGCCAGCGGTGCGAGGTAGTTGTCGATAAGTTCACCGCCGTACGGAAGTGCGGTGGGGCGGGGTGATTGCCAGCCGGCAGCCTCGAGCAAACGCACGGCAGCGGCGTCGAGGTTGAACCGCCAAGGTGAGAACAGCCGGATGTGACGCCACTGCTCGATAGCGGCACCCGCCGTCGTGCCCGACTCGAAGACCACCGGCACCAGGCCGCGCTCCAGCAAGTGGGCCGCGGCGGCCAGCCCGACGGGCCCGGCGCCGATCACGGCAACGGGCAGGCCGCTCGCGGTCGCATCCATGCTGTCCTCTTTTTTCATTACTTAAGCGGTGGGCGCCCAGCCAGGCAGCGTGAAGTGTCCCTATGAGGCCTGAAGCCCTGCTGCCTGGCCGGGCGGAAGGGGTCAGCAACAGTCCTGATCGTCGCAGCAACCGGAGTCACCGCAGCATCCTGTCGTCATTCCGCTCACCTCCTCCCCTGGTCAGGATTTAGGCGTGGGTTGGTTCCTCGACGAGTGCGGTGGCAATGCTGTCCGCGTCCTCTAAAGCAGCGAGGTAGCGTTCGGCGTCGAGGGCGGCAGCGCATCCGGTACCGGCAGCCGTGATCGCCTGGCGGTAACGGTGGTCCACGGCGTCACCGCAGGCGAAAACGCCGGAGAGGTTGGTGACGGTGGTGGGTGAGTCCACCTTGATGTAGCCGTCCTCGTCCAGCTCTACCTGTCCAGTGAGCAGCTCCGTCCGCGGCACATGCCCGATGGCCACGAAGATCCCGGTGGCGTCCTGGTGGCGGGACTCCCCCGTGCGCGTATCAGTCAGCGTCACACCGGAGACCTTCCCGTCGCCGTGGATTGCCGTAACGGCAGAGTTCCACGCGAAAATGATCTTTGGGTTGTCCTTGGCCCGCTGCGCCATAATCCGGGAGGCGCGCAGCTCGCCCTTGCGGACGACGACGGTCACGGACTTGCCGAACCGGGTCAGGAACATGGCCTCTTCCATCGCCGAATCGCCGCCGCCGACCACGATGATGTCCTGCTCGCGGAAGAAGAACCCGTCGCAGGTGGCGCACCAGGAAACACCATGGCCGCTGAACTTCTTCTCCTCCGGAAGCCCGAGCTCCTTATAGGCCGAACCGGTAGCCAGGATGACCGCCGGAGCCTCATAAGCCTCGCCGCCGCCGGTGACCACGCGCTTGAGGTGACCCTTCAGCGCAACATCAGTGACGTCGTCGAACACCACCTTCGCGCCGAACTTCTCCGCCTGCTCCTGCAGCCCGTCCATCAGCTCCGGCCCCTGGATACCGCCCGGGAAACCCGGGAAGTTCTCCACCTCCGTGGTGTTCATCAATGCACCGCCCGCAGTGACGGACCCGGCCAGCACCAGCGGCTCAAGGCCGGCGCGCGCGGCATAGATTGCTGCCGTGTACCCGGCGGGCCCGGAACCGATAATGATCAGTTGCTCGGCCTTGGCCGGTCCGCTTGTGATGTTGTTGCTGCTCATGGATGTCTCTCCTGGTGTCCGGAACGGGCTATTTGGCGGCGGGGATAAGGGACTCGATCAGGCCCTCGATGCGGGTTTTGATCTGGTCACGGATGGGCCGGACGGAATCGACGCCCTTGCCTGCCGGGTCTTCCAGAACCCAGTCCTCGTAGCGCTTGCCCGGGAAGTACGGGCACTCGTCGCCGCAGCCCATGGTGATGACGACGTCCGACTCCTTCACGGCCTCGGTGGTCAGGACCTTCGGCACCTCGGCGGACATGTCGATGCCCAGTTCTGCCATCGCTTCGACGGCGGCGGGGTTGATCTTGTCCGCCGGCTGGGACCCGGCGGAGCGGACTTCAATCTCGCCCTTGCCGAGGCTGGTGAGGAAGGCGGCGGCCATCTGGGAGCGCCCGGCGTTGTGGACGCAGACAAACAGGACGGAGGGCTTCTTGGCGGTTTCGGTACTCATAGTTTGCTCCTGGGGGTTAGGGGACGCTGGGTTTATCGCCGCGACCGCACCTCCCGCATCATATATTGAAGTTGATCGATGCAGGAAGTATGGGACAGTGCATTGATGGTTGTCAATATGGTGCGGCAAACGTTCAGGCCGCGAGCATCCGCGGCGCGAGGTCGCTGATGCGGTGGGAAAGGTCGTTGAAGGCGTATTCAAAGGCTTCCTCTGTGTTGGTCCGAAGGGGATCCGGGACCGACCAGTGGACGCCGCCGAGGCCGGAAAGCTCCTCATGGGCGTTATCGCAGACGGTGATGACAAAGTCGCCGCCGGTCACCGGGCCCAGCTTCCGGGGCCGGACCTCCGGAAGATCCACGCCGTGGCGGCGGGCGACGTCGATGGCTCCTTGCGCGATACGGTCCGCCGGGTGCGTTCCGGCAGAGATTGACGGGATGTCGCTTGCCTGCTGCCAGAGGGCGGCCGCCAGTTGGGAACGGGCGCTGTTGCGCGTGCACACAAATAGAACGCGCCCTGCATCGTGTTCAGCGCCGGGCGCCAGACCTTCGAGCGCTCCGGCAGCCAGGCGGATGTAGCTGCGGCGCTTGTCGGCCTCGGAGCGGTGCCGGGTTGCCAGCCCCGCTCCTTCCAGGGCGCGCAGGTGATGGGACAGCAGGTTGGACGGCATCCCGAGTTCGGCCTGCAGTTCCGTGGGGGAAAAGTCCCCGAGGGTGAGCAGATCAACGATCCGCAGCCGCGCAGGGTCAGCGAGGGCAGCATGCTTGGCCACCCGCGAGTGGAAAGTGTCAGCAAGCTCAGTTTTCATTGCCTCAATTTTGACTGAGATAATTTCGTGGGTCAAGCTTGAAGCTATGACTACCAACCAGCCACCGCTGTGGCGCCGCGCCGTCGCTGAGCTTCTGGGCACCAGCCTGCTCGTCATGATCGTCGTCGGTTCCGGGATTATGGCCCAGCAGCTCTCACCTCACGACGTCGGCCTGCAGCTGTTGCAGAACAGCACCGCGACGGTGCTGGGCCTGACCGTCCTGATCCTTCTGTTCGGGCCCGTCAGCGGAGCGCACTTCAACCCTGTGGTCTCCCTCGTGGACTGGCTCCTGGGGCGGCGCAGCGGGACGGGCCTCACCCTGCCGGAGGTGGGCACCTATGTTGCGGCCCAAACACTCGGCGCGGTCAGCGGCAGCGTGATCGCGAACACCATGTTCGAGGTAGGGACTTCCCTTTCCGGGAAGGACCGCGCCACCGGCGGCCATCTGCTCAGCGAAGTTGTGGCCACCGCCGGCCTTATCCTGCTGATCTTCGCCCTTGCCGCCACCCAGCGGGGCGCCCTTGCCGCACCGGCGGTAGGCGCCTATATCGGGGCCGCGTACTGGTTCACGTCCTCGACGTCGTTCGCCAACCCGGCAGTAACCATCGGCCGCATCTTCAGCGACACGTTCGCCGGCATCGCACCGGCATCGGTACCCGCTTTCATCATCGCCCAGCTCATCGGCGCGGCAGCGGGTGTGGGCCTCCTGCTCCTCCTGTTCCCCCTCGCGGCACAAGCTGCGGACCGCGTGGTCCTGCCGCACGGGGCCGACGAAGCCAGCTCCTGAATCGGCGGCACTGGGGCCCTGCGCACCGTGGCCGCCCTGAGCAGCCGGATAGAGCTGCGAAAATAGCCCTGTGACCATCGCGAAAACAATTCTGCTGTTTATCCTTGCCGCCGCCGCTGAAATCGGCGGCGCCTGGCTGGTCTGGCAGTCGGTCAGGGAAGGCAAGGAGTGGTGGTGGGCCGGCCTGGGCGTTATCGCACTGGGCATCTACGGTTTCGCTGCTACCCTGCAGCCTGATGCACACTTCGGCCGGATCCTCGCCGCCTACGGGGGCGTGTTCGTGGCGGGCTCCCTTGTCTGGGGCATCGTCTTTGACGGCTTCCGGCCGGACAAATGGGACATCGCAGGTTCCGCCATCTGCCTGCTCGGAGTCGCCGTGATCATGTTCGCCCCGCGCAACACTGCTCTCTAGTCCTCCTTGGCTGGGACCCGGACAGTGCAGTCGGCCGCGTCCCGTACAACGTCCTCCAGGTCCCCGGTGCGGTGCAGGACCTCAAGCTGCCGGGCTGCGCCCGTGCCGGCGTTGAGCAGATCGTCCATCAGCTCCTCCACCCGTTCCAGGTCCCCGATGTCTTCCAGGGCCTTGCGTACGTGGTTCATCAGGGCATTAACGACGGCGAGAGCGGGCGCCGGCCGGCTTGTCACCGGATCGAGGAGCTCTCCGCGCAGCCCCCACCTGCTCGCCTTCCAGCCCGCCAGCCGCAGCAGCGCAGTGGGAACCACCGCCGGCTCGACGCCCTGCCGCCACTCCCGCGCCGCCGTCTCCACCAGTCCGCGGGCGATGCCGGCCAGCAGCACGGTGTTCTCCGGCCGGAGGCAGACATCCGCAAGCCGTAGCTCCACGGTGGGGTAGTGCCGGGAAAGCCGGGCGTCAAAATAAATCATCCCCTCGTCCAGCGCGACGCCGGTGCCCACCATGTCCTGCACCAGCTGATAGTAGGCCTCCGGGGTACGGAGGACTCCAAGCGGACCGGCGGACGGCCACCGGTTCCACACCTGGGAGCGGTAACTGGCGTAGCCGGTGTCTTCGCCGTGCCAGAACGGGGAGTTGGCGCTCAGGGCGATCAGCACCGGCAGCCAGTTCCGGATCCGGTCCAGCACCGCCACGCCCTCCTCCGCCGACTCCACGGAGACATGGATGTGGCAGCCGCACGTGAGCTGCTCACGGGCGGTAAGCCCATACTCCTTCGCCATGGCTTTGAACCGCCGGAGCTGCACGGGATGGGGATCTGCCGGAAGTGGCGAGGTGGCCAGCGCTGCCACCCTGACCCCCACGTCCTCAGCCGCCTGGTGCGCGATGGCCCGCCCGGCAACAATGTCCGCTTCCAGGGCAGCCAACGTCGATTGGGGCGGGGTGACCACCTCGATCATCTCCTGCTGGAACTCGGCCGTGAGGACAGGACCGTTGCGGGACTCCAGCGGGCGGACGTACAGGTCCAGAAGGGCGCCCGCTACCGGAACCGCATCCCCGCTGCCGGGGTCCACCAGGAGCAGCTCCTCCTCCACCCCGAATGTCCGCGTGCCGGGGCCCCGGCCGTTCGCGCCGGCCGCCCCCGCTGGGGTGCCGTTAATGCCTGAGGTGTCCATCGCCGTCGTCCTTTGTCAGTTCCATGCCCGCCAGCTCATCCCAGAAGCAGGCCAGCGTCACCGCGCCGTTCACCAGGACCTCAAGGTTGGCGCTTTCATCACTGTCGTGCCAATGGTCCTCCACCAGGCCGGTCCCGAAGAACACCACCGGAGCGTCCAATAACCTGCTCAGCAGTGTGGCCGGCCCGCCGCCGGCGTTTCCCATCCTGCCCACCTCTGATGAGCGGAAGCCTGCAGCCATGGCCCGCTCCAGCGCCGGGACAGCGGGGTGCTCGGGCGTCCAGTACGGTTCCTGGGCTGTCGCCAGGTCAACGCTCAGCGTGTGGCCGTAGTTGTCCCCCACCGTGTCCTGGACCCATTGCCGGAGCTGCTCAGCCACCTTCTCCACCCGCTGGCCCTGTACTGTCCGCAGGCTCAGGTCCACGGACGCCACAGACGGGACGGCGGCGCTGGAAATTCCGGCCGGATCACCTGCGATCATTGCCGTGATTTCCACCGCCGGGCGGAGCCACAAGCGTTCCGGTACCGAGTAACCCGCTTCGCCCGTGACGCTCCCCATCTTTGAACGCTCAAGCCAGTCCTCGTCCGTGAACGGCAGGCGTGCGAGCGCTTCCCGGTACTCCTCCGGCACCGGCGCCACGTCGTCGTAGAACCCCGGGATGGCAATCCGGCCATCCTTGTCATGGAAGGCGGCAAGGAGCCGGCTCAGTTCGAAAGCCGGATTGGGGACGGCACCGGAAACGGCGCCGCTGTGCACGTCCACCTCAGGACCGGTGATTTCCAGATGTGCGCTGAGCATCCCGCGCAGGCTCAGGCACAGCGCCGGATAATCCTCCCGGAAGAGCAGGGTGTCCGAGAACACCACAAGGTCCGCCTTGAACCGGTCCGCCTGCTCCTCGAGCAGCTCAGCCAGGTGCGGCGAGCCGCCCTCCTCCTCCCCCTCGACAAGGAACTTCAGGTTAAGGGCCGGCGCCGGGGACTGCAGGAGCGTTGGGGTTTGGGGTGCGTTAAGTGAGAGAGCGTCCGGGTTTTGGGGGTCATAAGTGGGAGAGCGTGTGGACTGCTGGTGCAGGTGCGCGCGCAGCCCCCACAGGTGGGCCAGAACCTGGCCCTTGGCATCCGAACTGCCCCGCCCGTACAGCCTGCCGTCGCGAACCACCGGCTCGAACGGGGCAGTCTGGTCCCACTGCCCGGGCTTGGCCACCCGTACATCGTGATGGCTGTAAACCAGGACCGTGGGTGCGCCGGGTGCCTCACACCATTCTGCGTACACGGCGTGGGACTCCCCGGTGGGGAAAACCTCCACCACCGGGAAGCCGACGTGACGGAACTCGCCGGCGAGCCAGTTGGCGGAGCGGAGCAGGTCCTGCACGTGCCCGGGGTCACCCAGCACGCCGGGCACGCGCACCCACTCAGCCAACTGGCCCTCCAACTCGGCCCGGCGGGACCTGACGAACGCGTGAAGGTCCTCGCCGCTTTGGTTTTCCGGGCCGCCGTTATCCCCGCCGGCATCATCCGGGGCGGGGCGCTCCGGGCCGTCGTGGTCGGGACCGTCGTGGTCCTCGACTCCGTGATGCTGCTCCACGGCTCACCGGGGCTGGGCAGGGTTGGTGGGATCACCTTGCGACGGCGGATTGATGGGCGGTCCGGGAACACTGGCGGTCTGCGGCGTGTCCGGCGTGCCGGTGTTGACCTCCGGGGTGCTGGGCGACTGCGGGCCGCGGGGCACCGTACCGCCCTGCAGGTCATGAAGCCTTTTTTCGAGGATCTGCATGATGGGCAGGCGGTTCCCGTGGGCCTCCTCGTAGGTGATCAGCTGCGCCACTTGCGCCTCTTCCAGGCCGGAGATGCGCGACGGCAGAGTTCCCACCGGCAGGTGGTCGTAGTCCGGCAGCGGCAGTTCCCTGTGCAGGGGTACTTCGTTCATCGTTGTTCAGCTCCTTCTCTTACAGGTCAACTTGTGGGGGTTGGCAGAAGACAATCAGGCTGTGGCCTCGGCGTCAACCGGTTCCGGTTCCTGCAGTCCTGCGGCAAAAACGGACTCCGCCATCCGGGCGGCAATCGCGTTCCAGTGGTACTTCTTCAGCAGCTCACGGGTGTTGGGCTTGGGTCCGCGGGAGGGGTCCCGCTGGCCGAGCGTCCGGCACAGGGCAGCAAAGCCGGCGCCGTCGTTGCGCAGGTGCACCACGCCGGGGAAGTCTGCCACCACGTCCGGAACCCGCGTGGAAACCACCGGGAGTCCGGCCGCGAGGTACTCCAAAGTTTTGGTGGGACTGATGGAGCGTGTGGCCTCGTTCGGCGCGAACGGCATCAGGGCCACATCGAGGCCGGCCATCGCTGCCGGCAGGTCCGCATAGCTGGTGTACCCCTCATAGCTGATGTTGGGCGCCTGCGGCAGGGTGGCCGGGTCGATCTTGGCCACTGGCCCGTACATCCTGATGTCCCATTCCGGCAGTGCCCGGGCGAGGTCGGCGATGAGGTCCAGGTCCAGCCGTTCGTCCAGCACTCCCACGTACCCCGCCACCGGACGCTGCCCGGGAACCCGGGGTGCCGCCGTCGGGGTCCGGTAGTGCTCCGGCTCCACGCCGCTGGGAAAGAGCAGTGTGTCCGCGCGGCCCTGCCGCACCATCGACCTGTGCAGCGAGCGGCCGCCGGCAAAGACGACGTCGGCCCTGCGGAGCGCCTGCCGCTGCCTCACTACCAGCTCCGGCGGGGCATCCTTGAAGGCGGCGAGATCGTCCATGACGTCATACACGAGCGTGGTGGGGTTAAGCGCGAGGGCCAGTTCCAGCGACAGCGGGGTGTACATCCACACCACACGCTCGCCGGCTGGCGGGCCCACCAGCCCGGGCAACTGCTCGATGTAGTCCGGGAGGACGTCGTCGAAAAAGCCCACGTGGTGGCCCTGCTCCGGAATCTCCAGCCAGGCGCGGTTCAGCCCGTCCACTTTCGTGTGGTTCATGCGGTTGGGCCCGCCGAAATCGGGCGCGGGCGTGAGCGGCTCCTCCACGTACCAGGTGGAACAGCGGGAGCCCAGCCGGGACACGAGGTGCTGGGGACGCTGCCATACCCAGTCCCAGCGAAGATGCGACAAGACGATCAGTTCACTCTGCATTGACTATCCTCAATTCCATCTTGGTCTGCGTATTGGGCAGGCTGTTTCCCTGATCCGCATCAGGGGCAGCTGTCCAGTTCCAGTGCGACATTTGTTGCTCGTAACCGCGCAGCCATGTGGCGACGGGTTCGCCCAGCGTGAAGGCCGGGAGCTCACTTGACGGCGTGCCGGCGGCGGCTTTCGCGTATGACTCCGACATGGCTGACGGCTGGCGGGCCAGCTCATCGTCCAGCCAATACACGCCCACAGGGTCGATGGAGCCGTCGCTGCGGTACAGGAGCGTGTTCCAGTCCGTGGAGTCGATCACCGGGAACCAGCACAGGCCTTCAAGGGGAACTCCCATCTGCTGCGCCCGTTCGCACTGCTCCAGCACGTACTTGAACCAGGTGGCACGATCAGATGTGCGGCCGCGGATGTTGGTCTCTGTCAGCAGGCACGGCAGCCGGTAGCGGTCCCAGTACAGGTAGATCTGCTGGGCGAGCGGCAGGGGATACGGAGTGTTGGGCGAGCCGCCGATGTCATCGAAGTGCCACTGGCAGTGCGCGTAATAGTCCAGCCCCAATACATCGACCCGTCCCGGCTCCAGGTCCTGCAGCCTCTCTCCCCCGGCTTCGCTTAGCAGGTCCGCCACGGGGCCGTCCGGGTCGTAGCCCTTGCCGAGGAAACTGTCCAGCACCAGGAACCGGCGTTCGTTGGCCATGGCAGCGTAGGCGCTTCCGCCGGAGCCCTCACCTGTGTGGTGTTCACAGGTGTCCACCCATACATGCTTGGCGCCGGGCAGCAGGTCCGCATACGCGCGGCTCGCTTCTGCCACGGCCGGCAGCACGTTGAGGATCTGGCTCACGAAGTTGTCCATGCCCTTCTGGTAGGGCGGCCAGATGCCCTCATGCCCGGTGAGGAACAGGGTGGAGAAGGGCTCATTGAAGAGTGTGTATTCCTCCACCCAAGGGTAGCGCCGGGCAAACTCCTCCGTGTACCGCAGGTAGGCGGAATGGAAGCGGGGATCCGCAAAGCCCCCTTCCATCCACCGGGGATAGCTGGTGTGGTGCACCAGGTCCACGATGGGCTGGAAACCGTGGTCGCGCAGATAGTGCAGCACCCTGTCCGTGTCCTGCCAGCTGAAGACGCCTTCCTCGGCTTCCACCCGGTGCCAGCGCACCGGATACCGCAGCCTTTGAACTCCGCAGCTGGCCAGCAGTTCGAGGTCCTGCTTCCACTGGACGTCGTGGGCAGTGGACTCGAAGATGTCCTTGTCATGGCGCGGGAGGTACGTACTTTCAAAGGCGCCGATAATTTCGAGTGCGCTCATAAACCGGCGCCTTCGCCTTGGAAAGCAGGAGCCTGCGCGCCGCCCGGCCGGGTGCCGGCGCGGTCAAAGGTACCGGCCCCAGCGGCGGGGCGGCCAGGGTTGGCGGCCAGGTGCTCGTAGACGAGGTCCAGCAGCTCCGCAGCCCTTCGGTTTAACCGCCGGGACTCGTCAAGGTCCCGGTCCAGCCGGAGAACCTCGGCGCGCAGCTCAGCAATATCTGTTGCGGCGATGGCCAGCCGCAAATTTACCTCTTCCAGCGGGTCGGCCAGGGGCTCGTGCTCGTGGATGGCGTCAATCAGTGGATCATTCATGGCAAGGCCCTCACTTTCACTCGTCGGGTGGGAAGGGCGCCATCGTCCAGGCCCCCTGGTTTTGGTGGAACATCCTCTGCCTGCAGCCCCAGTTCAGCGAGGCTGCCTTTCAGGTCGTCAACATCGATGGGCCCGTAGAAGCGGCAATCCGGGAAGGCCGGCCGCGGCTCCGCCACCTGTACTTCCAGGAACGCTGCCGCAGTTTGGCCCTGGTTCCGCAGAAGCTGCCGGATCAGCCCCAACGTGTTCTCCCGGCCCTGCCAGTCCAGCGAATTCAGCAAAAGGCGCGAGTACACATGCAGCGGACCAGCACCGTCATTGGTCAGTCTGGCCAGTGGTGCAGTTTGCCGGAGCGAGTTGAGGTTGACCCGCCGGGCCTCCAGTGTCCCGGACCCGCACGGCTGCGTTTGCAGGTATTGGAGCGCCGGCCTGCTGTAGTCAACGGCCACTACGTGGTGCCCCTGTTCCGCGAAATGCTTCGCGTCCGCGCCGAGTCCGCAGCCCAGCTCCAGGATGCGTGACCCCGGGGGCAGTCCGCGGGCCAGCTCCGCTGCCCAGGCCGAGGGTGTCTGGCCGGCATCGTGCCCGGCTGTCCGCTGAAGCAGCGCCCGGTGGTGGTCCTCCCAGTTCTCCCGGTCCCAGTCCAGGCCGCCCAGCCAGGTGTCATAACGGCGGCGTGCCGGCGGTGGCGTGACGAAACGGAACGCCGGATCGGGGGTGTGCCAGCCGGGACCGTAGATCGCCTCAAGCATCTGCTCCGGCTCGGCCGGCATTGGCAGTTCCCTGCCGTTGATGGTGAGGTTCCGCAACGGGAAGATGGTTACTTCCTCGGCGCGCTCGCGGGCATGGAAGGTTCCGTGGAACCAGCCGCCCACGTTGAAGTACGTGAAGATGTCCAGGTAAAACCTGTCCGTCCCGTCCGCTCCGGGAAAGAGCAGCTGCAGGTGCCCGGCGGAATGCCGGACGGTTTCGTAACCCTCCGCATGCAGGGCCCGTTCCAGCTCGAAGCCCTCCAAAGCGATGTCCGAGGGGTTTTCGTACCTGCTGAGGTAGGCAAGGTCCACGTCGTCGTCACCGGGCATGACGTGCCCGTCCCGGACAGGCCCCAGGAGCGTGCCGCCTGTGACGAACAATTCGTGGCCGCGGTTCCGCATCAACTCAACCAGCGTGCAGGCCTCGTCCAACGCCTCATCAATCAGGTAGGCCCGCTGGCCTTCGAAGTTCCGCGCGATCCGCCCCCACTTGTTGATAATCTGGGGCACCCCGGTGCCCGGCTCCTCCAGCGAGAACTGGTGGGGTGAGTCATCAAAGATGACCGTCGCCGTCGGACACAACGGCTTTCCGTCTTGCAGCACCGCGAGCTGCGCCCAGCCGGACAGGCGGACGGCCAGGGCCGGCGGCCAGTCGATGGTGCAGCCGCCGGCACCGGCCCTGGCAGCCTCGCCCGTATGGACGCTCCAGATGGGCCTGTCGCCCAGCCGGATGGACAGGGTTGTGCCCGCCGGGATGGGCGGTCCTGTCAGGGTAAGTGACACCCTGTCCGCCCAGAGGCTGTGGCTGTAGCTGCCGCTCCCGGCCGGCACCTGAACAGCCAGAGCCCCGGGAGCCAGCGGGCCGTCCCGGGTCTCGACGTCCTGGCTCATGGCTGCGCCACCAGTTCCGAATCTTTGGACGGGTCCGTGTACGGAAGCCGGACATCCACCACCTGCCCCGTCATGGCCGACGCCAGGACCTGGACGCTCGCCCAGGCCACAGCTGCCGCGGGGAGCAGGGATCCTTCCTCCTCTGCCCCAAAAGCCCTGGTCCGCATGGGCGTGGCGGTCCGGCTGGGGCTGATGCAGTTCACCCGGATGCCGTCCGCGCTCCACTCGTCCGCGAGCGCCTGGGTGAGATTCACGATCGCGGCCTTGGTGGCGGAGTAAACCGTGTAGTTCGCCCGGCCCCGGGTGTAGGAACTGGAGGCGAAAAGCGTCAATGATCCCTTGCTTTCAGCCAGGTACTTCTGCGACTCCTGGGCCACAATAAAAGCCGCCGTGAGGTTCACGTCAACGTCGTGGTGCAGTTGCTCATCGGTCAGCTGGGAAAGCGGCCCCACACTGAGGACGCCGGCTGTGAGGATGACGTGGTCCAGGCGGCCGTGGGTGGCAGCAGCTGAGGCGAGCGCCTCCGCTACGCACTTGCGGTCCTCCACGTAGGTTCCGTTACCGGTGCGGCTCTGCCCCACAACGAGGGCGCCTTCAGCCTCAAGTTGCTGGACAAGTTCCAGGCCGATCCCCGAACTCGCACCGAACACCAGAACGGTGGAACCGCGGAGCCCGTCCGTATTACCGCCGGGGAGCATGGTTTTGTGCCTGAGCTGGAAGAGTTTGTCCGCAAGGTGGATGTCGATGGGCTGGGTGATCTTGATGTTTGCTTCGTCCCCGTCCACCACAAAAATGGGGACATCGGGGCAGTACTTAAGGACCACAGAACAGTCGTCCGTGGCGGAAAAGTCCGGGTCCTGGCCGGCCCTTTCGTACGCCTTTGCGATGACGGGCATGTGGAACGCCTGCGGCGTCTGGCCCCTTCGCAGCTTGGCCCGCGGCGGAACGGCACGAATGAAGTTCTCATCATCCACTTCGATGATGGTGTCCGCTGAGGGGATGGCGGTGTCCACTGCGGCATAGACGTCGAGTGCGCGGATGCAGGCGATGATGATGTCGCCGTCGAGCAGGGGCCGGACGGCGTCGTGGAAGATGACGTTGGCGTCCTTGTCCGCGATGGCGTCCAGCGCCAGGCGTGAGGTTTCGCTGCGGTCCGCGCCGCCGGTCAGGATGGAAGTGAGCTTGCCGAATTTCTTGGCTGCTTTCGCATCCGATGTGGCCCCGGGCCTGTTGCCCAAAAGCAGTTCCTCGGCCCGCGGCAGGTACCCGGGGGCCATCATGACAATGATCTCGTCAACCAGCCCACAGTGCTGGAACAGCTCCACCGTGTGCTCAAGGCTGGTGCGGCCGGCGATCGGAACAAACTGCTTGGGTATGTCCAGGCCCATGCGGGCGCCGATGCCTCCGGCCAGGATGACCGCCACGTTGCGGCGGCGGGTGCCGGTTGGAGAGGGTGGTTTCTGGTTCATGGCTGGTCCTTTCTTGGGGATTGGCGGCCTAGCGGCGGCCGATGGGGGTGCCTCCTGCGTTCTCGGTGGCGGAGGGGATGGTGACGGCCGCGGCCTGGAGCCGCTGGCGGGTTTCCTCGGCAGTGACGTAGGAACTCATCCGGGGGTACTCGCCCACCGGGACCACCGCAGAAACAAAGGTCCGGTTGTGGATGCGGATGAGGTTGAAGGAACGGGCGCCGTCCAGGCCCTGCATGGCCCCTGACGGCAATGCCAGGTCCTGGTTGTAGCTGGTGGAGGAGGCCACCGAAACGGGGATGTTGGCGAACGTGGAAAACACGCTGTGGTGTGTGTGGCCGGACAGGATGCCTATGACGTCACTGCCTTCCAGTACCTGCGCCAGGCTGTCCTGGTTCCGCAGCTCCGAAAGCACCGCGAGTTCCTGTACGGGGGGAACAGGCGGGTGGTGGATCACCAGGAGGGTGCCGTCGTCGGCCCTTGTTTCCAGTTCCGCGGCCAGCCAACGCAGCTGATGGGCGCTGATTTCCCCGTGGTGGTGGCCGGGAGTGGAGGAATCAAGAACCAGCACCCGCAGATTGCCCAAGTAATAGGTACGGTCGATGGGAAGCGTGTCCGGCGCCTCGTCAAGGAGCACCTTCTGGAAATTCCTGCGTTCGTCGTGGTTGCCCATGGCCCATATAAGCTGAGCCCCCATGCGCCCGGCGTACCCCTGGCACGTGGTCCGCAGGCGCCGGTAGGCCTCCACACTGCCCTTGTCCGTGAGATCGCCGGAAAAGATGATCGCTTCCGGTTTCAGGCCGCTGGCCTCTATGGCATCAAGGACTTCCACCAGCCCCGTCTGGGGATCCAGCTCGCCGTACAGCAGCCCCTCTTCCACAAAATGAGGGTCGCTCACGTGGACCAGCACATGGTTAGGGTTGGAGTACTCGGAACGGATCAGATGCATGGAAGCCTTTCAGCTGTTTCCCGGGGAGCCCACCAGGGAAGATGTGCTGACGGGCTCTGCATGCCGTCGAAAGAAGAACATAATAAGCACGCTTATGAATTGTTGGGAAGACTTGTCTTTTGTTACGGCTGTGTGCTGGTGCTGCCCCGGACGTGCTCTGCCGGTTCGGCGGACGGCTGTACTTCCCCTGTACTTCCCCCCTGCCCCGCGAGTAGATTCAGAAGCGTGACGGGCGTACCCGTCCTCCCCGGCACTCCTGCATCGGCCGGGCGAGCAGCTGCTGAAGCCACCCGGTGGCGCATTGTTGCAGAATCGGATAGAGCCATCATGCCGTCCTCGTACTTCCAGCAGTTCCTTGATGAGGCCACAATCCCGGACCCTGAGGCCGAGCACCCGTTGGGGCCCGACTGCCTCTACGGCCTCTATGTCAGCTGGGCTTCGCTGCATGGCTTCCGGGCCAAACCGGACCAGGCCTTCCGCGCTGGCATGTTGCGCTGCGGCGTGGATGTCAACCGCTCCCAATTGCACATGACCGGAGCGGCCGCAGCCGATTACATCCTCCGCAGTTACCCAGACGTCGCCTAAGGCAGCAACACAGGCCTACGGCAACAACGCTATTGGGGGACAGCGATGGGATTTGAACCGCACGAACCGGAGCAACGCCACGAACTCAATGCCGCCCTGCAGGAGGCCGACATCAGCGTCTCCGAGCTCTGGCTCCGGTACTTCAGCATGAGCGGCGTTGCCGGCGAGTATGAGGTCCAGGCCTACACGGAGGGACTGATCTCCCTGCCGGCCCTCCAGCGTGAACTGCTGGCCATGGCGGCCAGGGAAATCATCAGCGAAGCACCCGATGCGGCCGGCGGCGGGGCAAGCTGAAGTGACGCCCGACGCCGATAGTTTCGTCCCGCCGTCGGGCGTCACATCCTGCGGGGTGCCGGGCCGCCCGCTTCGGCGTGGTTGTTGGTGATCCCGGGGTTTGGCCGCGGAGGTCAAGGAAGAGCGCGGCCTCTTCCCATCGCGCTCCTACCCAAGCTAGTGTGGGCACAAAACCACTGGCCAGCGCCATGGGTAATTGGGCTCATGAAGTTGGGCCTCTGGGTCTGTCCGGAGGGAACCGCGGTGAGCACTGGAAGAAACACCTTCAAATGGCGGCGGAGTGCCGCGTTACTTTCGATTCCGGCCCTGATGGCTTTGACCTCCTGCTCTGCGGAGGTCCAGCGCGGCTGGTTGCCCGGCGAGCGGGACACCACGGACCACACGCCTCTGATCACGGACCTGTGGGTTAACTCCTGGATCGCTGCACTGATTATTGGTGTGATCACGTGGGGGCTCATTCTGTGGTGCATCATCGCCTACCGCCGCAGGAAGGACACCGTTGGGTTTCCACGCCAGATGAGCTACAACCTCCCGCTGGAAGTCTTCTACCTGTCGGTGCCGCTGATGATTGTTGGGGTCCTGTTCGTGTTCACCGACCGCGACCAGCGCGCCATAGACGACCGCTTCGAGGACCCGGATGTCATCATCGACGTCCGCGGAAAGCAATGGTCCTGGGACTTCAACTACGTCAAGGAAGACGTCCACGAGGATCCCGGCGTGCAGGCCCACCTGGACGGTAAGTACGGCGCTCCTGACAGGCTGCCCACCCTGTACCTTCCAGTGGGTAAGAAGGTTGAGCTGCAGCTGAACTCCCGGGATGTTCAGCACTCCTTCTTTCTGGTGGAGTTCCTCCAGAAACGGGACATGTACCCGGGCGAAAACCAGTTCAACAGGTTTATCGACATCATTCCCAACCGCACCGGGGAGTTCACCGGCAAGTGTGCCGAGCTTTGCGGTGAATACCATTCCGAAATGCTCTTTAAGGTTCGGGTGGTGACCGAGCAGGAATACAACAGCCACATCTCGGATCTCCGGGCAAAGGGCAACACCGGCATCCTCGGCGACAAATATGACAAGAATCCGGCACAACCGGCCCTGGAACGGGCACAGCAAAGGACGGAACCGTAATGACCGCCATCGGCCAGAACACGGGCATTACAACGGATACTGCCGCACCCTCGGTGGTCAAACGCCCCAAGGGCAGCATGGTGGTCAGTTGGATCACTTCCACGGACCACAAGACCATCGGGTATATGTACCTGATCGCGTCCTTTATTTTCTTCCTCCTTGGCGGCGTGATGGCGCTGTTGATCCGTGCCGAATTGTTTGAACCCGGGATGCAGATCCTGCAGACCAAGGAGCAGTACAACCAGCTCTTCACCATGCACGGCACCGTAATGCTGCTGATGTTTGCCACTCCGCTGTTTGCCGGGTTTACGAACGTAATCATGCCGCTGCAGATTGGTGCGCCGGACGTTGCCTTTCCCCGGTTGAACGCGCTGGCTTTCTGGTTCTTCCTGTTCGGCTCCACGATTGCAACATCGGGCTTCATCACCCCGCAGGGGGCTGCCTCCTTCGGGTGGTTCGCCTACGCGCCGCTGTCCAACACCACCTTCAGCCCGGGCATCGGCGGTGATCTCTGGGTCTTCGGCCTGGCGTTGTCAGGTTTCGGCACGATCCTTGGTGCGGTCAACTTCATCACCACCATCATCTGCATGCGGGCCCCGGGCCTCACGATGTGGCGGATGCCGATCTTCACCTGGAACGCCCTGGTGACGTCCATCCTGGTGCTTATGGCATTCCCGCCGCTGGCCTCGGCCCTGTTTGCTTTAGGAGCGGACAGGAAGTTCGGCGCCCACATCTTCGACCCCGCCAACGGTGGCGCCATCCTTTGGCAGCACCTGTTCTGGTTCTTTGGCCACCCCGAGGTGTACATCATCGCGCTGCCGTTCTTCGGCATTGTCTCCGAGATCTTCCCGGTATTCAGCCGGAAACCCCTGTTCGGCTACAAGGGCATTGTGTATGCCACCATCGCCATCGCGGCCCTGTCCGTAACGGTGTGGGCCCACCACATGTACGTCACCGGCGCGGTGCTGCTGCCGTTCTTCGCGTTCATGACCATGCTCATCGCGGTTCCCACCGGTGTGAAGTTCTTCAACTGGATCGGCACCATGTGGGGCGGTTCGCTGACGTTCGAAACCCCCATGTTGTGGAGCATCGGGTTCCTGATCACGTTCCTCTTCGGCGGCCTCACCGGCATCATCCTGGCGTCCCCGCCGCTGGACTTCCACGTCTCCGACACCTATTTCGTGGTGGCCCATTTCCACTACGTGGTGTTCGGCACCGTGGTGTTTGCGATGTTCGCAGGATTCTACTTCTGGTGGCCCAAGTTCACCGGCACCATGCTGAACGAGCGCCTGGGCAAGATCCACTTCTGGCTCCTCTTCCTGGGCTTCCACGCCACCTTCCTCATCCAGCACTGGCTCGGCGTGGAGGGTATGCCCCGCAGGTACGCCGACTACATGCCGGAGGACAACTTCACCTGGATGAACCAGTTTTCCACCCTGGGTTCCTTCCTCCTGGGTGCGTCCCTGATTCCCTTCTGGTGGAACGTCTACATCACCTGGCGGCACGGCAAGAAGGTCACGGTAGACGATCCCTGGGGCTTCGGAGCATCACTTGAGTGGGCCACGTCCTGCCCGCCGCCGCGGCACAACTTCACCTCGTTGCCCCGGATCCGGTCCGAGCGCCCGGCCCTGGACCTGCACCACCCCGAGCTCAGCGTGCGGGAGCACGCGCCTGCTGACAACCCGATTGCCGACGTCCTGGGCGCTGCGGACATCGGCCCGAGCGACGTCAAGAGCCCGGACCCCAATACGTAGCCGTTCCATAACGAAGCCCCCTGCCGCTGGCCCTTTTTCAGGGGCCGGCGGCAGGGGGCTTTTCGCTGCCGGTTACTCCTTGTTGAGTTTGTCCTGAATGGTTCCCGCTGCCTTTTCCATGATGTTCGGCAGCTCGGTGGTGCCGTAGAAGCGCGAGTCCGGGTGCGTGGGCGGCGGCATGGGGACACCGGCCGGGGGCTCTGCCACGTAGCTGAACTCACCGAGGCCGTCCGGCGAAGGACCCTTGGCCCATGAACCTTCCGCGGCTGCCTGGCCGTCGGAGAAGTTCCGGTACTGGTAGGCGACGTCCCGCATCTCCTTGTTGATGGGGAAGTTGCTGGGCACGGGGAAGTTCTCGTTGCCTTCCTCCTGCAGCTCGCGTGCTGCAGCAATCCACTGGTTCTGGTGCATGGTGTCCCGGGCCAGCAGGAAGGACAACATATCCCGGATGCCGTGGTCATCGGTCATGTGGTAGAGCCGGGCCACCTGGAGCCGGCCCTGCATCTCCGCGTTGGCGTTCGCCCAGAAGTCAGCGAGCATGTTGCCGCTGGCGGTGACATAGCTGCCCTGCCAGGGGTTGCCATTGCTGTCCACCGGCCGGACGCCCGCCCCGGCTACGATGGCAGACTGGACATCGGTTCCGCCCACGATGGCAGCGACAGTGGGGTCTGACTGGACCGCGTCCTCGGTGATTCCGAGGGGCGCTTTTTCGAGCAGCTGGGCGATCATGGTGGCCAGCATCTCCACGTGGCCGAATTCCTCCGCGCCGATCCCGAAGAGCATGTCCCGGTATTTACCAGGCATGTGGGCGTTCCAAGCCTGGAACGAGTACTGCATGGCAACGGTGATTTCGCCGTATTGGCCGCCCAGCACCTCCTGGAGCTTACGGGCGTAGACGGCGTCCGGCTTGTCCGGGGTTGCCTTGTATTGAAGTTCCTGCTTGTGAAAGAAAACCATGAGTATGTCCTCTCGAGCTCACATTCGGGTATTTGGAACCGTGCTGGTTCCGGCAGCCGATTTAATCAGCATGCTTACTATCCTGCGCTAGATCCGCCGGTTTTTCCAGACGCTGGGCTACCCCTGAACAGAAGCCAGCCGCCCAGGACCAACAGCACGCTGACCGCCAGGAATCCGAGGTCCCATACCAGCGGTCCGCCCAGATCATCCCGGACGTGGTGGATTTGCAGCACCTGGTGGTTGATCAGGCCTTCGATGATGTTGAAGACGCCCCAGCCGACGAGGACCAGGCCGGTGTGGAAGTTCCAGCGGGCTGAGAGAGTCCCCTGCTGCCGGGCGCGGATGGCCAGGGCTGCCGCGGCCACCACCAGCACCCACATGGCACTGTGGAACAGGCCGTCCGCCAACGTGTTCAGCTCCAGGCCTGGAACGGTTTTCGTGTTGCCGCTTTCGGTGTGGCTGAGCATGTGGTGCCATTGCAGCAGCTGGTGCAGGACGATGCCGTCCACGAATCCGCCAATGCCCATGCCGAACAGGATCGCAGGGGCTTTGGCCGGCGCTCCGGCCGCCTTCGCCGGCATGGTCCGGGTTTCCCGTGACATTCTTCCGCTCCCCCTTTGATCGAGGCACCTGTCACCCTGTCCCCTACCCGCCGTCGGACGCTCTAAGCATTCTGTGCTCCCCCTTATGTGCCTGCGCTCCGGCCCTTGACCATCTCCTGCCCGAGGTGGAAACGTAGGGCAGGCGGTGCGCCTCAAGGAGCGGGGTGGTTCCTGCACGAGACGGAACCGCACTGCCAGCCAACAACCAAGGCGGCACACATGCGAGCAATGGTTTATCGCGGCCCGTACAAAATCCGGGTCGAAGAAAAAGACATTCCCAAGATCGAGCACCCCAATGATGCCATCATCCGCGTTACCACCGGCGCCATCTGCGGCTCGGACCTGCACCTCTATCACGGCATGATGCCGGATACCCGGGTGGGGATGACGTTCGGGCACGAGTTTGTGGGCGTGGTGCATGAGGTGGGCTCCTCGGTGCAGAACCTGGCTGTCGGGGACCGGGTGATGGTCCCGTTCAATGTGTACTGCGGATCGTGCTATTTCTGCTCCCGCGGCCTGTTTTCGAACTGCCACAACGTGAACCCGAACGCGACGGCGGTGGGCGGCATCTACGGCTACTCCCACACGTGCGGAGGGTACGACGGCGGCCAGGCAGAATTCGTGCGCGTTCCCTTCGCGGACGTGGGGCCTTCAAAGATTCCGGACTGGATGGACGAGGAGGACGCCGTCCTGCTCACCGACGCACTTCCCACCGGATACTTCGGTGCGCAGCTGGGCGACATCGTTGAAGGCGACACCGTGGTGGTGTTCGGAGCCGGGCCCGTCGGCTTGTTTGCGGCCAAGTCCTCCTGGCTGATGGGGGCTGGGCGCGTGATCGTTATCGACCACCTGGAGTACAGACTGGAAAAAGCACGCACCTTCGCCCACGCCGAAACGTACAACTTTGTTGAGTACGACGACATTGTGGTGCACCTGAAGAAAGCGACCGACTACCTGGGCGCCGACGTCGTGATCGATGCCGTAGGGGCCGAAGCGGACGGCAACTTCCTCCAGCACGTCACCGCCTCCAAGTTCAAGTTGCAGGGCGGCTCGCCGGTGGCGCTGAACTGGGCCATCGACGCGGTGCGCAAGGGCGGGACGGTGTCCGTGGTGGGCGCGTACGGCCCCATCTTCAGCGCCGTGAAGTTCGGGGACGCCGTCAACAAGGGCCTGACGCTGCGGATGAACCAATGCCCGGTCAAGCGGCAGTGGCCCCGGTTGTTCGAGCACATCCGGAACGGCTACCTCAAGCCCAGTGACATCGTTACCCACCGCATCCCGCTGGAACACATCGCAGAGGGCTACCACATCTTCTCCGGCAAGCTCGATGACTGCATCAAGCCCCTGATCGTTTCCACCCCGGCCTGAAAGGAACGGCACCATGGCTGAAATACCAACGCCTTACACCGCCGGAAAGCCCGGCCTGAAGGAATCCGCGCAGGACCTGCGGGCGCGCATTCCAGGGTGGGGAGCAGACCTCGATCCCGCCGACCGGCCTTCGTTCCCCCGGGAACAGCCCGGGATTGAAACCGGAGCGCACTGGGACTTTCCCGAACGCCAGCAGGAGGAGTGGCCGCGGGAGAGATCCATCGAGCATGCCTTTGTCACGCCTGTTTTTGGCACCTCCACCCCGCCTGCCGGCGCGTCCGGGGCCATTCGTAAATACGCCTATGCCCGGTTCAGTGAGGGCCGGGCGGCGCACTGGCTGCTGCTCATTGCCGCGGACCGGGTGGACGCGTGGGAGCACCACCTGCGCTCGTTGGCCACGCCGCGCCCGGACAACCCGGTGACCGAGACAGGAGTGCTCAGCGAGTTCTCCCGCCACGGCCTCAGCTCCCGCTTCGGCAAAAAACGGGCGGACGTGAACCACCAATGGATCGATCCGATCCTGGTTGGCGGGCCTTGGGTGCTCGCCGGCCTGGGTGGCGTCGCTGCTGTGCGTGCGATCTTGCGGGCAGGCCGGAAATGACACAGGCCACCTCGGGGAAGGCTTCATTCACCACGGTGGCGGACGGCGTGCACTGTGTCTCAGAAGCCTTCGTCAACTTCTACCTGGTGGAGAGCCCTGACGGACTGACCCTGGTGGACTCCGGGCTGCCTGCGATGTGGAAGACGCTGGAAGAATTGGTCCGGGAACTGGGGCACGGGGTGGGCGACATTAAGGCCGTGGTGCTCACCCACGCCCACTTCGACCACCTGGGCCTCGCACAACGGCTGCACACCGAGTTCGAGGTCCCGGTCTGGGTTCACGGCGGCGACTCCTTCATCGCCCGCCACCCCTACCGGTACCAGCACGAAAAGTCCCGCTTCGTCTTCTCGCTCTCCCATCCCCGCGGCCTGCCCGTCCTGGCCAGCATGACCAAGGCCGGTGCCCTGCGGGTGAAGGGTGTGGACGAACTCACCCTGTTTCCCGCCGGGAACGGTACGCTGCCCGTGCCGGGGTCCCCTGAGGTGGTGTTCTCCCCTGGCCACACCGCCGGGCACTGCGGGCTATATCTGCGGGACCGGGACGTGCTGTTCAGCGGGGATGCCCTGGTGACCCTTGATCCCTATTCGGGCCGGACAGGGCCCCGCATCGTGGCCGGGGCTGCCACCATGGACAGCCGGCAGAACCTGGACACCCTCACACAGCTCGCCCGGACCGGTGCCTCCCTGGTTCTTCCCGGGCACGGCCAACCCTGGACCGGCGGCATAGAGGAGGCGGTGGCGGCAGCCCGGCGGGAGGCGGGATCCTGAGCCCGACGGCTCATCTTTTTGACGCAGGAAAATCACGCTGTTGAAACATCCCAGCAATCTGGGCACGGCAAGCTGTGCGTACGGGGATACAACAGCAGGAGGCTCTCATGAAGGCACACAAAGTACTGACGGACCAGCTTCGCATCGGCGACCAGATCGAGGCGTGGCACAACGGCAAGCTCTTTCACCGGGGGCGGGTGACCGACGTCGTACCCGCCCTGGAACTGTTCTGGATCCTGGACGCCAGGACCGGCACGAGGAAGCTGCTGGATCCGGAGGCACTGGAGATCCGGCACGTCGAGGCACCGGTCGCGCCGGTGGCTACGGCCTAAGACTTTGATTCCCGGGACAACAGTAAGCATGCTTACAATAGAGCCATTGCGGCACCCTGCGGCAGTCCGGGCCGAGCCCGGTGACCACCATGAAGGAGCACACCGTGATTGGATTCATTGTTGCCGGCCTGATCATCGGCGCGTTGGCCCGCCTCATTAAGCCGGGCAAGCAGAACCTTGGCCTGCTTGCCACTCTCCTGCTGGGCCTCGTTGGGTCGGTTATTGGCGGAGTTGTGGCGTCCCTGCTGGGCACGGGGGACATTTTTGAACTGAACTTCCTGGGCTTTATCGTGGCTGTCATCGCCGCGGTGCTCCTCATCGGCACCGCCGAGGCGGTCGCAGGCCGCCGGAATGCAGTCCGGCGCTAAAACCGCCTAAGCGCCCATTCAAAGTGGGCAGCCAGACGACGGAACGTCATGCAACAGGCCCCGGGATTTCCCGGGGCCTGTTGCAATTAAGTGCTCCCGGCCGGCTGCGGTGACAGCCCGACGCCGGCCGATGGTTGGGCTCCCTACGCCCGGTCCTGGTACACGTCGGGGATGCCGTCCTGGTCCGCGTCCACCTTTTCGGCTTCCTCAGCTTCGCGGTACTGGCGGTTCCTGGTCCGCAGCACGGCCGTGGCCAGCAGCGCCGCCAACAGTGAGGCGGTGAGGATCCCTACTTTGGCGTGGTCGTCGTGCAGGCTGCCCTGGCCGAAGCTGAGTTCGGCCACCAGCAGGGACACAGTGAACCCGATGCCGGCCAGGAGGGACACGCCAAAGACGTCAATCCATTTGAAGGACTTGTCCAGCTCCGCCCGGCTGGTTTTGGTCAGCAGCCAGGTGGTGCCCATAATCCCGATCGGCTTTCCGAAAACCAAGCCCGCGATGATGCCGACGGCCACGGGATCAGCCAGCGCCGAGCCCAGCCCTTCCCAGCCGCCCACGGCCACACCGGCCGAGAAGAACGCGAAGATCGGCACGGCGATGCCTGCGGAGATGGGCCGGAAACGGTGTTCAAAAATTTCTGCCAGCCCCGGTCCTGCTTCGGGCCCGCCGCCTGCCTGTGAGCGGATCACCGGTACGGCGAAGCCGAGCAGTACTCCGGCCACCGTGGCATGGATGCCGGAGGCGTGGACAAGTGCCCAGGTGATCACCCCGAGCGGCAGCAGGATGACCCAGGCCGCGGGCGCCTTCATGCCGAAGAAATAGCGGAACCTGTGCGCCAGGAAGGCATAGAGCGCCAGCGGTATGAGGGCCAGGAGCAGCGGCATGACGTGCAGGTCGCTGGTGTAAAAGAAAGCGATGATGCTGATGGCGATCAGGTCATCCACGACGGCCAGGGTCAGGAGGAAAATCCGCAGCGCGCTGGGCAGATGCGATCCGATGATGGCCAGGACAGCTACCGCGAACGCGATGTCAGTGGCCGTGGGGATGGCCCAGCCGCGGATGGTTTCGGGGCTGGCAACGTTGAATGCGATGTAGATCAGCGCGGGGACCGCTACACCGCCTACTGCGGCAGCCACCGGAACGATCGACTTGTTGATTTGCCGCAGGTCCCCCGCAACGAACTCCCGCTTGAGTTCCAGTCCCACCAGGAAGAAAAAGATGGCTAGCAGCCCGTCTGCCGCCCAGGCGCCGAGGCTGAGGTCAAGGTGCCACGGTTCGTAGCCTACTTTGTAATCCCGCAGGGCGAAGTAGCTGTCGGCGGCGGGCGAGTTGGCCCAAACCAAAGCAATGATTGCTGCCGCAACCAGCAGGGCTCCGCCCACGGTCTCTTTGCGAAGAATCTCCCCGATCCGTAGGGATTCGGCGTAACTGCCGCGCCCAAAAATAGTGGAGCGGGGGTTGGGCGGGGGCATTTGACTCATAAAGTGTCCTTATATCCGGGCTCGACAATTCTATTGCCGACCAGACTTCCCGGCGCACCTTCGGTCCATTCTACAGAGCGGGGCTTGGTTCCCACTCCAGGTGTTGCAATATGACACTTTCACCCGGCCCGGCGCGCGGCGCTTCCCGGCCACCTGCTGTCATGGGCGATGGCCTTCACTGCGGCGTCGAGATACCCGCCTGTAGCCGCCGAGTTTGCCAGCTGGACCAGTTCGGCTGCCACCACCACCAGTTTGACGTTGCGGTGGCTGCTGGTGCTCACCAGCACCTGGAAGGCATCGTCAGACCCCAACTTCAGCTGGCCCATCAGAATCCCCCTGGCCTGGTCGATGACGCTGCGGGTGGAGGTTGCCCCCGCTACGGCTTCGCGGGTTTTTTCCTCGGTTTCACGCTGGAGCGTGGAGGTGAGGTCGATCATGACCCCTTCCATGGTGGTGACTTTCCCCGCCTCACCCATCATGGCTTCCCCGGATGTGAGGACGCGCCGGGTCCTTCCGCGGGAGTCGATAATCCGGTGATACATGCAAAAGTAGCCTCCGGTCTTAATAACCTGTGCCACGATGTCTTCACACTTGGGCCTGTCATCAGGGTGCTTGTGCGAGAACAGCAGCTCCACCGTGGGGACCACTTCGCCGCGCTCATACCCGTGCAGTTGGTACATGCCGTCCGACCATTGAATTTTCCAGCCCTCCACGTCTACGTGGAAGGTGCCCGCCGCGCACTCGTTGCCTCCCAACGCGCTCGAGTACGTGTAGGGGCCGCTCAGCTCAGCCACAGAGCCACCTCCGGTTAAATTTTCAGCCCCACCCAGCGGGCGCAGGCGTCGTTGCCTGTTTTCTTCATTATGGCCAAGAAGCGGCGCGGCGGATAGGCCGGTGCCTCCCCCGCCGCCCGAAGATGATTGAGCGCGGCCTTTGCGTGCAGCTGGCGGCCTGGGGTTTCAGGTACTGCGGCTGTTGACGTGTTCGGGGCGGATTCCTATTCCGACGAAGCGGGCTGTGACCGGACGCAGCAGCGGCGAAGCGGTCCGGATCAGGACCACCAGCCAGCGGGGTGCGATGCGGCGGCCGGCAGTTGCCCTTGCCAGCGCCTTGTGGCCATTCCGCTGCAGCCTTTGCATGATCTTTACGGGTATTTCCCGCCTTCGCTGCACGCCCGCAAGCTTTTCTTCAGGAGCCGCCCCGTTTGCTAGGTCCTCCGCGACGGCGTTGAATAGTGCGACGGCATCCTGGATGGCGAAGTTGACGCCGACTCCGAACATCGGGGACATCGCATGGGCGGCGTCGCCGATGGCGATGAATCCCGGCCGATACCAGCGCCGGAGCCGGTTGATCTGGACCGACAGGAGTTTGACCTGGTCCCAGCCCAAGAGGGTGCCCACCACCGGCTGAAGAACAGGAGCAGCAGCGGTTATCCGTGCCTGAAGGGCGTCGATTCCTCCGGCGCGAAGTTCGTCGAAGCCGCCCTTTGGGATGACCATCCCGGACTGGTACCTGTCGCCACGATCGATAGTGAGGACCATTCCCTGGGCGGATACGTATCCAAGGGTGGCTGGCGGTGGCTTGGGCGGTTTTGGCAGGTTGAAGCACAGCACGTCGATGGGCACGCCGTATCCATCGGGAGCGAGCCCGGCAGCGGCGCGCAGAACCGAAGCACGGCCGTCCGCAGCGACGGTAAGCGTCGCACGGATGTCCAGTCCGCCGTCGGCCGTTCCCGCTTGGACACCGCAAACCTGGCCGTTCTCAATGATGAGGCCGGTTGCTTCAGTGGACATGCGCAGTTCGAAGTTGGGGAAGGCCGCCGCCTCCCGGGCAAGGAAGTTCAGGAAGTCCCATTGCGGGGCGAAGACGAGGAAGTTGTCCGGACGTGGCAGGGTGCTGAAGTCGACGATGGTGATGCGCTGGCCGTCGACAACCGCGTCCAGGGTGGACAAACGCGTCAGCGGCAGTTCCAGGAACTTTTCGCGCAGCCCGATTTCGCCGAGCAGTGTCACGGTGGAGGGATGGACCGTGTCCCCGCGGAAGTCGCGCAGGAAGTCCCCGTGTTTCTCCAGGACGGTTACACGCAGGCCGTTGCGGGCGAGCAGGTAGCCGAGGACCATCCCGGCCGGGCCGCCGCCGGCGATGACGCAGTCCCGTTCGATAGCGCTTTCCACACTCATATCATCGTGCCTATTGCAGGAAAGTGAGAGACGATCCCGGGAAAACCTGCGTTGTGTGGAAGAGGATCCCGGGAAAACCTGCGTTAGGTGAGAAAGCGTGCGGGGAGGTGCGTCCGGCGCCGGGCGGTTGCGTGTAAGTTGAAAAGCACGGACGCACCGGCTGGAAAGAGAAATCTCCCTTGGACTCACCCGCACCAGTAAGAATCCTGACCGTCTGCACGGGCAACATCTGCCGGTCCCCCGTGGCCGAACGGCTGCTGCAGGCAGGGCTCAACCAGGTGCTGCCGGGCGGTTTCGAGGTTGCCAGCGCCGGGACCCGGGCCATGGTGGGCGACCCCATGCAGCCCATCTCCGCTGACATCGTGCGCACCTTCGGCGGCGACCCTGACAACTTCGCTGCCCGCCAACTGACGCCCAGGATCCTGCGCGGCGTGGACCTGGTACTGACGATGACCTCCGGGCACCGCGGCGAGGTCCTGCAGCTGGACGCGTCCCTCCTTAAACGGACCTTCACCATCCGCGAGTTCGCCCGGATGCTTGACGTCCTGGACGGGCGAGCCGCCACCTCCGGGGGCAAGGAACCTCAATCAGGATTGTCCGACGACGGCGACCCGCTGGCCGTCAACCATGCCTTCTGGCGGGGCTTGCCGGCGAGCGCAGCCGCCGTGCGGCACCTGTCGCTGCCTCCGGACCCGTCAGAGAACGACATCATCGACCCCTACCGCCGCGCGCCGGAGGTGTACCGGCAGATGGAAGACGAACTCGCACCGGCCATCGTGTCCATCCTGCGCCATGCACGCCTCAACGCTCCCGTTCCCGGGACGCGTGCCGGGACCTTGTAGCGTTCGGGCAACCCGGCGCCTTTCCCTGAGATGACAGTTTGGACACGTCTGTAGCCAGGGAGGCCTCGTGGGGCGGACACTGATCCCACCATCCCCACACTGAGGTGAGGCACAATGAGTTCGCCTGGCGGTTCTGAACCCGGCACCAGCCCCTCCAGCCCCCGGCCACGCGGCCCTGTCCTGGCTTCGCTCGGGCGGCGCCGGTGGATTGCTGCACTGCTGGCGCTGGCGCTCGTGGCGGTTGCCGTCGTCGCCGTCGTCAGCCTCAACCGCACGGGCGCTGAGGCACAACCGGCTGCAACGCAAAGCGAAACCCCCTCACCCACCCCAACTGCAACACCTTCCGAAACCCCGCCGCCGGCCCCGCCTCCTCCGCCGCCTATTCCGGAACACCCTGCCGTTGCCATGAACGTCCTGGTGATCGGCAGCGACATGCGGGGCATCGCGAAGGACGCGGCAGCCCATACCGAGGCAACCGGCCAGCCCATGGACCAACGTGCCGATGTCCTGATGCTGGTCCACGTCCCGGCCGACCGCCGGACCCTGTACATCGTGTCCATGAACAGGGACATGTGGGTGGATATCCCCGGCTTCGGCGGAGGGAAGATCAACGCCGGCCTCCAGTACGGCGGGATCGACATGGCCACCCGGACGGTGCAGCAGCTGTTGGGGATCACCATCGACCACACCCTGATGCTGGACTTCGGCGGCTTCAAGCTGATGGTGGACGGGCTGGGCGGCATCGACGTCAACGTTCCCGTCCCGTTCCAGTCCACGCACGATACCGGGCACGTCTTCGGGCCGGGTGTGAACCACCTGGACGGCCAGGCGGCGCTGGAGTTTGTCCGGGAGCGGTACGCGTTCGTGGACGGCGACTTCCAGCGCGTGCGCAACCAGCAGATCCTGCTCCGCGCCGTCCTCGCACGCCTCACTACCGGCGGCGCCCTGAACGACGTGACGGCCGTCCGGAGCCTGGTGGATTTCGCATCCTGCTGCCTGACGGTGAACAAGGGCTTTGACCCTGTGCAGGCCGCCATCCTCGCATACAGCCTCCGGAACCTGGACGTGAACGCCATCGGTACGATGACGCTGCCTACGGCCGGCAACGGCTTCATCGCCGGGCAGTCCGTGCTCCTTCCGGACTACGGCGCCATCTACGCTGTGGGGGCAGCCCTGCGGGAGGGCCGGATCGGGGAGTTCGCAGTGCCATAGGTCCGGAGCCGGAGGAGCGGCCGGACGTGCCCCCTCCAGCTGTTCAGCCCTGGCTCACCGCCCGTTCATCGAAGGGAAACAGTCTGTGCGCCGGGGGCCGGGAGGCTGGCACCATGACTGACATTTCCCGCCGTACCATCGTCAAAGGTTCCGTCCTCGCTGCCGCACTGGCCGCCACCCCTGCAACTGCCCAGGCTGCCCCCTTCCGCGCGCCCGCCGGCGTTGCTTTGGTCCGCAACCGGCTCACCCTTCCCAGCGGCATCGCCACGGGCGACGTCACCTCCGACTCCGCCGTGCTCTGGTCCCGCGCTTCGGGCGCCGGGCGGATGACGGCGCTGCTGCGGGCGATTGACGACAGCGGCCAGGTCCTGCACGGCCGTGGCTCCTTTGAACGCACCCTGCGCGGGCCGCGCGCCACCCAGGCGTCCGACTTCACTGCCAAGATCCACGCGGGCAACCTGCCGTCCAACACCCGCTTTGCGTTGGAGATCAGTTTCGAGGACGACGGCGGTGCTGCGGGTGAGACGGTCCGCGGCACCTTCCGCACGGCTCCGGACGCCGGGACGGTCAACGGCAAGGGGCGCACCGGCGAGACGAGCGCCGGAGGTGAGGTGCCGGCGTCGTCCGCCCAGAGCTTTGCCTGGACCGGCGACACCGCCGGGCAGGGGTGGGGCATCAACGAGGAGATCGGCGGGATGCGCGGCTACCGGGCCATGCACCAGACCCGGCCGGACTTCTTCATCCACTCAGGGGACACCGTCTACGCTGACGGCCCGCTGACCGAAACCGTGGTGGAGAAGGACGGGCAGGTGTGGCGGAACCTGGTGACCGAGGAGGTGTCCAAGGTGGCCGAAACCCTCACGGAGTTCCGCGGCCGGCACCGGTACAACTCGATGGACGCCAACATGCGTGCCATGTTCGCGGAGGTGCCGGTGATCGCCAACTGGGACGATCACGAGACCACCAACAACTGGTACCCGGGTGAAATCCTGGATGACCCGCGCTACACCGTCCGCGATGTCAACACCCTTGCGGCCCGCGGCCGGCAGGCGTGGCAGGAGAACATGCCGATCGCCGACTCGTCCGCGCTCTGGCGCCCAGGTACGTTCGAGGATGCCGGCCAGTACCAGCCCGCGCGCATCTACCGGAAGATCAGCCGGGGCCCGCAACTGGACATCTTCTGCCTGGACATGCGCACTTTCAAGTCCCCGAACACCGACGGCAAGGAACCCTACGCCACCAACATCCTGGGTCAGGAGCAGGTGGACTGGCTCGTCCGTGAGGTCACCAGGTCCAAGGCGACCTGGAAGGTGATTGCCGCAGACCTGCCGCTGGGCATCATCGTCCCCGACGGCACCGTGAACCAGGAGAGCCTGGCGAACCGCGACGCCGGCGCGCCGCTGGGCCGCGAGCTGGAGATCGCAGGGGTACTGAGTGCGTTCAAGCACAACCGGGTTAAAAATGTGGTGTGGCTGACGGCGGATGTGCATTACTGCGCCGCCCACCACTACTCCCCCGAGCGCGCCGCCTTCACGGACTTCGATCCTTTCTGGGAATTCGTGGCCGGGCCCATTGCCGCAGGGTCCTTCGGCCCCAATCCCATGGACGGCACCTTCGGCCCGGAGGTGGTCTTCGCCAAAGCCGGGCGCTTTCCCGGCGAGTCACCGCGCGACGGCGAAAACCAGTTCTTCGGGCACGTGCAGTTGGGCGAGGACAGCAGCTTTACCGCAAGCCTCCGCAACGCGAACGGCGCCACAGTGTTTTCGAAGGTGCTGACGCCGGAGCGGTAGCCGGGGCGGTGGGCGGGGCTTCCCGGGGCGCGCCACTTGCTGCGCGCCGGCGGGCTCCGCCGTCATCCGTTCCCTGTTGGTCGTTTACTTGCCCCGCCCTCTGGGTACGCCGCTGGTAATGTTCCTGCATTCGGCACGGCACACGGACGGGGTGAGGCTTTGTGAAAGAAGACGGACTGACAGAGGCTGTCCAGGAAGCCGGGGCGGTGGAGTTGATCCTGATCCGCCACGGTGAGAGTGAAGGCAACGTGGCGGCCACGGATGCGCGGCTGGCCGGAGCGGAGGTCATTGAGGTCCCCGCCCGGGACGCGGACGTGAACCTGTCCGGCACCGGGCAGGAACAGGCCAAGGCCCTGGGTGCCGCGCTGGCCCGCATCGCAGAGGACCTCCGGCCCGACGCCGTGGTTTCCTCCCCCTACGCCCGTGCACGCCAGACGGCCGAGATCGCTGTTGAGGCAGCGGGCTGGCCGGTGAAGGTGCGGACGGATGAACGCCTGCGCGACCGCGAACTCGGCATACTGGACCGGCTGACGCGCCGCGGTGTTGAAAACCGCTTCCCGGAAGAAGCGGAGCGCCGCGAGTGGCTGGGGAAGATGTACTACCGGCCCCCGGGCGGTGAATCCTGGGCGGACGTGGCACTGCGGCTGCGGTCCGTCCTGGATGAGCTGAACAACCTTGGCACAGGCCACCGGGTAATGCTTGTCTGCCACGACGCCGTGATCCTGCTGTTCCGCTACGTGCTGGAGGGCATGACCGAGCGGGAAATCCTGGACCTTGCGGCCGGCACATCCGTCCTCAACGCTTCCCTGACCCGCTATGTGCGGCCGTCCGGCGAAGGGCCATGGACCTTGGAAAGCTTCAACGTGGCGGACCACCTTACCGAGCAGGGCGTAACAGTGACCGAACACGCAGGAGACGCCAGTGTCCACCCAAAGTGATTCCGTAGCCACCGCCGGAACCGGCACCGCGTCGCCCACGCTGGTGACGCCGTCCCTGCTGCGAGACTGGCCGCTGCCGGCGCCGGGCGCGGACAAGTATTCGCGGGGCTCCGTGCTGGTGATCGGCGGTGCCCGGGCCACGCCCGGAGCGGCACTCCTGGCAGGTACCGCTGCGTTGCGGGCAGGCGCCGGAAAGCTCACGCTCGCCGTGGCCGAGTCGGTAGCAATGCAGTTGGGCGTGGCCCTCCCGGAGTGCGGGGCGATGGGGCTTCCGGAAACCGCCGAGGGGTCGCTGACAGGTGAGGGCCTGGACCGGATTTCTTCTTATCTCGACCGCGCCGATGCGATCCTGGTGGGCCCCGGGCTTGACGATCCGGACCTCGCCGAGGAGCTGCTGCGGGCACTGCTGGACCGGGAATCGGGCGGCTCCGGTGATTCAGGCTCTGGTGAGGGGACCACAGGCGGAGGTCCCGCCGTCGTGCTTGATGCCTACGCCCTCGGCGGCCTGGTGAAGGTGGCGGACCGGCTGGATCCGTGGAAGGGGCGGCTGATCCTCACGCCGAACCCGAAGGAAGCCGCTGTCCTGCTGGAGCGCGACGTGGAGGACCTGCCGGCAGATATTGCTGAGATCGCCGACAAGTTCCAGGCCGTGGTGAGCTGCCAGGGCTTCATCGGCCGACCCTCCGGCGGGGACGCACCGGAGGAATCGGAACTTTGGAAGATGACTACCGGGTACGGAGGCCTGGGAACGTCCGGGAGCGGGGACGTGCTGGCCGGGGCGATCACGGGCCTGCGCGCCCGGGGAACCACCAGCGCGCAGGCGGCATGCTGGGGGACCCACCTTCACGCCGCGGCAGCAGACCGGCTCGCCAGCAGGTTGGGCCCACTGGGATTCCTGGCCCGCGAACTGGCCGACGAATTGCCCGCCCTGATGCTGGAGCTGAACACCTAAAGCCATCCACGGCGGTTCCAGCCCGGACATGGGACGACCCCCGGCCGAAACCGGGGGCCACCGTATCGGGAAGTGCAGGCCTACCCTGCCCGTGCGCGTCCAGCGCTGTGGCGTGCTCAGAATGGCTATCCGCCCAAAAGGCAGTCAACAGTCTTTGCCCGACATCCCGATCCTGCTGGGGACTAGGCGGAAATTTCCTGCTTTGCCCCCTTCGTCTCAATCTCAATTTTACGCGGCTTGGCCTTCTCAGCGACAGGAATCCGCAGGGTAAGGACGCCGGCGTCGTAGGACGCCTTCACGTTGTCGGTGTCCAGGGTGTCACCAAGGATCAGCTGGCGGCTGAACACGCCGCGCGGCCGCTCGGAGGCGATCATCTCGGTATCCTTGCCTACAGGTTCAGGGCGTTCTGCCCGCACCGTCAGGACATTCCGTTCGACATCAAGGTCCACTGAGTCCGCTGCAACACCGGGCAGATCAAAGGCGACTACGAAGTCCTGGCCTTCGCGCCAGGCGTCCATGGGCATCGCTGCCGGACGCGCTGCCGTGCCGAGGACCTGCTGGGCCAGCCTGTCCAGCTCGCGGAACGGATCGGTTCGCATCAACATGGCTTCCCTCCTCGTGAGAGACGGTCCAACATAGTTTTTGTACCAGCCGATCTGTATTGGCTGATATAGATTTTTTAGCACTGGCCAAAAAGATCTGCAAGTGGTTCCGGGAAAAATTTTTCCTGCTCCTGACCGGGCGCCCGGCCACGAAAAAGGGGCCTTCGCAGCGTGTGAAGACCCCTTCACGTGACGGGTTGCCGTTCAGCTTCGGGTGGGGTCCGGGCGGAGCGGTGCAGGCCCGGGATCCGGCACCGGCAGCGGCCCGGGAGGCTCCGGCACCGGGAATGGGTTGGGCGGCGGCGGACCAGGATGGCCGGGGTGGGCAGGATCAGGGCTTGGGCCCGGCTCCGGCGGAAACGGCTCGGGCTCGTGCACTGGCGGGATGGTCATAAACTTCCCCTCTCACGCTGGGCGGATGTTGCCTTAGCGGAAACAGAATACGCCTGCCTCCGGAGCCCCACTAGGGCAGCCCCCTCCCGGGTGCGCCGGCAGGCCATGGTCCCGGTTGGCTCGGTTCAGCGACCCAACCAGGCATGATATCGCCAGGGTTCTCGTCCGGTAGCGAACGGCCGGTTAATTGTCAGGGCGGGTGGATATATTTGAACTCATGACCCAGACTCCGCTGCAGGATTCCGCCCGCACCGCCGCCACCGCCCCGAATCCCCCGGTTGCCAGGAAGATTCCGTTCCAGCGGCGTCACCATGGGGACATGTTCGTGGACAACTACGAGTGGCTGCGGAATAAGGATTCTGCCGAGGTAGTGGAGCACCTGAAGGCCGAGAACAGCTACCAGGAAGCGGTCACCGCGCACCAGGAGCCGCTCCGTGAAGCGATCTTCCAGGAAATCAAGGGCCGCACGCAAGAGACGGACCTGTCCGTCCCGCACCGGAAGGACGGCTGGTGGTACTTCAGCCGCTCGGTGGAAGGCAAGGAATACGGCATCCAGTGCCGGGTCCGTGCCGGCAACAGCGGCAACCCGGTGGATGACTGGACGCCCCCGGCGGTGGAACCCGGCGTAGAGATTCCAGGCGAGAAAATCCTGCTGGACGGCAACGTCGAAGCGGAAGGAAAGCCGTTCTTTTCCGTCGGCGGCACAGCTGTCACCGTCGACGGCAACCTCTACGCCTATGCCGTGGACAATGCCGGCGACGAACGCTTCACCCTGAACATTAAGGACCTCCGGACCGGCGAACTCCTGCCTGACGTCATCGAGAACGTGTTCTACGGCGTCTCCTTCTCCCCCGACGGCACCCGCATCTTCTACACAGTGGTTGACGATTCCTGGCGCCCGTACCAGGTCAAGGCCCACACGCTGGGAACGCCCGCCAGCGAGGACGTGGTGGTTTACCAGGAGGACGACGTCGCCATGTGGCTGGGCTTCGAACTCTCCGCGGACCGGCGCTACCTCGTGCTGGGCATCGGCTGCTCCGAGTACAGCGAAACGCGCCTGCTCCGTTTCGATGATCCCAGCCAGGAACTCACCACCGTGATTTCCCGCGATGAGCGCGTGCTGTACGAGGCCGAACCCTTCCTGCTGCCGGGCCCGGACGGCTTAAAGACTGAACGCATCCTGCTCACCCACAACCGCGGTGCCATCAACTCCATGGTCTCCCTGACGGACTGGGCAGAGCTTCACAAGCCGCTCGCCGATCAGCGGTGGGACACCGTCGTCGAACACTCCGGGGACGTCCGCGTCAACGGCGCAGGCGTTACTTCCACACACCTGGTCGTATCCATCCGCAAAGACACCATCGAGCGCGTGCAGGTGATCGGGCTTGAAGGCCTGGGCACGGCTGCCCAGGAAGCGGCCGTTGAGCCCGCCTTTGATGAGGAGCTGTACACCGCTGGAGTCGGGGGCTCGGACTACGAGGCGCCGGTAATCCGCCTCGGCTACACGTCCTACTTCACGCCCTCGCGCGTTTATGATTTTGTGCTGCCCACTCCCCGGCAGCCCGCGGGTGAGCTGCTGCTAAGGAAGGAAAGCCCGGTCCTGGGCGGCTACGACGGCAAGGACTACGTGGCCACCCGCGAATGGGCAACGGCGGCGGACGGCACCCGGATCCCGCTCTCCGTGCTGCGCCACAAGGCGGTCAAGCAGGATTCGACGGCGGCCGGCCTGGTGTACGGATACGGCTCCTATGAATTGAGCATGGATCCCGGCTTCGGCATCGCCCGGCTCTCCCTGCTGGACCGCGGCGTGGTGTTTGTGATCGCCCACATCCGCGGCGGCGGCGAGCTGGGCCGGCACTGGTATGAGGACGGAAAGAAGCTCGCCAAGAAAAACACCTTTACCGATTTCGTCGCTGCCACGGACTGGCTGGCGCACTCGGGCTGGGTGGACCCGGCGCGGATCGCGGCCATGGGTGGCTCGGCCGGCGGACTGCTGATGGGGGCCGTGGCCAACATGGCCCCGGAGAAGTACGCCGCGATTGTGGCCCAGGTGCCGTTCGTGGACGCCCTCACCACCATCCTGGACCCGGAGCTGCCGCTGTCCGCCCTTGAGTGGGAGGAATGGGGCAACCCCATCACGGACCCGGAGGTTTACGCCTACATGAAGTCGTACTCCCCCTACGAGAACGTCCGCGCGGCGGCCTACCCGAAGATCGCCGCCGTGACGTCCTTCAACGACACCCGCGTGCTGTATGTGGAGCCGGCAAAGTGGGTGCAGGAGCTGCGGAACCGGACCACGGGCTCTGAACCGGTGGTGATGAAAATCGAGATGGACGGCGGGCACGGCGGCGCGTCCGGCCGCTACGTGCAGTGGCGCGAAAGGGCCTGGGACTACGCGTTCATCGCCGATTCACTCGGAGCCACTGAATTGCTTCCCGGCGCTGGCCTGCGGTAATACCCCCGCAAAAGGATCTGCTCCGGTACCGAAAAAAGCTAACCATGCTTACTATTGTCTGGCGCTGGCTGCCCGCTGGGGGCAGGCCAACCGGTGCCGGATGTGGAGGTTTGCGTGAGCATGGAAAAGGAAATGCGTCCCCTGACCGACGACGAACTGCTGTCGGAGCAGGCAACAGCGCTGCCGGACAAGGAAGTTGCTTCTGTCCTTGACCTGAATGCGGATCTGGACCTTGGCATCGACGCCGCCGCACCGATCGACCTTGCCGTGGCGGCGAACGCCAACGTGGCCGCGCCGATTGACGCCGCGGCCTCTGCAAACATCCTTTCCTACGGATCGGACGCACAGGCACTCGCCGATCAGGGGGTCATGATCGAACAGGGCATTGCGGCGGACGCGAACGCCCAATCCACCCAGGACAGCATCATCGACCAGGGCAACGACACCGTAGACGACGGCGGTGCCACCACCGAGGCGGGCGGCACCGAAGCTGCTGGCACTGGCACCACTCCCGACGCCGGCACCCTCCTTCCCGACGGTACGTCCACCGATGGCATTGTGCCTGAAGACGGCCTGGGCGGAGAACTGCCCGACGTCGGCGCCCTGCCGGTGGATCAAGCAGCCGCGCTCGACGGTGACCTGCTCAACGTCAACGTGGACCTCGCCGCCGATGCGGACATCGCCGCCCCGATCAACGGCGCAGTAGCCGCCAACGCGAACGTCGCCGCCCCGATCGACGCGGCCGTCGCCGCGAACATCGGTTCCATCGACAGCCAGGCCTATGCCGTGGCCGAACAGGACGCCATTATCTCCCAGCACATCGAGGGCGAGGCCAACGCCTCCGCTGACCAGCAGTCCGACCTCGAGCAGTAAGCACAGATGAGCCGCACTACCGGCGGGCTGCGCTCCCAGGGCAGCCCGCCACCGTCCGCTGCCCCCGTTGCCGGGCACCCGCTGCTGGTTCCCGCCCTGGCCGACGGCGTCCAGCTGATCGGCAGGGCCGAGGGATCGGGCTACCGGGAGGCGCCCTCGCTGGTCCGCCGCGCGGACGGCCAGACCCTCCAGCTCACACCACTGCTGTTTCTGGTGCTCGAGGCGGTGGACGGCCAGCGCGGCCTCGAGGAAATCGCCCAGCACGCCAGCGCCGCTTCCGGAAGGCTGGTCAGCGCGGACAACGTCCGCACGCTGATGGACTCCCAGCTCCTGCCGTTGGGCCTGCTCCGCCTCGCGGACGGGTCCCAGCCGGAGGTCCGGAAAGCTGACCCGCTGCTGGGGATGCGCTTCCGCTACACGGTGACGGATCCGGAGCGCACCCGCAGGATCACCGCGCCCTTCGCAACCCTGTTCAATCCGTTGATCGTGGCAGCGGTGACCGCGGCATTCCTGGCAGCGTGCTGGTGGGTGCTCATGGTGAAGGGGCTCGGATCGGCCACCCATGAAGCGTTCGAAAACCCTGTTCTGCTTCTGCTGATCTTTGCCATCACCATCGTCTCCGCGGGCTTCCACGAGTTCGGGCACGCCGCCGCCGCGCGCAGGGGCGGAGCCACGCCCGGGGCCATGGGCGCCGGGCTGTACCTGGTCTGGCCGGCCTTTTTCACGGACGTCACCGACTCGTACCGGCTGGGCCGCGGCGGCAGGCTGCGGACAGACCTCGGCGGCCTGTACTTCAACGCGATAATTGCGGTGGCCATCATGGGCCTGTGGTGGGCCACCGGCTTTGATGCGCTGCTGCTGGTGGTGGTAACCCAGATCCTGCAGATGGTCCGGCAACTGCTCCCCCTGGTCCGGTTCGACGGTTACCACATCCTGGCCGACGCCACGGGGGTGCCCGACCTCTTCCAACGCATCAAACCCGTATTGCTGGGCCTGCTCCCCTGGCGTTGGAAAAGGCCGGAGAACAAAGTCCTCAAGCCATGGGCCCGGGCAGTGGTCACGGCGTGGGTGCTGGTCACCGTGCCGCTGCTGCTGTTCAGCCTGGCCATGATGGTGCTCGCCCTGCCGCGGCTGTTGGCCACTGCATGGAGCAGTGCCGCCAGGCAGCAGGAACTGCTGGCCGAAAGCCTCTCCGCCGGGGACCCTGCCGGCGCCGCCGTACGTGTCCTGGCTATCGTGGCCGTCGCCCTTCCTGTGCTGGGCATGCTCTACATCCTGCTGCGGCTGCTGAGGCAGCTGGTCACCGGGCTCTGGCAGAAGACCCGCGGCAAGGTCCTGCAGCGCACCGCCGCCATGGGCGCGGTGACGGTACTGCTGGCCGGGCTGGCCTGGGCCTGGTTGCCCGACGGCGGGACGTACCGTCCGGTGCAGCCATACGAACGCGGCACGCTGGCTGACGCAACAGCGTCCGTCCTCCCGGCAGCAAGCACCGTCCTGCGGGAGGGCGGCAGCGGAATGACACTGGCGCTGTGGCCTGATGCTGCGCCCCTGCCCACCCGGGAGAACCCGCAGCTGAGCATGGTGCTGGTTCCGGTGGAGGCTTCTCCGGGGTCCGGCCCTACCAGGTCCCCGTCTTCTTCTCCCGGTTCCGCCGCCCCGTCCTGGGTGTTCCCGTTTGACCGGCCGGCCGCCTCGAAGGAGGACGGCAACCAGGCGCTTGCCGTGAACACCACCGACGGATCAGTCACCTACAGCGTGGCTTTCGCGCTGGTGTGGGCCGAGGACGGCGGACCCGTCGATACCCGGAACGAGGCCTACGCCTTTGCCAGCTGCACCGGCTGCGCCGCCGTGGCGGTGGGCTTCCAGGTGGTCCTTGTCGTAGGCCAGGCGGACGTGGTGGTACCGGAAAACCTGTCCGCGGCCGCCAACTACAACTGCGTTGAATGCCTCACCTACGCCCTGGCCAGCCAGCTCGTCCTCACTTTGGACGGTCCCCTGAGCGATGCCGGCATGGAGCAGCTCATGGCGCTGTGGGCCGAAATCGCCGAGTACGGCCGGAACATCCACAACGTTCCGCTCTCGGAAATCCAGGCCCGGCTTGCCGCCTACAAGGAGCAGATCCGGGCCATCATCAAGGCTGATCCAAGCGCCGCCCAGTCTAACGAGACGCTGGCGCCGGTTGCTACGGACACCGCTGCGCCCCCAACTGCGCCGGCAGCGGGCACCGCGCCCACCGAAACCCCTGCTACTGGCGAAACACCCGCAACCGCGCCGGCACCTGCTCCGGCAGGAACCGGGGCCGCCACCGCCCCGGCGACGCAGCCCGCCCCCGTTGACCCGCCGGCGTCGTACGCGCCCATTGAGCCGCCGGTGCCAACGGCGGATACTGGGGGCACGGCGCCCGCCGCTGAGCCCCGACCCACCGAAAACCCCAGCTAGGAGAACAGAATGTCGTTAAGCAAGGGAACGTCCGTGGAGTGGAACACCTCGCAGGGCAAGACGCACGGCAAGATTGTGGAGAAGAAAACCAGCGACTTCGAGCTGGACGGACACACGCACCGGGCCAGCGAGGACGAACCGCAGTACATCGTGGAATCCGCGAAGACCGGCGCACGGGCAGCACATAAAGCCTCCGCCCTGACGGAAAAGAAGTAACCCGGTGGCAGCACAGCACGAAGTGGTCATCATCGGCGGTGGGAACGCCGGAATCGCGCTGGCGGCCCGGCTGGAGCGCTACGGCGTGAAGGACGTGGCGGTGGTTGAGCCGAAGGACCACCACCTCTACCAGCCGCTGTTCTCCCACATTGCCGGGGGCAGGGCGTCCGCGAAGGAAGCGGTCCGGACCCAGGAGTCAGTGATTCCCAAAGGCGTCAGGTGGATCCGGGACAGCGCAGTGGCCGTGGACACCGACGCCAACACCGTAAGCCTGGCGTCAGGATCAGCTGTTTCCTACGGCCAGCTGGTGGTCTGCCCGGGAATACAGTTCGACTGGGCCGCGGTGCCCGGCCTGGCCGAGGCAGTGCATTCACCGCACGGCACTTCGCACTACGAGTTTGAGCTGGCATCCAAGACCTGGACCCTCCTCAGCGGACTGACATCGGGCACGGCAGTGTTCACCATGCCGGCAGGTCCGGCCACGTGCGCCGGCGCGAGCCAGAAACCCATGTACCTTGCCTGCGACTACTGGAAGGAACAGGGCGTCCTGGACAAGATCCGAGTTGTGATGGTCCAGCCCTATCCCACTGTTTTCGGGGTGCCGGAGGTTGACCGGGAGCTGGACCGCAAGATTGCGGAGTACGGCATTGAGTTGTGGACCAACAGCGAACTCGTAGCCGTGGATGCCGCCAGTCAGAAGGCGACCATCCGGAACACCGAGTCCGGCGCTGAGGAGAACCTGCACTACGACGTCCTCAACGCCGTCCCGCCCCAGTCCGCGCCTGACTGGCTCAAGGCGTCAAACCTGCCGGCAGCCGGGGACGACGGCGGCTTCGTTGAGGTGGACCGGCAGACGCTTCGGCACATCCGGATCCCCAATGTCTGGTCCCTGGGCGACGCCGCGGCTACCACCAATTCGAAAGCCGGCGGAGCCCTCCGTAAACAGACGATGGTCCTGGCCAAGAACCTGGTGGCCGCCCGGAAGGGGAAACCGTTGCCGGCCAAGTACAACGGCTACTCCGTCTGCCCGTTCACGGTGTCCCGCAATACGGTGGTGTTTGCTGAGTTTGATGACCGGTACCGTCCCATGCCCACCGTTCCGCGCATCCCCACATGGAACGAGAGCAAGCTGTCCTGGGTGGTGGACCGGGACATCTTTCCGCAGGTGTACTGGAACCTGATCCTCAAGGGGCGTGCGTAGCCGCAGTCAGCCGCCCTGCCGGGCCTGCCGCTTAAGCGCCTGGTCCACGCGCCACTCGTCAGCCAGGACTGCATAGATCAGCTCGGTGGCCCACTGGCCTTTGTAGTGCCATTTGTCCACGTGCCGCGCTTCCTGCCGCATGCCGAGGCGGCAGCAAAGCGCGGCAGATGCTGTGTTCAGTTCGTCAAGGCGCGCCTCGATCCGGTGCATGCCCAGCTCCTCGAAGCCGAGGCGGAGCATGGCCGCCGCCGCTTCCGTGGCGTAGCCCTTGCCCCTGGCCCCGGGCGCCAGGCTCCAGCCCACTTCGCCCTGGCCGTATCCCGGCAGCCATTTGAGGACCACTTCACCCTGCAGCCCGCCGTCGTCCGCTGCCTCGACGGCGAGCGCCACCCAGTCACCCTCCTTCGCGAAAACAAAGTTCGCGTACCGGCCCACCCGCTCCATTGACTGCGTGTAGGTTTTGGCCGGCCCAGGCAGGAACCTGGCGGTCTCAGCCAGTGAATGGTAGGCGTGGAACGCATCAAGATCGCCGCCTTCGAAGCGGCGCAGGATGAGCCGTTCAGTGCGGATGGGCAGGGTGATGTCAGGCATGGGGAGAGGCTGCTCCTTGGTTCAGGAGGGCGGTTACCGCGCCACTGAGGCGGAAACGACGGCGGCTGTCGCCTCCGCGATGGCCCGCTCCTCATCGGTGGGAACCACCAGGACAGGGATGGCGGACTGCGGCGTGGAAATAACGCGCGGCTCCTTGGACCGCTCTGCGTTCAGGCCGGCGTCGAGCTGTATGCCCAAGGCGCCCAGCTTCTCCGCCACGAGCGCCCGGAACTGGTGGGAGTTCTCGCCGATTCCGGCGGTGAACACGAGTGCCTTGGCTCCGCCCACGGCCACGTGGTACCCGCCGATGTACTTGGCCAGCCGGTACGAGGTGACCGCGAGCGCTGTGTCCGCCCTGGCGTCGCCGGATTCGGCAGCCTCCACCACCGAGCGCATGTCGTTGTTGCCGGCCAGGCCCTTCAGTCCGGATTCCCGGTTCAGCATGGTGTCGAGGTCTTCCGGCGTCCAGCCGGCCCTGCCGAGGAAGACCAGGATGGAGGGGTCGAGATCCCCTGAGCGGGTTCCCATCACCAGGCCCTCCAGCGGGGTGAAGCCCATGGACGTATCCACCGAGCGGCCGCCCCGGATCGCGGTGGCGGAGGCGCCGTTGCCCAGGTGGGCGATGACGCCGTCGAACTCTTCAACCGGAAGGTCCAGCAGTGCCGCGGCCTGGCGGGTCACGTACTCGTGGGACGTGCCGTGGAAGCCGTAGCGGCGGATGCCGTGGTTTGTGTAAAGCTCATCCGGGACGGCGTAGCGCCACGCCTGCTCCGGAAGGGTGCGGTGGAACGCGGTGTCAAAGACGGCCACCTGGGGCATGTCCGGCCACTTTTTGGTGATGGCGCGGATACCCAGCACGTTGGCGGGGTTGTGCAGGGGCGCCAGCGGGTTGAGCCGTTCGATGGCGCGGGTGATTTCGTTGTCTACCAGCACGGGTTCCGCGAAACGCTCGCCGCCGTGCACCACCCGGTGCCCCACCGCGGCCAGCTCCAGGTCGCCGAGCTCCTGGTGGATGGCGGCGTCCACCTGTTCCAGCGCCTCGGCATGGTCCCGGGGGCCCACGATCTCGCCGTCCCCGTCACCGCCGTTGCCCATCCCGATCTTTTCGATCAGCCCCTCCGTGAGTACGCTCCCGGCAGCGACATCACGCACCTGGTACTTGAGCGAGGACGAGCCGGAATTGATGACGAGGACGAGCATGCGGGCCTCCTGAGCCTGGCGTCTGCGGTTCAAACCACACTATAGGTTGCCCCGGCAGCGGCGCTGTTTCCTTGCGGATGGAAGCCGGCTGTGCCTAGAGTCGGCGGACAGGCTGGACCACGCCCGAGAGGACACTTCCATGACGAACGAGCCCACTTCGATCGACGAGAACGACCCCACCAACACCGGATCCAGCAGCACCGCGCCGCTGAACGCTGGGGGCTCCGGCACCAAGGACCCTGCCGGCGTCGAGGGCGCCAACCCCGCCCTGGATGACACCGGCGCCAGCAAGGCCGGTGAAACGGGCGAGTCCCCGCAGGCGCCGGAGAACCTTGAGGACCTCGACCTCACCCCGCAGGGCCTGTCCGATGAGCCGGCCAAGCAGGAGGACTCCGAGAGCTTGGCGAAGCCGGACAACAGCTGACCCACGCGAAAGGACGACGCCGGCCCCCACCCGGGTGCCGGCGTCGTCCTTTGCGTGCTTACAAAGCCGGCGCCTGCGCCTGGATGGCTGTGATGGCCACCGTGTTCACGATGTCCTCCACCGTGCAGCCGCGGGAGAGATCGTTGACCGGCTTCCGCAGGCCCTGCAGGACTGGCCCGACGGCGACGGCACCGGAGCTCTGCTGCACCGCCTTGTAGGTGTTGTTGCCGGTGTTAAGGTCCGGGAAGATAAACACGGTGGCCTGGCCGGCCACCGAGGATCCCGGCATTTTGGACTCCGCGATCGAGGCATCCACGGCGGCGTCGTACTGGATGGGGCCTTCGACGGCGAGATCAGGGCGGCGCCGGCGCACCAGTTCGGTGGCCTGCCGCACCTCGTCCACCGCCTCACCTGAGCCGGAGCCGCCGGTGGAGTAGGACAGCATGGCCACCCGCGGCTCCACGCCGAACTGCGCAGCCGTTTCAGCTGAGGCGAGCGCGATGTCCGCCAGCTGCTCAACGTTAGGGTCCGGGTTCACTGCGCAGTCGCCGTAGACCAGCACCCGGTCCGGCATCAGCATCAGGAACACCGAGGAGACGATCTTCACGCCCTCGCGGGTCTTCACGAACTCCAGCGCCGGCCGGATGGTGTGCGCGGTGGTGTGGGCCGCGCCGGACACCATCCCGTCCACCACACCGAGCTGGACCATCATGGTGCCGAAGTAGCTGACGTCCTGCATGATTTCCAGGGCCTTGGGGAGGTCAACACCCTTGTGTGCCCGCAGCCCCGCGTACTGCTCGGCGAATTTTTGCCGCAGGTCCGAGGTGGCAGGGTCCACGATGTTGATTCCGGACAGGTCGATGCCGCGGGCGGCGGCCAGCTCGCGGACATCCGACTCCGGCCCCAGGACAGTGAGGTCACAGACGTCGCGGCGGTGCAGGATCTCCGCAGCCCGCAGGATGCGTACATCCGTCCCCTCGGGGAGGACCACGTGCCGTCGCTGGCCGCGGGCCCGCTCAATGAGGTCGTGGAGGAAGCGGAGCGGGGTCATTCGTTCGGCCCGCGGCAGGTGCAGCCGCTCCATCAGCTCGGCCTCATCCACGGTGCGGGACCAGAGCCCCAGGGCGGAGGCGACCTTGCGGCGGTGGCCGGACCAGATCTCGCTCCGGACCTCAGAGACGCGGCGCGCGGTGGTGTAGGTATCGTCCGCGGCGGCGAACACCGGGAATGGTGCCTGTGCCAGGAGCGGGTAGATGTTGGCATCCGGTGCCAGGCCGCCGGTGAGGATCAGCGCCGAGGCCACCGGGAATTCGGGTGAGAAGGACGACGCCAGGCACGCGACCATCACGTCCGCGCGGTCTCCGGGGACGATCACCAGGGCGCCCTCGTCAAGGACGTTCAGGAAGTTGCCCACGTTCATGGCCGCCACCTTGATGTCCTTCACGTCCCGCTCCATGTCCGCACGGCCGGCGATCTGCCGGACACCCAGGGCCGCGGCAACTTCACCGGTAGTGGGGCGCGCGATCTCCTCGAGCTCGGGCAGGACGTACACCGGCCGCTTGGAGGCGCCGGGCTTCACGGCGGCGGCGATAGCCTCGACGTCGTCCGGATCAGCGCGGTTCACCATAATGGCCAGCAGGGCGCACTTCTCGGCGGCGAGCTCCTTGCGGGCCACCTCGACGGCGGCCGCCGCCTCCGCCACGGTCCGCCCCTTGGCGCCCACCACCGCAACCACGGGGGCGGCAAGGTTGTTGGCCAGGCGGGCGTTGAGGTCGAACTCGACGGCGGCATCCTGGCCGGTGAGGTCCGTGCCCTCCACGATCACCACGTCGCAGTGGCGGGAGATTTCCGCGAAGATCTCCACACAGCGGGAATCAATGTCCTCCCGTTTGCCATCTGCAAGCAGGGACCTGACCTCCTCGTGGGTCAGGCCGCCGCGGCATCGCTCATCTTCCAGGGCGAACCGCGATTTCATCAGGGCCACCATGGGATCGTCCGCCGCGTCCGGGCCGTGGACCACGGGCTTGAAGAAACCGATCCTGTCCGCATGACGGTGCAGGGTGTCCGCCAGGCCCAGGGCCACAAGGGACTTGCCCGATCCGGGAGTGGTTGCGCTGACGTAGATGCTTTTGGCCATGGTCCGCCCTTTTGCTGTTCTGCTGGTTCCGGTCCTCCCATCCTTGCACTTTTCGTCGGAATAGCTTCGGGCAGTCCTGACACGTGGCCCACATAAGTGGCGCCGCCGTGCCGGTTCCGGCACTCAAACCGGGACGCGGCGCTGACCCGGTCCGGCGGGCACGCCCTTGACACCGGACCGTCTCATAGGATTACCTAATGAACATTCGGTAAATAAAGCTGGAGGCAATGACGCATGGCTGAAACAACAGTTTCCGGGGCCATCCACCCCATCCTGGAAAACGACTACGCCTCCATCTGGATGGGAATCGAAGTCCTTGCCGTCAGCGAGGGCCACGCCACCATCCGGATGACACTCCGCCAGGAAATGCTCAACGGCTTCGGCATGGCGCACGGCGGAATGATCTTCGCCTTCGCGGACTCCGCCTTCGCCATGGCCTGCAACCCGGTCCACCCGGCGCCCGGCGAGGAAAACAACATCACCGTAGCCTCCGGCGTCGACATCAACTTCCTCAAGCCGGCCTACCGCGGACAGGTGATCACCGCCGTCGCGGACCGCCGTTCCAGCGCCGGCCGCAGCGGCCTGTACGACATCCAGGTTTTTGCCGCCGACCCGGGCGCCCAGGCTCCGGGTGAACTCATCGCCGAGTTCCGCGGACGCAGCCGGACCATCCCCAAAAAGTAGGACACCATGACCCTCCACGCCCCCGAAACACCCACGCCCACTGCCTCCGGCGCGGAACTTGACCGCGAAGAAACGATCTCCCGCGACGAGCTCGAAGCCCTGCAGCTCAGCTGCCTGCAGCACACCGTCACCTACGCCTACGAGCGCGTGCCCCTGTACAAGCGAAAATTCGACGACGCCGGCATCCACCCCGGGGACCTGCGCGAACTCAGCGACCTCGGCAATTTTCCCTTCACCACCAAGGACGACCTGCGCGCCGAATACCCGTTTGGGATGTTCGCCGTGCCGCAGAGCGAAGTAGCCCGCGTCCACGCCAGCTCGGGCACCACGGGCCGGCCCACCGTCGTCGGCTACACCAAACAGGACCTGGCGGACTGGGCCAAGCTCGTGGCCCGCAGCTTCCGCGCCTCCGGCATCCGCCCCGGGATGAAGGTCCACAACGCCTACGGCTACGGGCTGTTCACCGGCGGGCTCGGCGCGCACGCCGGAGCAGAGGCTTTGGGCTGCACCGTCATCCCGATGTCCGGCGGGCAGACCGAACGCCAGATCCAGCTCATCCAGGACTTCCAGCCGGATGCCATCCTGGCCACCCCCACCTACCTCCTGACCATCGCCGACGCCATGGCGCACATGGGCATCGACCCCGCCTCCACGTCCCTGAAGTTCGCCGTCCTCGGCGCCGAACCCTGGACCCAGGAGATGCGGCACGAACTCGAAGTCACCATGAACATCAAGGCCTGCGACATCTACGGCCTTTCCGAAGTGATGGGCCCGGGCGTCGCCGGCGAGGCGGTGGAAACCCAGGACGGCAGCCACATCTGGGAGGACCACTTCCGCCCCGAAATCATCGACGCCTTCAACCCCGTGGTGGGCAAGGAGAACGTCCTGCGCGACGGCGAGCACGGCGAACTCGTCTTCACCTCGCTCACCAAGGAAGCACTGCCCATCATCCGGTACCGCACCAAGGACCTCACCCGGCTCCTGCCCGGCACCGCCCGCCCCGCGCACCGGAGGATGGGACGCATCACCGGCCGCAGCGATGACATGATCATCCTGCGCGGCGTGAACCTCTTCCCGTCCCAGATCGAGGAAATCGCCCTCCGCATCCCCGAGCTCAGCCCGCACTTCCAGCTCGAACTCGCCCGGCCCGAGGGCCAGCGGATGGACCAGCTGACGGTCCGGATTGAACGCCGGGATGCCGTGACCTCCGAGCAGAGCGCGACGGCGGCGCGAACCCTGCAGGAGCAGATCAAGATCCACGTGGGTTCTTCGTGCTCAGTGGACGTCGTGGAGCCGGGCTCGCTGGAGCGGTCCAACGGCAAGCTGAAGCGCATCTACGACCTCCGGCCCAAGGGCTAGGGGCATCAGCCGGCGCCGACCGACCGACCGTTCATGAGAAACTAGGCTCCATGCCCAGCACCACTGACACCACCAGTTCCGCCGCCGGCGCCAAGCGCGGCCGGCCGGGATACGACCAGCAGTCGGTGCTGCGCATCGCCGTGGACGTGTTCAACCGGCATGGTTACGACGCCACGTCCATGGGCATCCTCGCGGACAACCTGGGCATCTCAAAGTCCGCCATCTACCACCACGTACCGTCCAAAGGCGACCTCCTCAAGCTTGCCCTGGATCACGCGCTCGGCGGTCTCGAAGCCATCCTGGAAGAACCCGAAGCTACCTCCGGTGCAGCCGATTCCCGCCTCGAATTCGTGCTCCGGCAAACGGTCGCGGTGCTGGTGGACCGGCTGCCGTTCGTCACGCTGCTCCTGCGCCTTCGCGGCAACACCGAGATTGAACGCGACGCCCTGGAACGCCGCCGCACGTTCGACCACAAGGTGGCCGGGCTGATTTCCGCTGCACGGGACGAGGGCTCGCTGCGCCAGGACATCGATCCCCGGACCGTCACCCGGCTCCTGTTCGGCATGATCAACTCCATCGTGGAATGGTACAAACCCGGCGGCTCCCTCTCGCCGGAAAGGCTCGCCGACGACGTCATCACCATGGCGTTCGACGGGCTCCACTCCCAACCGTAGGATCGTTGCGCCGATCCCAAATACTAAGCGTGCTTGGTATTTTTGTTGGTCCACGGCTACGGTGGTAGAACCAGCCAGCATCCGCAGGAGGCCGTCCATGAGCACCACCACCAGCCAGGGTTCATCCCGCCCGGCGCGGGCGCGCGCAGCGGCCTGCGGAGTGCTGCTCGCCCTGGCCCTTACGGCGTGCACTGGCTCGCCCACGCCCCCGGCCCCAAGCGAAACGTCCGCTTCGACAACCGGCAGCACCGTGTCCCCGGGTGCCACGCAGCCCGGCCCCACGGGTTCTGCCGGCAGCACCGCGCCGGCACCTGACGCAGCCGGCGGTATTCCTGACCTGGTAGCCAACCTTTCCCCGTCCGTGGTGACGATCTTCACCGAGGGCGGCGGGCTGGGCAGCGGCGTGGTCTATTCAGAGGACGGCCTCATCCTCACCAACGAGCACGTGATTCGGGGCAACACCAGGGTGGAAGTCGGATTCGCGGACGGCCAGCGCGTGGCCGGGACCGTGCGGGCCACTGATCCCGTCACCGATTTGGCCCTGGTCCAGGCCGACCGCACCGGCCTGCCGAAGCCCGTCTACCAGAACGACCTGCCCCGCGTGGGTGAGGGTGCACTGGTGTTGGGCTCACCGCTGGGCTTCGAGAACACAGCCACGGCCGGCATCATCTCCGGGCTCCACCGTTCCATCCCCGGGTCCGCCTCCAACAGCCTTTCGCTGGTGGACCTGATCCAGACCGACGCGCCCATCAGCCCCGGCAACTCCGGCGGCGCGGTGATCAACATGCGCGGTGAAATCATCGGCATCAGCGAAGCCTATATCCCGCCATCGGCCGGAGCCGTCTCACTGGGCTTCGCTATACCTGCGGCCACCGCAGTGGAGGTGGCCGAGGAGCTGCTCGCAGACGGCACCGCCGAGCACGCCTACCTGGGCCTCACCCCGTCCCAACTGACCCCGCAGATTGCTGACCAGCTGGGCATCGACATCACCACCGGCGTGGTGGTTTTGTCCGTTGACGAGGACGGCCCCGCCGGACGTGCCGGAATCCGCCCCGGCGATGTCCTGGAGTCCATGGAGGGCGTGGAGTTGACTGCGCCTGAGAAACTCCTGGCTGAACTCCGGAACCGCAACCCCGGCGATACCGTCGGCTTCAAAGTCCGCCGGGACAGCCAGACGCTGGACCTGAAAGCGGACCTCATCGACCGGCCCACAGAGTAGTACACCCGAGAGAAAGGTTAGACACATGAGCAACCACAGGGAAGAACCGAACGCCGGATACATCACTCCGGACCCGTCCAAAGTCCGCGAGGACATTCCCGGCGACGCCGGAGACGAAGCCAATGCCATCCGCTTCAGCGAGGAGCAGGCGCTGATCGAGGAACAGGCCAAGGGCATCCGTCCCGACACCTACAGCGTCCCCTCCGGTGGCCCCACCATGGACGAGGCCCGGGGAAACATGGACCTTTCAGACCAGACCGGAGCAGCGCCGTCGGACGACAGCAGCGACGACGGATTGCACAGCGGCGCCGAATCCTGACCCCGGCATGAAACAGCGGTAGGGGCGTCCCGGTTGATCCGGGGCGCCCCTGCCGTTTTCGAAGCGGCTACTTGGCTACGAGGGTGAGGACGTCGTAGGTGGCCACGATCTCGTCGTTCTGGTTGGTCAGCACAGCGTCCCAGGCGACCTCGCCGTACTCGTCCGTCTCGCGCGGAGTGATCTTCTTCGCGGTGAGGGTCACCCGGATGGAGTCGCCCGCGGCCACCGGAGTGATGAACCGCAGGTTCTCCAGGCCGTAATTTGCCAGCACCGGCCCGGGGGCAGGCTCCACGAACAACCCTGCACCCCAGGCCAGCAGGAGGTAACCGTGCGCCACGATGCCGGGGAAGAACGGATTGGCTTCCGCCGCTTCCTGGTTGGTGTGGGCGTAAAAGGTGTCGCCGGTGGTGTTGGCGAACGCTGTAATGTCCTCCAGCGTCACTTGGCGGAGGTCGGACCTCACGGCGTCGCCGATGCGCAGTGTTTCAAGCGGCTTCCGGAACGGATGCGTCCCCTCGGTTTCCACAGTGAAGTTGCGGTCGGCGCCCGGATGCCAGACCCCGGTGACAGCGGTCAGCATGTTCGGCGAACCCTGGATGGCCGTGCGCTGCATGTGGTGCATTACCGAGCGGATGCCGCCCAGTTCCTCGCCGCCACCGGCCCGGCCCGGCCCGCCGTGGACCAGGTGCGGCACGGGCGAGCCGTGGCCGGTGGAGCTGCGGGCGTCCTCGCGGTTGAGCATCAGGACACGGCCGTGGTGGGCGGCGATACCCGTGACAAGTTCGCGGGCAATGGCAGGATCATTAGTACACACCGAGGCCACCAGCGAGCCGCTGCCCCGGGCGGCGAGGCGGACGGCGTCGGGAATGTCGGTGTACCCGATCACGGAAGAAACCGGGCCGAAGGCCTCCAGCGAGTGGACCTCCTCGGCCTCCGGGTCCTGCCAGTTGAGCAAAAGGGGAGCCATAAAAGCCCCGCCGTCCGCCACACCCGTGGATCCGTCAGCGGAGGTGACCGACGGCGCCTCGAGAGTTCCGTACGCAAGCTCGCCCCCGGCGTCGAGCATGGACTGCACGGCCGCGCGGACGCCCTCAAGCTGCTCCACGGAGGCGAGCGCACCCATGGTGACGCCGTCCGCCCGGGGGTCCCCAAGGACAACCCGCTCCGAGATGCGCCTGCCGATGGCCGCCGACACGGCGGGCACCAGTTCCTGCGGCACGATGGCACGCCGGATGGCGGTGCACTTCTGCCCGGCTTTAGCCGTCATCTCAGTGACGACGGACCGGACGAAAGCGTCAAATTCCGGCGTTCCCTCCACCGCGTCAGGTCCGAGGATGGCGGCGTTCAGGGAGTCGGTTTCGGAGCTGAAACGGATTCCGCCCTGAACCACATTGGGGTGGGACTTCAGCGACAGCGCGGTGGAGGCGGAACCGGTAAACGCCACCAGGTCGCGGTAGTCGAGCACATCCAGCAGTCCGCGGACGGAGCCGGAAATCAGCTGCAGCGAACCCTTGGGCAGGATGTTGGATTCGACAATCGCCTTAACTACGGCGGCCGCCACGTACCCCGTGGGTGTTGCGGGCTTGACGATGGTTGGGACACCGGCGATGAATGCCGGGGCCAACTTTTCCAGCATGCCCCATACCGGAAAGTTGAAGGCATTGATCTGCACGGCAACGCCCGGGATGCGGGTGTAAATGTGTTCACCGGCGAAGGACCCGTCCTTGGACAGCACCTCCATCGGACCGTCCACCACCACCTGGGAGTTGGGCAGTTCGCGGCGGCCCTTGGAGCCGAACGTGAAGAGGACGCCGATGCCGCCGTCAATATCGATCATCGAGTCCACCTTGGTGGCGCCGGTCTGGGCGGAGAACGAGTAGAAGTGCTCGCGCCGGGCGTGGAGGTACTGTGCCAACTCCTTGAGCTTGAGGGCGCGCTGGTGGAAGGTCAGCTGGCCAAGTTCCGCCTGCCCGGTGGTGCGGCCGTAATTGACGACGGCGGCGAGGTCCAGCCCCTCGGTGCTCACCTTGGCCAGGATCTCCCCGGTGCTCGCATCACGAACAGGGACGGCGGAACCTGTGGAACCGTCAGGGGTCCACCACGCGTCCATGATGAAGCTGGGTACTGTCTCCACGGTGTCGACCGTGGCCTGGGGAGCTGTGGCGGTGGTGGTCATCGTTGACGGGTCCTTCCAACAAGGGACATACAAAGGCGGCCAGTGATTACTGACCGTCCGTTCGGTAATATAGTCACCATACATGAAGGCCGCTGGTGCAGACTAGAAGGCCGGGCTGGAAATGGTCACCCCAAAGGAGAACTAATGAGCGCCCCGTCACCGAAGGATGCACCCGTCGAGAACCATCCCAACGCGCACCAGCTGTGGAAAATCACCCTTGGCGAGCTCGACGAGAAGATGGGCGTGAAGATCCTCGAGGAATCGGTGGAGCGGGTGGTAGCCACCATGCCCGTGGAGGGAAACCGGCAGTCCTTCGGGCTTCTGCATGGCGGAGCGTCGCTGGCCGTGGGTGAAGCGGTAGGGTCATGGGCGGCCGTGATCCACGCGAGCACCATGGGCAAGACGGCCGTCGGCGTGGACGTTTCGGCCACCCACCACCGCTCGGCGCGCGAGGGCCAGGTGACCATCACCGCCACGCCCATCCATCTGGGCGGCACCCTGACCACGCACGAGGTGGTCATTACCAACGAGGCCGGCCAGCGGCTCTGCACCATGCGCATCACCAACCTGCTGATGCGGCGCCACAAATAAACCCGTCGCCCTGGCGCATAGCGTCAGTCACTCCCCGGCCGTCCCTTAGAGCTTATTTCGTGGTGGTGCGTTTCCTGCGGACGCGGACGAGCACCATCAGCAGGCCGCCGACGGCGATAGCCGCCGCGGCCGCGCCTGCCGCGGGCGCCAACGCTGACGCTCCGGTGTAGGCAAGAGTGCTGTTATCCCTTCGGTTATCGCCGCCTCCGGTGCCGGCGAGTGGAGCGGCCGGACTGTTCACGGGCGGGTTCTCGACGACGGCGCTGGGCGTGGGCGCCGGGGTTGGCGTTGCGGATGGGGCAGGGCTCGCCGGGGCCGGCATAGGTGCCGAAGCAGAATCTGCTACCGGGGTGCCTGTAGAGCCGGTGCCTGCTGGTGCGGCCGGCACGAACTCGAAGCTGCTGGTTCCGGATGTGCTGTACCCATTGATCGTCTCCGCCGTGAACTTCAACGCTTGTGCGCCGTCAGGGGCGGCAAAGCTCCAGGTGCCGTCACTGCCAACGGGAACTTCGAACGGTTCCTGCCCCTGAATGGTGATCCGGACTTCCGACCCGGCTGCAATCCCGGTAGCAGGGGCTGCCGGGACGTTCCCGCTGATCACCTGGCTTGGCTCGTAGGTTGCTCCCGCGGCGGGGGCGGCTACCACCGGCTTGTTAAGGAACAGCTCCAGCTGGTACCCGGGCAGGACGGCGAGGCTTCCGCTTAGGGTGGCGGCGACGGCCTGATTCGGAAGTGGTGGTTGACCGGGTTTTGGTGCAGGTTCCCCGGCGGCATGCGTACCCACGGCGTAGTTGCCGCTCACATAGGGTCCGCCGGAATCGCCCCCGCTGGACTGGACATCATAGGACAGGAAGCCGTTGAAGGCACGGACGTCCTTGGGGTCCGAAGTGACGGCAGGTCCTCCCACCAGGAAAATACCCACGGCATCTATGGTGCCGCAGGACCAGGCCGAGGTTCTGCCCGAACGGCAGACAGCCATCCCCGCTACAGGTTCTACCGTGCCGATAATTTTGACATCATGTGCCGGCTGGGAGGGGTCGCCCCAAGTGCTGGCTGCCGGAAGCGGTTCCACATCGGGGCCGAGTGACTCAACCACCGCGATGTCCGTTCCCACGTTCCCGGGGTCCGACAGGGCCGTGTGGTCCGAACCCGTGGCGGTGTTGGCGTCCAGCACCCGTGAGTTGCCCGGACCGCCAAACTGGCTGAATCCAAACCTGCCCAAGAACCCGATCCGGTTGAACTGCGATTCCAATTCGGCTGTTTCTGCAGCACCATCGGAAGCACAATGCCCTGCCGTGAGGACTGCAGGCAGCCCTGCGGGGTCGAAGGCAGAGAAACCCGTTGAACAGACCCAGCCGGTGTCGGCGATGTAGCCAACCCCGCCGGGTACGTCCGCTTCAGGCGCCAGTGGACCTCCGCCGTCGAGCTCCACGTTGGCGTAGCGGGAGACAAACTCAGCCGGCGATTTCTTGCCCGCACCCCCTGCCGGCGTCGCGTCTTCGGCGCCGTCCAATCGGGCCTGCGCACCAGCCGTATCCGGCACCGACTCCGGGAAGTTGATGTCTCCGGTCCGGATGACGAACTTCCCACCTGACGACACCACGGCCTGCAGGCCACTCGCGCCCACTTCGCGGAGGTACGCCTGAAACAGCTGCTCCGTGCTGACAGCCACTTCCGTGCCTTGGGGTTCCTCATCAGGAGCTTGAGGAGTTTCAGCTTCGGGCAGCTGGGCCGGATCTTCGACAGCCAGCGGGACGCTGACGGAGAGTGCTGCCACTTCCGCCAGCAGTTCCGCCCCGGAACCTGTAACAACGATCTGCCCGTCCTGGAGCCGTGTCCCCGTATAGCCCGGGACGTTCCGCAACCGGGCTGAAATTTGGCCCGCCTGGGTACCCAGCTCCCCCGCTGCGGCAAACTCCGCCGGGGTCATGCCGAGGTCCCGCGCGACGGCCTCCTCGAGGGCGGCGTCGGACAGGCCCGAATGCTGCGACCCGGACACGGTGGCAGAAGGTGCTGGCACAGGTTCGTCCGCCGCCCACGCCGGTCCGGCGGCGTACGCAGAAGACGCCAGAACTCCCGCAGCGGCGCCGGCAGCGAGGGAACGCCTGGCTCTACCGGCCCTCATCGGGGCACCGCGGCTCCGCAGAGCGTCAGCACCGCGTCCAGCTCTTCAGGGGTGAGTCCGTGCCGCAGGAGGAAAGCACGCGTGTCAAGGCTCCGTACAAAGTCCACCACTGCGGCGCCGCGCTGCTCCAGCAAAGGAACTAGCTCGGCTTCCTCAACATAGCGTTCCCGGGCATGCGGCGGGCCGTGGGTGCGGTAGCGCTCATTGATGCCGCGGGCTGCGCGCCGATAGCCGTCGGCGATCTCTTGGTCGGACGCACCCGCCAGGTCCTGCACCATGGCCGCAACCATCCCGCTGCGGTCCCTGCCGGCTGCGCAGTGGAGCACTACATCCCCGCGCACCGCTGCCGCAGCGAGTTCACGAAAGACGCCCGCCAGCTTTTCCGGAAAAATCCGGGCGTTGTCCGGGTAGTAGGCGGGATCGTTGAGGTAGGGCCCGGACAGCTCGGTGAAGCGCGGATGGCCCGGTTCCTCGGTGGGTGCGGACACAACAGCGATTCCCGCCCAGGCGGTATCAGCCACCATCGGGTCGCTGTCCCGGCGCTGCACCTCGGCAGCGTTACGGAGGTCAATGACAGTGCGGACCCCGTCGTCGTACGCCTGCCGCCAGCCCGCTTCCGTCAGCCATTCTCGCCTGCCCATCCGGTAAACACCGCCGGCCACATGCCACGCATTGACAGCACCATCCCAGTCCATGGACCCGTCCGCTTTGCTCATCCGCACAGCTAACCACAAGCGTTAGGTAGGTGCACGTCACATTGGGGGAAGCGCTGGTGAAATTGGGGTAGCCGCTGAGGGTTACGTCCGTTGCCGCGCGGCGTACGGTACACATACCTGTCCTCTGCCCAGCACCAAAGGAGAGCCACGATGGGGAGCACAAAAGCACGACGGCGTCACTCCGCTCTTGCGGCGGGCCTGGCCACTCTTGCAATGACCTTAAGCTTCGCCGCTCCGGCCCAGGCGGGCAAAATCCAGGACTATGTAGCTTTGGGAGACTCCTACGCCGCCGGAATAGGAGGTGGAGAATACAGGAACAAGGATTGCCTCCGCAGTGCGAACGCCTATCCAGAACTAGCGGACGATCTCAAATCTGTCAGGGACGTTACAAACGTGGCCTGCGGCGGAGCTACGACGCAGCAAGTGGTGCTCACCCAGCTCGGCCAGCTGGACAAGAAGACCGATTTAGTCACCATCACGGCCGGCGGCAATAACCTGGGCTTCGGGACTCTTGCTAGTGCTTGTGGTCCTATCCTGCTGAATCCCGTCGACGCCACGACATGTTTCGGCGCCATCGCTCAAGCCCGGGCCTTGATTGCCAGCGGAGTTCTGCACGAGGACCTGGTCACGATGATAGAAGCTGTACAGGCTGCCGCACCGAAGGCCGACGTCGTGCTGACCGGGTACCCCTACCTCTTCGATCCCATCCCCTTAGATCCACACAATCCGAAGTCTGTCTTCATCAACGAAGCAAATTTCCTGGTATTCAAGCTGAACGCCACCATCGAGGCCGCCGCCCTGGCCACCGGGACCGAGTACGTCGACGTTACGGACGAATTTGCGGGCCATGGCATCAGCTTGGTGTCCAACGACTCGTGGATCAACTTCAACCCAGACCCAACGGCCTCGAACAGCTTCGAAAACCTCCACCCCAACGCCGAGGGCTACGAGGCATACTTCGCAGCACTCCACAGCGAGGGCGTCTATAACTAGCGGCCTTAGCCCCGCCGCGCCAGCCGGTACTTGAGTCCGGCCCGGACCATGGGCCACTCGTGCTCAAGGATTGAAAACACCACGGTGTCGCGCAGGATCCCGTCACGCGTCCTTGAGTGGTTGCGGAGCACGCCGTCCTGCTTGGCACCCAGCCTCGCGATGGCCTCCCGGGACTGGTGGTTGAGCCAGTGCGTCCGGAACTCCACAGCCGGGCAGCCCAGAACCTCAAAGGCGTGGCGCAGGAGCAGCAGCTTTGAGTCTGGATTCGTACCGGTTCCCTGCACAGACGCGGCATTCCAGGTGGAGCCGATTTCCACGCGGGGAGTGCCGGCGTCGACATTCATGTAGGTGGTCATTCCGATGATCCTGCCGGCGCCCCCGGTGGCAGGATCCACCAGCCGGGTGGTGAAGGGCAGCATGGAGCCCTGCTCCTGCAGCGCGAGCCGCCGCTGGATTTCAGCAGCCATCTCGCCAGGGGCCGGCACCGACGTGTACCAGAGGCGCCACAGCTCACCGTCCCGTGCCGCGTCCACCAGGCCGTCATGATGGTCCGGATCCAGCGGTTCGAGGGTTACATACCGCCCGGTCAGGGTAAGGGGTTCAAGGAAGGTCACCGCACCAGCCTAGGTCCAACCGCCTGTGCCGGGGTTAGGCTGGAGAGCACCAGGACGCAAACGAGGGAGAAAATCGTGTCAGGACAGAATCCGGACCCGGAAGAAGACAAGCTCACTGGCCTGGAGCCTGGAGGCGGAGTGCCGCCAGGGGAAACGCCCCCGGGCGAAGCCTCAACCACCACCACCCAGGGCCATGACGAGCACGGAACGAGGCGGGGCACGCAGTTCTTCGTGATTGCAGCCATCGCAGTGGTGGTCCTGCTGTCACTGCTGTACTTCGTCGGCTACATCGTGGGCTTCTTCGATTAGCCCGCTATCCTAGCTGGGCCAGTCAAAAAAGCCCTTCCCGGTCTTGCGTCCCAATTCGCCCCTTGCCACCTTGTCCCTGAGGATCTGCGGCGGGGCGAAACGGTGGCCAAGGGTGGAATGCAGGTATTCGGCAATGCCGAGCCGGACATCCAGCCCCACGATGTCCGTGGTTTTCAGCGGCCCGGTGGGATGCTTGTAGCCGAGGACCATGGCGGCGTCGATGTCTTCGGCCGATGCCACCCCCTCCTCCACCATGCGCATGGCCTCCAATGCGATGGCAACGCCCAGCCTTGAGGAGGCAAAGCCCGGAGCGTCATTGACGACGACGGCGGTCTTGCCGAGTGCTTCCACCCACCCTTTCGCCGCGGCAGCGAGTTCAGGAGACGTGCGCGTTCCGAGCACCACCTCGATCAGGGTGGATGCCGGAACCGGATTAAAAAAGTGCAGTCCCAGGAAGTTCCCTGGCCGCTCGAGTTCGCTGGCCAGGCCGCTGACGGACAGCGACGAGGTGTTGGACGCCAAGTACGCGTCATCGGCGAGCCGCTCCTCAATTCCGCGCAGCGCGGTCACCTTCAGGTCCCAGTCCTCCGGCACGGCTTCAATCACCAACTGCCGGTCTTTGAAGGCGTCGTAATCGACGCCCACGGCAAGCCGGGAGACAAGCTCGTCCAGGTTGGCGTCGACGGCTCCGCGCTCGATGCTTTTTGCCGCGGCGGACTCGACCCGTTCCCGGGCACCCTGGGCGGACTGCTCGTCACGCTCGATCACCAGTACGTCCGCACCCTTGACCAGGAACGCATGGGCGATGCCCGCACCCATCCGGCCGCCGCCAAGGACGCCAACGCGGGACGGGAGCTTCGGGGCGGATTGCAGCGTGTTCATCAATTCGTCTCTCCGGTCTTATTGCCGGCCTTCGCACCGGCACTCCTGTCGGCCTTCTTTGCGGCGTTCTTGTCGAGGAACCTTTGCATCCGGTCGAACTTGGCCTCTGATTCAAAAAGGATGCCCTGGGCCAATTGGTCGATCAGGGGGTGGGCTTCCGCCGGGGCGTGGAACACGGACTTGGTGATCCGGACCGCCAGAGGATCCTGCCGGGCGATCCGGTCCGCCAGGTTCTGTGCCGCCTCCAGGAGCTCCGCCGGCTCGTGGACTTCGGTGATGAGGTTGACGGCCAGTGCCTCTTCGGCTCCAAGGACCCGGCCTGCCAGCAGAATTTGCTTTGCTACCGGCTCCCCCACCAGTTCCTTAAGCCGCCAGCTGGCGCCGGCCGCGGCGAGGATGCCCAGCCCGGTTTCCGGATTGCCGATGCGCACGCCGGGGGTGCCGATGCGGAAATCGGCGGCGTAGGCCAGTTCCGCTCCACCGCCGAGGCAGTACCCGTCCACGGCAGCGATCACCGGCATGGGCAGTTTGGCGATCCGGACAAAGATGGTGGAGTTGATCCCCTGCAGGGCATCGTCCCGGCGCCGCTGGCGCAGCTGCCCGATGTCTGCCCCTGAGGCGAACACCCCGCCCACACCCGCGATGATCAGCACCTTCGGATTCTGTTCAAGGGCTGTGCAGACAAGGTGGAGTTCGTCCACCATCTGCTGGTCGATGGCGTTCCGGACCTCAGGACGGTTGAGGAGCACCACTACGCGGTCGGTGCGCTCCTCCACCAGCAGCGCATGGAACTTTTCGGACGCCAGGTCCACGGCGCCCGGCATCAAACTTTCTCCAGCAGCATCGCGGTGCCCTGGCCCACACCAATACACATGGTGGCCAGCCCCACGCGGGCATCCTCCCGCTCCATCCGTCCCAGCAGGGTGATGGCGATCCGGGCCCCGCTGGAACCCAGCGGGTGCCCCAAGGCGATGGCGCCGCCGTCGTTATTGACGATCTCCGGCTCCAGTCCCAGGCGGCCGATGCAGGCGAGGGACTGCGTGGCAAACGCTTCATTAAGTTCGACGGCGCCAAGGTCGCCTACGCTGAGGCCGCTCCGCTTGAGGACTTTCTGGGTGGCAGGCACCGGACCAATGCCCATGATCTCGGGCTCGCAGCCCGCCGAGGCACCATCAATGATCCGCGCGCGGGGCGTGAGGCCCAGCCGCTCAATGGCGGCTTCCGAGGCGACGATGATTGCAGAGGCACCGTCATTCAAGGACGACGAGTTGCCGGCCGTGACCACCGTTCCGCCGTTCGCCACCGGCCTCAGCCCGGACAGGACCTCCATGGTGGTGTCCGCCCGGGGGCCCTCATCCGTGTCCACCACATGCTCCGACTTCCGGGTCTTGACGGTAACCCCGACAATCTCGTCTTTGAACCGGCCGGCAGCCGTGGCGTCCAATGCCCGCTGGTGCGAGCGGACGGCGAAGGCGTCGGCGTCCTCGCGGAGGATGCCGTCAACGCGGGCCACTTCCTCTGCCGTTTCCGGCATGGAGTAGGTCATCTTGCCGTCACGGGACAGCTCGCCCTTATGGAAGTGCGGATTGGTGAATCGCCAGCCGATGGACGTGTCAAAAATCTGGCCCGGCTTGGCAAAAGCGGAAGTGGGCTTCTCCTGCACCCAGGGCGCGCGGCTCATCGATTCCACGCCGCCGGCAATGACGATGTCCGCGGCGCCCGCTTTGATCATTTGACTGGCCTGGATAATGGCGCTAAGGCCGGAGGCGCAAAGCCGGTTGACCGTGATGCCCGGAATGTGGAGCGGCAGCCCGGCAAGTATGGTGGCCATCCGCGCCACATTCCGGTTTTCCTCACCGGCCCCGTTGGCGTTCCCAAGAATGACCTCGTCGATGCTGTCCGGGTCCAGCCCGGCACGGTTCACCGCCTCCCGGATGACCAGGGCCGCCATATCGTCAGGGCGGACGGACGAAAGCGCGCCACCGTACTTGCCTACCGGCGTTCGGACCCCGCCTACAAGGAAAGCCTGCGGACCTGCGGTTGCAGCCATGGAAACACCCTTCACGCGATAAACAGCACTGTCATCGGCGGCAGGCAGAGCACAGCACTTACCGACCGTTCGTTCTGTAAATAGTACACGGGCGGTTGTCCCATGGGTACCGGGGCTTAGAGGACCGAGAGGCCGAGGTGGGCGGCAAGCAGGGGCGCCAGAAGGCCCAACTGGTACTCATCCACCACCACGCCCGCCATGCTGCCGAGCCCGTTGATGCTGCGGAACCCCGTCCCGCGCAGGTCGAAGTCCTTGAGCTTCGCCCCGGTGAGGTCGAGGGACCCGATGGTGCAGTTCTTCAGTGCCACGCGTGTGCCCGCGGCAGAGCCCAGGTCCAGTTCGTTGATGATGCAGTCGGTGATGAGCACGTCCGTAAGCCTGGCGCCGCGCAGGTTGAGGAAGTCCAGCTTGCCGCCGTCGATCCGGACCGACTGCCAGCCGCTTTCATACAGCTCCCCCGAGCCCAGCCGCGGGTTCCGCAATTCAACATCACGCCACGTGGAGCGGGCGGCTTTGAACACCGGCGCATACAGCTCACCCAGGATGCAGTCGCGGAACGAGGAGCCGCGCAGCTGGGTGTCGTTGAATGAAACCCCTTGGAACCCGCACTCCGCGAAGTCCGTGCCGCTCAATTCCAAACCGTCAGCCTCCGCACGGCTGTACCGGCCGCCGTCGTACCGACCGCCGCGGCGGAAGTCTGACGCCGGTTGCTCCGTGAGGTTTTCCAGCCGGACCGGGGTAAGCCTGGGCGCGGCCACCTTGAAGGCAGCCGCTTTTGCGGAACGCCCGGCCACTACGGAAGCGACTCTGCTTTGGCCGCGATCTCCGCCAGGTCCTTCGCCAGGGCCTTGCGGGTGGCGGCCATGCCCATCCTGCCGAACAGCAGCATCATGAGGCGGCTTGCGAACGTCGGCTTGATGACCTCGGCGCCGAAGGTGAGGGTCAGGTCCGTGCCGCCGTCTCGGGCGGCAAGACCGAAGCGGGTGGTGTAGTCCGCCCCGCCCTGGACAGCCTTCACGGTGGTATTGCGCTGAGGTTCGGCCTCGGCCACCCACATCTCCACCGTCTCTGCTTTGCCCAGCATCTTCCGGGTCTCCTTCCAGCGCGTCCCTTCCCCGTAGGGGCCGTCGGTGAGAAGCTGCACGGAATCCACTCCGGACAACGTCGCCGCCGAGCCGGGGATATCCGTGATGACGGACCAGACCTTTTCCGGGGACGCGTTGATGTGCTGGGTGAGGCTGATGCTGTGGTCCATGTTGTGAGCCTAGCCGCGCATCCGGACAATCAACAGGCACCCCTCCCGGGCGGGATGAGCCGACGTGAAATAGTAAGCAAGCTTCGTATTAGTGTGAAAATGCACTGTTGATCAGCGGAAACGAAAGGAGGCCACCACCATGGGCCTCGGAGACAAGATCAGTAACGCAGCAGAAGAATTCGGCGGCAAGGCCAAGGAAGCCACGGGCAATGCCACCGGTAACGACCGGCTCAAGGCTGAAGGCCAGACCGACCAGGTCAAGGCTGACGCCAAGAAGGTCGGCGAAAGCGTCAAGGACGAGTTCAAGCGCGACTAGCCTCTTCCTGCGGCAGCCCGGCCCAACCAGGCCGCTGTAACAGAGCACAACGGCGGCGGTTCCTCAGGGAACCGCCGCCGTTCTGTTGGGCACCGAAAGCTGTCCGGTTACATCATCACAGCCAAAGCCAGGGTCACCAGCCGCTGCGGGTGGGAGTGTGGCCCTTCCGTGAGTCCTCCGGCATGGGCATCTCGGCCCGCAGCCCCAGGAGCCGGATGGGGCGGCCCGCCTCGATCTTCGCCACCAGGTCCAGCGCGCGGGCGAGCACTTCAGATGCGTCAGACGTCTCGGGAATCTTCCGTGCATATGTCTTGGTAAGGAACGGGGCGTAGCGGACCTTGAGCGTCAGTCCGATCACCGGGCGCCCCTCGGCCGTGACATCGTCCAGGACGCGTGCCGCCAGCTCCCCGACCGCGTCGTTAATCTGCCCGGGTTCGGTGAGGTCCTGCTGGAAGGTGGTTTCCCGGCTGTGGCCGCGGGCCACCCAGGGGGTGTCATCCACGGTCCGCGCACCGTCGCCGCGCCCGAGCTGCGCGTACCAGGGACCCATTTTCGGTCCAAACTCGGAAACCAGATCATCCGGGTTGGTTGCTGCGAGGCCGGCGACTGTCTCGATGCCGAGCTTGGCCAGGCGGCGGGAGATCTTCGTTCCGACGCCCCACAGCTCGATGGTGGGGCGGCTGCCCATGACGTCGAGCCAGTTGTCTTCCGTGAGCCGGAAGACGCCGGCGGGCTTGCCGAACGACGTCGCCACCTTGGCCCGGACCAGGGTGTCGCCTACACCGACGCTGCAGTGCAGGCGGGTCTGCTCCAGGACGGCGTGCTGCAGCTGCCGGGCGTAGGCCTCCGGGTCCTCCGTCTGCACACCGACGAACGCTTCATCCCACCCGAGCACCTGCACCGTGGCGCCCGGCCGCGAGTGCAGCACCGCCATAACTTCTTCGGACGCAGCGAGGTAGGCGTCCTGGTCTACGGGGAGGATAACGGCGTCAGGCACCTTTCGTGCGGCGATGCGCAGCGGCATTCCCGAACCAACCCCGTACGCCCTGGCTTCGTAGGACGCCGTCGATACCACTGCACGCTCGGTGGGATCACCGCGGCCGCCAATAATGACCGCCTTGCCCGCGAGCTCCGGCCGGCGCAGCACTTCGACGGCGGCAATGAACTGGTCCAAGTCCACATGCAGCACCCACGGTTCGCTCACACGCCCCAGTCTGCCCCCGCCGCGCGTTCCGCACCACCTCCCGGGCCGGGAAACGACGACGGCGGGTCCCCTCCTAAGGGATCCCGCCGTCGTCGTACTGCTGGTAGTTAGCTGTAAAGCGCGTTCTTGGGCTCGTTGTTCTTGACCTTCTGCCAGCCCAGCCACAGGAGTACCGCGAAGAACGGGATGGTGGCCAGGGTCCAGAGGCCCAGGTAGAACACCTCGCCGCTCTTGCTGGTCATGGTGTCGAACCCGATCAAGACCGTGATGGCGAGCAGGGCGATCAGGCCGGCCCAGCTGGTCCACGGCGAACCGGGCATCGGCAGGCTCGAGGTGACGCCCTTCTTGTGGCGCAGCGCGATCTGGCTGGCGAAGATGGCGCCCCAGGTGAAGATCACGCCGATGGAGGCGGTGTTCAGGGCCAGGTCGAATGCGTGTGAGCCGCCCAGCCAGATGTTCAGCATGATGCCCACCAGGTAGAACGCCGCGATGGCAAGGATGGCCGCGTACGGGACGTGGCGGCGGGACATCTTGGTAAGCCACTGCGGGGCGTGGCCGTTGTTGGCCATGGTGCGGAACACGCGGCCGATCGAGTACAGGCCCGAGTTGCAGGAGGACAGGGCCGCGGTGATCACGATCATGTTCATCACGTCGCCCACCCAGGCGAGGCCCATCTGGCCGAACACGGTGACAAACGGGGATGTGCCTGCCACGTACTGGTCGGACGGCAGGAGCATGGCCAGCAGGGTGACGGAACCGACGTAGAACACCACAATGCGGAGCACGACGGCGCGGATGGCCTTGGGCACTTCGCGTTCCGGGTTCTGCATTTCGCCGGCGGTGATGCCCACGAGTTCGATGCCGTTGTAAGCGAAGATCACGGCGTTGAGGACCAGGACCATGACCAGTGCGCCCTTGGGGAACATTCCGCCGTCGGCCGCGAAGAGGTTGGCGACCGATGCGTTGCCGTCACCCACCTGGGCGTTGGTGACCACCATGAACGTGCCCACCACGAGGAAGATCAGGATGGCGCCAACTTTGAGGCAGGAGGCCCAGAACTCGAATTCACCGAACGCTTTGACGCTCAGCAGGTTCACGGCCACCAGGAGCGCCAGCGCGGCGATGGCCGAGGCTTCCACCGGGACGTTGGGGAAGAAGAACTGGAAGTAAAGTCCGATGGCGATCAGCTCGGCAATGCCGGTCATGCCCCAGTTGATGAAATACATCCAGCCGGACAGGAACGCGCCCTTCTTGCCGAACATCTCACCGGCATAGCTGACAAACGACCCGGACGTCTGGCGGTACATGATGAGCTCGCCCAGGGCCCGCATCAGCAGGTACGCAATGACGCCGGCGATGGCGTAGGAGAAAATCAGGGCCGGCCCGGTGGAGGCAAGGCGTCCGCCGGCTCCCATGAACAGGCCGACGCCAATGGCGCCGCCCATCGCGATCATGGTGACGTGGCGCCTGCCCAGGGTCTTGCTGTAACCCTCGGCGCTGAGAGTGGGATCGACGGCGGTGGATGGTGCCGCGTGGTTCTGAAGATCTGTGGGGGTACTTTGAGGCACAACGATTCCTTGTGGGTTGGGGGTTGGCCGCATCCGGGCCACACATGATTCCACTCACAAATTCGGTGTTTTGCTCTGCTGAGCAGCCGAATGTGACCGGAATCTCTCGTGGCGCCGAAGCTTCGAGCGGCTCATCTATCCTACAAGACTCAGAGGGGTGCTACGTGACGCAAGCTACACCTGGGTCTGCAGCACAGGGTGAACGCTAAGCAGCGGCCGCAACAGCCTTCCTGCGGCGGGCCTTCGCAAGCCGGGTGCCGATCAGCCCCTGCCGTGGGCTGAAGAGATAGACGGCGGCGAACACCACTCCCTGGGTGAGGACCACCATGGCGCCGGAGGCCGTGTCCAGGTAGTAGCTGAGGTAGATGCCCGCAAGGGAACAGGCCGCCGAGACCACGGGGGCGATGACCAGCATGCGCGAGAAGCGGTCGGTCAGCAGGTACGCGGTGGACCCGGGAATGATCAGCATGGCAACCACCAGGACCACGCCCACCGTCTGCAGCGCCACCACGGAGGTCAGCGCGAGCAGGCCCAGGAGCAGCGCACCGAGCCGTTGCGGCGAAAGCCCGATGGCGTGCGCGTGGGTGGGGTCGAAGGCGTAAAGGGTGAGGTCCCGCCGCTTGAGGATAAGGATGACAAACGCCACCACCCCCAGCACCAGGACCTGGACCAGGTCCGGCACGCTGACGCCGAGCAGGTTGCCGAAGATGATGTGGTTGAGGTCTGTCTGGCTGGGCGTGACCGAGATCAGCACCAGGCCCAGGGCGAACAGTGAGGAAAATACGATGCCGATCGCGGCGTCTTCCTTCACCCGGCTCGTGTTGCGGACCACCCCGATCAATGTCACGGCGACGAGGGCGAATACCAGCGCGCCCAGCGCAAACGGTGCGCCCACGATGTAGGCGAGCACTACTCCCGGCAGCACGGCGTGGGACACGGCGTCGCCCATCAGGGACCACCCGATCAGCACCAGCCAGCAGCTCAGCACAGCACAGACCACCGCGGCCAGGGCGGTGGTCACCAGGGCACGGACCATGAAGTCATAGCTGAGCGGTTCGAGAAGTATCTCCATTATTGGTTCACCCGCTTGCCGTCCGGAAGCTGCGCAGGAACTTTGCCCTCCGGCAGGTCGCGTTCCAGCACGTCCAGGCCGAAGGCCATCGCAAGGTTTTCAGGCTGCAGCACCACCTCGGGCGGGCCGTGCATCAGTACTTTGTGCATCAGCAGGACGGCCTCGTCGCACAGCTGCGGCAGGGCGTGCAGATCGTGCGTGGACACCAGGATGGTGCAGCCGTCCGAGGCGAGTTCCCGCAGGAGCCGGGTGATGGTGGCCTCGGACCGCTTGTCCACGCCGGCGAAGGGTTCATCAAGGAGCATGATGGTGGCACCTTGGGCAATGCCGCGGGCCACGAAGGCGCGCTTTTTCTGGCCGCCGGAGAGCTGCCCGATCTGGCGGCCGGCGTACGGTCCCAGTTCCACCCGGTCCAGCGCTTCGTCGACGGCGGCGCGGTCCGCCCTGGACGCACGGCGGGTGAACCCCTGGTGGCCGTACCGGCCCATCATGACTACGTCCCGCACGGACAGCGGAAACTGCCAGTCAACGTCCTCGCTCTGCGGCACGTAGCCGATGCCGCCCTGCTTGCGCGCCCTGGACGGTGAGTGTCCGTTGATCCGGACCGTGCCGGCGTCGGGCCTGATCATTCCCATGATCACCTTGAACAGCGTGGACTTACCGGAGCCGTTCATGCCCACCAGCCCGCAGATCCGGGCGGGGTCCACGGCCAGGGTGGCGGCATCCAGCGCCCGGACCTCCCCGTAGTGGACTGTCACCTTCTCCACCAGGATTGCCGGGGTGGTCATGATCCTGCTCCGGCGGTTGCCCCGGCGAGCGCTCCGGTGATGACTTCGGCGTCGTGCCGGATGAGGTCCAGGTAGGTGGGTACCGGCCCGTCCGCCTCGGAGAGTGAATCCACGTAGAGGGTGCCGCCGAATTTGGCCCCGGTGGCGCCCACTACCTGCTGCATGGGCGCGTCCGAAACCGTCGATTCGCAGAAGACGGCCGGGACGTTGTTGGCCCTGACGTATTCGATGGCGCGGGTGATCTGCTGCGGTGTTGCCTGCTGCTCCGCGTTGACCGCCCAGATGTACACCTCCCTCAACCCGGCGTCGCGGGCAAGGTAGGAGAACGCGCCTTCACAGGTGACGAGGGCGCGCTGGGTTTCGGGTACTGCGGCAAGACTGGACGTCATTTGGTCCTGCACGGCCTGCAGTTCAGCTTTGTAGGCGTCCCCGTTGGCTTTGAAGGCGTCGGCGTTCTCCGGGTCCAGTTCCGTGAAGGCCTTCACCATGTTGTCCACGTAAATCTGCACGTTCACCGGCGACATCCACGCATGGGGGTTGGGCTTGCCCTGGTAGGAGTCCTCACTGATGGGCATCACCTGCACGCCCTCGCTCACCACGGCGTGCAGCACGTCGAGGCCTTCGACGAACTGCCCGAACCACGCTTCCAGGTTAAGCCCGTTGTCCAAAATGAGGTCCGCTTTGGAGGCCTTCCGGATGTCCCCCGGGGTGGGTTCGTAGCCGTGGATTTCCGCGCCGGCCTTGGTGATGGACTCAACCGTTAGCTTGTCCCCGGCCACGTTCCGCGCGACGTCGGCCAGCACCGTGAAAGTGGTGAGGACCACCGGCTTGCTGTCGTTTCCGCTACCTGCGGCGCCCTCCCCGCAGGCAGTGAGCAGAAGGGAAAGAACGACGGCGGCTGCCGCAGCGGCACATAAGCGCACCTGGGGAGAGCGGCTTCTTCGGGCGGCTACTTTGGCGCACCGAAACGGAAGTTTAGGCATACCGAACATTCTAGGCGAGGCGCGATTCCCCCGGCAACGCCGGATAGGCTGAAACCATGGCCATCGCACACCGGATACCACCCCCGCCACAGCCGCAGCTCTACCGGTTTTCAGCCCTGGATGTGGTGGCTATCGTCCTTTACGTGGCTCTTGCCGGGTTCTTTACCCTTGCCGGTGAAGTGCTCGCCCCCTTCCTGCGGCAGGTAGCCCCGACACCCGCAGCGGCCTCCTACGCAACCAACCTGCTCTTCTATGCCTCGGTGGGCCTGTTGGCATTCGTGGCGGCCCGCCGGGTGGTGTGGCGGGACCTGCGTGTGCTGGCGACCCGTCCGTGGTTCACGCTGCTGATGATTCCGGCCGCAATTATCGCCATGATGATCCTTTCCGCTGTAGCGGTTGCGGTGTCCGGCAACGTCCAGACCTCGGAAAACCAGGCCGGGCTCCAGGCGTTGATGCAACAGGTGCCCGCGTGGCTGATGGTCCCGCTGCTGGTGGTGGTAGGCCCGTTCGTGGAGGAGTTCATCTTCCGGCACCTGCTGATCGGCAAGCTGAGCCGGCGTGTGAATATCTGGGTGTGCTGTGTTTTGTCCGTGGTCCTGTTCGCTGCCCTGCACATCGTGGGACAGGAAGAGCTGACGCTCACCGTCCTGATGCCCTATCTGGCCATGGGCGCAACCCTGGTGTTTTTGTATGTCTGGACGGGCAGGAACCTGATGTTTGCCTACTTTGTCCATGCCGCGAAGAACCTGCTGGCTGTGCTGTTTATCTACGCCATCCCACCGGAGTTCTACGAACAGCTCCAGCAGGTTCAGGCCTGATTGCCACCTACCGCAGGAGCACCTGCCACCGTACCGTGGTGGGATGGGACTGAACATCCAGATTGTCGTTGACTGCAGGGATCCGCACTACCTCGCCGAGTGGTGGGCGGAGTCGCTCGGGTGGGCGGTGGAACCGCAGGATGAGGGCTTCATCCGCTCCATGATCGACCAGGGTTTCGCCACGGAGGACCAGACAACCGTCCACAACGGCAAGCTGGTGTGGCGCACCGGCTGCGCGATCCGGCCGCCCGAGGAACTTGAAGCAAAAGCCCCGGAACGGCGGCTCCTCTTCCAGACGGCGCCCGAGGATAAGACGGTCAAGAACAGGGTGCACTGGGACATCAACCTGGCGGGCCGGGACAAGGACGAGGTGCGCCGGGAACTAGAGGCCCGGGGCGCCACGTTCCTCTGGACAGCCAACGAGGGCCCACATGTCTGGCACACGATGGCGGACCCCGAGGGCAACGAGTTCTGCATCAGCTGACCTCGATTACTAGACTTGGACGGTGAACAACCAAATTCCCGCCTCGGTGTCCGACGTCTTCGATCCAACCCGCTGGCGCGTTGTGTCCGGCTTCGGCGACTTCCAGGACATGACCTACCACCGGCAGGTGGAGCGGGACGCCGACGGCGGATGGGTGCGTGACCTGCCCACGGTGCGGATTGCTTTCAACCGCCCCGAGGTCCGCAATGCTTTCCGGCCGGGAACAGTGGATGAGCTCTATCGGGCCATGGACCACGCACGGATGTCCCCTGACGTCGCCACGGTGCTGCTCACCGGGAACGGCCCCTCCCCCAAAGACGGCGGCCACTCCTTTTGTTCGGGCGGGGACCAGCGGATCCGGGGCCGGGACGGCTACCGGTACGTAGTGCAGGATGAAGCCAACGGCGAGGCCCGGGAAAGCATCGACCCCGCGCGGGCCGGGAGGCTTCACATCCTGGAGGTCCAGCGGCTGATGCGCACCATGCCCAAGGTGGTCATCGCCGTCGTCAACGGCTGGGCGGCGGGGGGCGGGCACTCCCTGCACGTCGTCTCCGATCTCACCATCGCCTCCCGCCAGCACGGCAAGTTCAAACAAACGGACGCCACCGTCGGCAGCTTCGATGCAGGCTACGGCTCCGCCCTGCTGGCCCGCCAGATCGGGCAAAAGGCCGCCAGGGAGATCTTCTTCCTGGCCCGCGAATACTCGGCGGAGGACATGGTCCGGATGGGCGCCGTCAATGAGGCCGTGGACCACGAACGCCTTGAAGAGGTGGCCCTGGAATATGCCGCCGATATCGCCCGGCAGTCTCCGCAGGCAATCCGGATGCTCAAATTCGCCTTCAATCTTGCCGACGACGGCCTGGCGGGCCAGCAGGTATTCGCAGGCGAAGCCACCCGGTTGGCTTATATGACGGACGAAGCGGTGGAGGGCAAGGAAGCGTTCCTGGAGAAACGCGATCCCGACTGGTCCAGCTTCCCGCACTACTTCTAAGGCAGGACCGGCGATGACCACCAGGCAACAAAACACGGAAGCCCAAAACAACGAACCGCTTCGAACAGGCGCACCCAACAGCGGCATCCTTGATATCGACCCTGCCCTGAAGGCACTGGCCGCCGCCCTCCACGGCGAGGGCCCCGCCGTCGAACTGTCCGTTGGTGAGAACGGCGCCCTGGTTGTGGGCCATGTCGAAACTCCAGGCTGTGATGACGCCGTTGCCGTGGTGCGCACCTCCGGTTCCACGGGAACGCCCAAAGCCACTGTGTTGACGGTGGAATCTCTGGCCGCGTCCTCGATGGCAACTGCCCTGGCGCTCAAGGGTGAGGGCCAGTGGCTCCTGGCGCTGCCCGTCCAGTACGTTGCGGGCATCCAGGTGCTGGTGCGTTCGCTGTTCGCAGGCACCCGCCCCTGGGTAATGGACATGTCAGGCGGCTTCACGCCCGAGGCGTTCACCGCCGCCGCGCAGGAACTGACGGACAAGATCCGCTTCACCTCCCTGGTTCCCACGCAGCTTCAGCGCCTCCTCGACGCGCCGTCCCCGGAGACCCTCGCAGTGCTCCGCCGCTTCAACGCCGTCCTGTTGGGCGGCGCTCCTGCCCCGGCCGCGCTGCTGTCCGCGGCCAGGGACGCCGGCGTCAGGGTTATCACCACCTACGGTTCGGCCGAGTCCTGCGGCGGCTGCATTTACGACGGCTTCCCGCTTGAAGGGGTGTCCGTCCGCGTTGAGCAGGACGGCCGCATCCTGCTCGGCGGCGACACCATCGCCGCCGGCTACCTGGAAGCGCCGGACGAGGCGGGCAGCACCTTTTTCGAGGAGGACGGCGTGCGCTGGTACCGCACCAGCGATCTTGGCAGCATTGACGACGACGGCCGGCTCACCGTCCTGGGCCGCGCCGACGACGTCATTATCACCGGCGGGGTCAAGGTTTCCGCGGCGCATGTGCAGGAGGAGCTGGAAAAGTCCGACGCCGTCGCCGCGGTCTTTGTGGCCGGCGTCCCGTCCGCGGAATGGGGCCAGGCCGTGGCGGCCTACGTTGCACTGGCCAACCCGCGGGCAGGCACCGGGGAGCGCACTGACCCCGCGGCGGGCCGGGAACACGCCGTCGTCCTTGAACAGGAATGGCGCCGGACACTCGGCATTCTGGCGCCCAAAACCGTCCTGGCCGCGTCCTCGCTGCTGATGCTGCCCAACGGCAAACCGGACCGGCTGGCCATGGCCGCTGAACTCAACGCCCTGCACCAGGGAAAGTAAAGTAGACCTGCACCACGTGGCAGGACCCCTCTCCTGCCGCCTTCCCAAAGTAACGCGAGGTACTGACCGTGGCTACAGCCGCACAATGGATCCAAGGCGCCCGACTCCGAACACTGCCGGCCGCGATCGCGCCGGTACTGATCGGTTCCGCCGCTGCGTATGAAATGGATTCGTTCCTGCTTTTCAACGCCATCCTCGCGGCTTTGGTGGCCCTGCTGCTCCAGGTGGGTGTCAACTTCGCCAACGATTACTCTGACGGCATCCGCGGCACGGACGACGACCGCGTTGGCCCGCTCCGGCTGGTGGGTTCAGGAGCCGCAAGCCCGGAACACGTGAAGCGGGCGGCGTTCGGCGCGTTTGCTGCCGCCATGGTCTTCGGGCTGATCCTGGTGGTAACCACCCAGAGCTGGTGGCTGATCCTGGTGGGGCTCGGCTGCGTGATGGCCGCCTGGGGCTACACCGGCGGAAAGAACCCGTACGGCTACATGGGCCTGGGCGACGTTTTTGTGTTTGTGTTCTTCGGCCTGGTGGCGACGCTGGGCACCACGTACACGCAGGCCGGGCAAATCAACCTGCCGGCCATCATCGGTGCTATCGGCACAGGGCTTATCGCCACCGCCCTGCTGATGGCCAACAACGTCAGGGACATCCCCACGGACACCCAGGCCGGCAAGAAGACCCTCGCCGTTCGGCTGGGTGACAAGCACGCCCGGGAGAGCTATGTGCTGATGCTTGCCGTGGCCATCATGCTGGTGGTGATCCTGGCCCCGGGGCGGCCGTGGATGCTGATCGTCCTGCTGCTGATTCCGGCGTGCCTGATGCCCGCGTGGCTAATGATCAACGGCCGCAAGCGCAAGAGCCTCATCCCGGTCCTGAAACAGACCGGCCTGATCAACCTCGGATACAGCCTGCTGTTCTCACTGGGCCTGGTACTGAGCCACGGCTTCTAGGTTGCCGGCCTGCCGCTGTAGGCGTTTGGGGTCCGTCGCGCTAGGAGCGTTTCGGGTCCTTGGCATCGTTGCTGATGGCGATGTCCGGATTGGCGTCCAGGAGCGCGTCCTCCGCGTGGGCGTCCTGGACCTCGCTGGCTGAACGGATCGGCTTGGCCTTGCCGGAGAAACGATGGTGGATGGCTGCGGCTGCCTCGTCACGCTGCTTCTGGAAAAACAGGTAGCTGACGGCGAATGCGATCAGTGCTGCACATATGACGGACATCAGCGCGCCCAGCTGCAACAGCATAAAAACCACGAACAGGGGCACGAACAGAGCAAGGCGGATCAGGGAATATTTCAAAAAGGCCACTATTCCAGTTTAGCCACCTCCCGCCCGGGGCCCCCGCGCCTGCTGACGATAGACTTATTTGCATGCTCCTCCGTGTGGCTTTGGCCGTCGCAGTCCTCGTCATCTTTGTGTATGGCCTTGTGGATGTGATCCGCACTGATGGACGCCTCACCCGGGGGATCTCCAAGCCGGCCTGGATTGTGGTCATGATTGTCCTGCCGGTACTTGGCGCCATTCTTTGGCTTCTGATTGGCCGCCCGCGGGGAACTTCCGGCCAGCAGCAGAGCCGGCGCCATCCCACCGCCCCGGACGACGACCCGGACTTCCTCCGCAACCTTGAGGCCCGGCGCCGCCAGCAGGCAGAGGCGGAGCGGCTCAAGAAGCTCAAGGACGAACTGGACGCCAAGGCGAAGGACCACGACGGCAAAGGCAGCGGCAAGGACAAGCACGAGACCGACGAACACGATACCGACGGACTGAAGTAGGAGCGTATGGCCCAGGAACCTGACGGAGAAGACCGGCTGCGGACCGCAACCCAAGGGGCCGCAGCCCCGCCTTCACCCGCAGGCCCGCCGGCGCCGCCGCCAAGGCCAGGGCTGTCCTACTCCGCACCGGCGCCCATCGCCGTGGTCCCGGCAGCTCCCCGCAGCATCAAGAATGCACGCACCCTCTGGCTCCTCAGCTTCGCAGCCGGGCTGGCCGTCCTGGTGGGATCCTTCCTCACCCGCGATTCGCATCTTGAACGCCTGCGGACGGTGGTGGAGCAGATGGCCCCCGGCGGCGACGCCGAAGCGGTCACTACGGCCACCGGCATCGTCTTTTGGGGCAGCCTGGCAGCTGTCCTCCTGGTGATCCTGCTGGAAGCCGCTATGCTCGGCGTCGTCATGGGACGGCAAGGCTGGGCCCGCTGGGCTCTGCTGCCGCTCCTCGCCGGGCACGTCATCGTCCTGGTACTGGCCTCCGCCTTCCTTGTTCCTGAAGGCGACGCCGGCAGTTATGTGGTTCTGCTGTGGGGACTCCAGCTCCTGCTGGCGCTCGTTGGGCTGGTGCTGTTCTTCATGCCTTCCGCCAACGCCTGGTTGAAATCGGGCCGGGATTAAGCCCGGCGCGGCCCGCCGTCCCGTTATGCGGGCTGGCGGGCCAACGGCAAGGCAGACTGGGCAACAATGCCCTCGCAGCTGCGGATAACCACCCGGCACGTGTCAAGGGCTGAACGGTCAGTCAACGGGTTTTCGGCCAGAGCCCGCCACCGCCCCAAGTAGTGCCGCGCCTCCGCCGCCAGTTGTTCCGGACCCGCATCCGGGTCGAGGCCAAGGCGGATGTGGGGTGCTGCGCCCCAGCCTCCAATGAGGCCCTCGGCTTCGTTCGCCAGCTCCGGGTCGAGCGCTACACCAGTGGTCCGAAGGGTTGCCAGCAGCCGCAGTTCCCGGAACTCATGGGCGTTCACCTGCAGCCGTTCGAGGGCAGCGGCCAGATGCCCTGTCCCCTCACGCGGGGATGTGCGCAGCAGGGTTTCCACCCCCACCAAAGCGGTCCTGGCCTTCAGTGCCTCGGCGCGGGCCTGGAACTGCCGGTTCAGCATCTCAAGCAGTGGATTCAGTCCGCTGCGCCGGGCCAGCTCGTGCGCCAGGGGCGTGGGCTCGGCAAATCCATTGCGGATGAGGACCACGGCCAAGCGGATGCCGAACAGGCCAAACCTTTCCAGCAGCGAGGCGCGGGCCGCCGTCGTCAGCCCTTCCGGGCAGGCGGCGGACCGCACAAACCGGTCCGCCGAGAGCAGCAGCTTTTCCCGGTCCACCCGTTCCATCCCGGCCAGCAGCTGCAGAGCCTCGAAGTCGGACTGCCGCAGGCTCCGTGCGCTTTGCGCCAGGAGCCCGGCCACGGGGACCACCCCCAGCGCCAGCTTCCGCAGGCTGTGGTCCTGGCGGTACCTGTCGGCGATCTCCCCGGCGGAGAGAAGGGAGTCAATACGCCCTGCTCCCACTTCATCGGCCCGGGAGAGAACCGCCAGGGCGTTGACTGTCCCGGACCGCCCTGCCTCGGTGTCCTTGAAGGATTCGAGGAAGCGGAGGTCGGAGGCGTGCATGTGGCGCATCAGGTAGATGATGGCGTCCGCCTCTGACGGGGTGTCTTCCGGAGTCAGGAAATTAGTGGACCGGGCAGACACGTCCCCGGAGAGCGAAGCTATGCCAGGGGTATCTATCAAGGTCATGTCCCGCAGGCCCGGGGAGGGCCACTCGACATCCAGCCTGTCCACCTCCTCGGCCAGGACGTTGCCCAGCACAAACACCAGGCGGCCGTCCACGCGCTTCACCGGGAGGCTGCGCGGTTCGCCTTCCACTGGGTACAGCGTGATCCTGGGGGTGTGGCCGTAGCGGTACCACGTAACGATGCGCGTGCACTCCCCCGTGTCCGTGGGAGCTATCTCTTCACCGAGGATGGCGTTCAACAGGGTGGACTTTCCGGCTTTCACCATCCCGGCAACGGCGATCCGAAGGGGTTCGGCCAGCCGCCGGGCATAACCCTGCAGGGCGGCCACAGCTGCAGGATCCTCACGGTAAACCTCCAGCGCCTCCTGGACCAGGTCCGCCGCTCCCGTGATTGTTGATCCCGTCATCCCACCGCCGCCACGGCCGAGGGCGCCGCGATGCGGGCTGCACCGGTTGATCCTGCATCGCCGGGACCGGCACTGTCAGCGCCGGCAGTGTCTGTGCTTCCAGTGTCCGGGCTGGCAGTGTCCGGGCTTCCAGTGGCCGGGCCGGCAGGCCGGAGGGCTTTCGCTGCGCTCGAGGCGACCTCGGCAGCCACTGCTTCGGCCGCCCGCGACAGGGCATCCACATTCTTAAGTTCTGCCTTGATCTCGCGGATGCGTACGTCCTTCTTCAAAGCGTACGTCGTGGCAGCCTTTTGGGCCGCAGCCACGGAATCCTGCAATGAGCGGTGGTGCTCGTCCGCGATCTCGGTGAAGTGGTCCCGCGTGGAGCGCTGGACCAGCCGCAGCCGGTCCTTCAACTGCTTGCCCACCTGGAACGTGACGTCATCCAGTTGCCGCCGGACCAGCGCCTTTGCCTCGCCCTGCCGGCGCTTAAGCCGTGCTTCCTTGTCCTCCCGGTAGGCCTTGCGGCCCAGCAACAGGCCGGCGCCCACGGAGAGCGGGTTGATCAGGGCCATTCCGAAGATGCCCGTCAGAAGGCCAAACATGAGCACGCCGCCGTAGGAGCCGCGCATGCCGATCAGCACCTTCTGCGCGGAGTTGATGCGGCCGTCATCGAGGACGGGCATGTCGTCCACGGGGTCCAGGGCGTCTCCGGTGTCGGAGACATGAAGGACGGGCAGGGTCACTTCCTCTGCGGCGAAGTGTTCGGCAACCTGGGTGGCCAGCCATTGGGCGCGCTCGTTGGTCCACACAAACGTGTCCGAGATGGCGGCCGCGGCGCACTCCTCCAGCCACTTCGAGAACTGGGGCCACGCGGGGCCGGGGTCGCCCTGGTCGATGGCGGTTTCAGCTTCGCGCTGGATGCGGCGCAGGCGGTCCCGAAGGTCGTACTCCATGTCGGCAATGAGGTCGCTGATGCCGTCGTTGAGCGTGATCTGCCACCGTGCGGAGCGCTTGCGGAGGTCGTCGGCTTCGGCCCGGGCCGCCTCGAGGCCGGCGATCATTTGCGGTGTCCGCTCCGGGTTTTCCAATGCTTCCAGCTCGGACTGCAGCGACAGGCGGAGGTTCTCGCACACAGAGAGCAGGTCCTGGCTGACTGAGCGCCGCTGAAGGCGCTCCGCCTTGCCCACAATCTCGTTGCGGATGTGGGTTATCAGCCCAGGGAAGCCGGACTCCGCGTTCAGTTCACCGTCCTGGAGGCGTGCCGCCTCGAGCCGGAGGTCGGAGGAAACCGAATACAGGGGGATGTCCTGGGCAACCTGTGCCAAGTGCCCCCGGTCAATCTCTTCGACGCGCCGCCAGTCCGGGTAGAGGTCAGTCTTGGACAGGACACCCACAACGCTGGGGGTGATCCGCATGGCCTGGCGAAGGAAGCGCAGTTCCGGTTCCGTGTACTCCTGCGAGGCATCGGAAACCAGCAGCATGGCGTCTGCAGTGGGAAGGGCAGTAAGGGTTGTCAGCGTGTGGGACGAATTAAGTCCCCCCACGCCCGGGGAGTCAATGATTGTGAGGCCGCCCGTTAGCAGCTTCCGGGGCAGGTAGACCTCACCTGCAACGAGTTTCTTGCTGTTTCCGGGGTTGCCCCGCTCGGAAACATAGTTGGCGAGATCCGCAATGGGAACAGGTTGGCGTTCGACGCCGGCCTCGTCGCCGGCGTCCGCGTCACCTTTGGGGACCAGGATGGCGGCCGACGCAGGGTCTCCGTAGCGGACAACCGTGGGGACTGAGGTGGCAATGTCGTCATCGACAGGACAGACCGGGGCATTCACCAGCGCGTTGATCAGCTTGCTCTTGCCTTGTTTGAATTCACCAACGACGATGACCCGGACACTGGGGTCCTTCAGCCTTCCCATTGCCTGGTCAAGGCGTTTGCGGAGATCGGCGCGGTCCCCCGCACCCACCAGCTCAAGGCCTTGCTGCACCAGCCGTACGAGTTGAGCCGCCGTCATCGGTGCCGACGGTCTTGCCTGTCCTGCTTCTGCCACAGCGTGTCCTTTACGTCAGGTCATGATCGGGAACGAGAGGTAAACCGAGGAGAGCCCGGCAGGAGGTGGATGCCTCCTGCCGGGCGCTTACTGTACCTCGGAATTGCTAGCCTGCGAAGGCGTCGTCGCCGGCGACTGCGATCTCGTTGTCCTCAACGTTCACGTCCACCTCGGTGTTGGTGGAGTTGTCCTCTGTGAAGGTGAGTTCGTTGTCAGCCACAACAACGTTGTCCTCGACGTTGGTGTAGTCGACGGTGTTGTCGGCAACCACCACGTTGTCCTCGATGTTGGTGTTGGTCTCAGTGGAGTTGTCCTGGAACGAATCCTGGATGTCAACGTCCACGTCGGTGTCGACGGAGTTGTCGTTGAACGAGTCGTTCAGCTCCACGTTGGTTTCGGTCTCGTTGAACGAGTCCTCGATCTCGACGTCGGTGTTGATGGAGTTGTCCGAGTTGTCCGTCAGCTCAACCGAGTTGTCGTTGAAGGAGTCCTCAATTTCGACATCGGTCTCGGTGGAGTTGTCCGAGTTGTCGTTGAACGAGTCATCGATGTCGGCATCAACATCCACATCGGTGTTGAAGGAGTCGTCGATCTCCGTGTTGCCGATATTGACGTCGCCGCCGGCGTTGACGGAGTTGTCCGTCGAGTTATCCGTCTTGGTCGAGTTGTCCGTGTTGTAGGAGTCCTCGATGTTGTTGGAGTCTTCTACGTCGGCGTCGTCGCCGGCAGCGATTGCGCGGTCACCGGAGGCAACGACGGAATCATTGTCGAACCACTGGTTGACGTCGCCGTCAGCCCAGATGTTCTGGTTGACGGACTGGTCGGTGATGGTGTCGCGGTCATCAACCGTCGTGGTGTACGAGTAGTTGTTGACAACGTGGTGAAGCTGCTGGACGGCGTGAGCGTGATCGTCGCCACCGGTGTTTCCGCCGCCGGTGTTTCCCCCGCCGTGGTGTCCGCCGCCGTGGTTGCCGCCACCCGTGTTTCCGCCGCCGGCGTTGGGTCCGGTCCAGGCCGTGTTGCCACCGGTGTTGTACTCACGGTCGAATGAGGAAGCGTTCACGGTGACCGGAGCGTAATCCAGAACAACCGGCATTGCGGCGTCCACGTCGGCTGAGCAAACCTTGCCCAGGCCGTGGTCTTCCAGAACCTTTTCCGGATCATCCAGGAAGTCCTGTGCAGCCTGACGGTCGCCGAAGAGGTGCATCAGGAACTGGACGAGATCGTTTGCGAGTGTCATTGGAATGTCCCCTAATTTCTTTGAGTTGCCCTTGGCCCGACTTCGTTGCCGGGCATGAATCAAACGTACGGTTCCCCTCCGGGACCGGGCATCGGGCCGTTTCCCCCTGCCGGCGGATACCCTGCCGGGGAACCGCCGGCCGTGCGATTAGGGGTATTAGGGGTTTAGTCCTGTTGGGGATTCTCGGCACCCAGGGCCAGGCGCAGCCTTGCCAGGAGATCCGAACGGTTCTCTGCACCGAGCCGGCGGCGCATCCGGGCAATGTGGTGTTCGGCAGTCCGGGGAGAGATGTAAATCGTCTCCCCGATCTCCCGATACGTTTTGCCCTCAAGGACCAGCCGGGCCACTTCCTTTTCGCGCTCGCTCAGCCCGGAACCGTCCGGCTGCATGCCGGTGGCCGGTTCGTTGCCGGACGCAGTCTGGGAGTCCTGCGCGCCGGAGGTTCCGTTGCCCGCCGAACTTCCCTGTGGGTGAAGGTCCCTGGCGCAGGACAACAGGCGCACCATGTCCTTGCGCTCCTCCGCACGGGCAGCAGCGTGTCCGGCCAGCCTTGCACCTTCCCAAGGCATTCCCACCCTGCCGAGGCCCCGCGCAGCCATTTCGACGTCGGCGGGCTGGAACCTGCGCGCCAGCACCGAAACCCACGCCTTGCCGGCGGCAGCAAGCACAACAGCCAGGTGGCTGTGCTGGGCGGCCCGCGCGAGTGCCGACGCATGCGGGGCCAGCTCCGCCGGGCTTTCACCCAGCAGTGCAGCCTGCACGCCGGCCCAGTGGAAGGGCACCGCCCACAGCGGTGGATCACCAAGGCGCTCCAGCAGCCGCTTGGCCTCGTCGAGGTAGTGCGCCACACGGCGGGTCTCGCGCAGCCGCGCAGCAGTGATCATCAGCTCACCCCACGGCAGCAGGCTGTACAGGTCTACGGACGTGTGCAGCATAGCCTCACGTGCCCGTTCCCAGGCCACAACCAGTTCAGCTATCTCGCCGTTGCGCCGGGCAAGGCCCACTTCCAGCGCTGCCCGCAGGAACTCATCCCTCGGCACCAAAGGCCAGTGGTTGGCTTTTGACGCCTCATTGATGGCCAACCTGGCGTCCTCGAGTTTGTCCTGCTGCATGGCCGACCACGCCTGAAGCAGGAAGAGCCGCGGCTTTGCGGCGTTACCGCCCTGCCCTGCAGCGGCTGCCGAGCGGCATACGGTTTCTGCCAGGTGCGGCTCGCCGCTGTGCAGGGCCATCAGCGCTGCGAGGGCGGCAGGAGTATCCGGAAGAGGAAGGGCTGTGCCGGTGGCATTGAGCATGTCAGAGGCATGGATCAGCAGCGGGAGCGCCTGCTGCGGATCCTGCCCCAGCGACTCGAGGATGCCCTTTCCCGTCTGGGTCAGCGCGGCGGCCAGCAGTGTCGGGGATGCCGGCGCATCGCTTTGGAACAGCGACTCCGCTCCGGGCCGGTTGCCGCAGCCAATCATGGCGACGGCGGCCAGCGGCGCCGAGGGTCCCAACCTGGAGGCTCCCAACCAGCTGTAGGCGTCGGCACTGCGTGCCAGCATTCCCCGCTGCGCCCAGACTGCTGACGCGACGTCCACTCCGCGGCGAACGTCCGGCGGTTCCGGACAGACCAGGAGGCTGTCAATGATGCGGGTGGCAGTGTCGAGGTCGCCGTCGGCCGCGGCCGCCTGGGCACGGCGGGCAGCGGTTGCTATCTCGTCAGCTCCGGCCAGGAGTGCCTCTCCGTAAAGCTGTGCGGCCAGAGCAGGATCATGCTCCAGAGCCTTGTCACCCCCGTGCTCCAGCTCAGCGGCAACGTGGGGGTCCGCCAACCCACCGCGGGCCAGCTCGCGGGCCAGGTCCCCCAGTGGCTGGCGGTCTGCCACATACAGGGATACAAGTTCACGCTGCAGTGCGTGCACCCTGGTAGTGGGCGCTACGTTCAGCAGGGCGTGCTGTGCCGGTCCCACGACGCTTCCGTCCGGAGAAAGCAGCCCGGCAGACTCTGCCCGTGCGGCCAGGGCATCGACGCTTTCCACCTCGCCGCCGTCGATTTTCCGCTGCAAATCTGCAGGCAAGGGTCCGGGCAGCACAAACCCAACCGACAGGGCCAGCAGAAGCTCGCGCACTGCTGCGTTCTCGCCCTTGAGCTGCCGGGCCATCTGCTCGGCAGCCTGGGGGCTTTGATGGTTCAGCTCCGGGTGGAACAGACCATGCACTTCCTCGCGCGTTTGATGACCAGCCATCCTAAACCGCCGGCTCGGAGTTGGTGATCGGCGCAGAAGCGGGAACCGTTTCCGCCGGAGTTACAGGGTCCGCAGGAGGCGGGTCCACCGGTGTCGGGTCCGCAGGAGGAATCGGAGTCGTTGCCGGAGGTTCTGTCACCACCGGAGGGTCGGTCACCACCGGCGGTTCAGTGACCACCGGCGGTTCTGTCACCACCGGAGGGTCGGTCACCACCGGAGGGTCGGTCACCACCGGAGGATTGGGGGTCGTCACCGGATCCGGAGTCGTCACCGGCGTGCCGGGGTCAGGAGTGCCAGGACCTGCCGGTGCCGGCTCCCCGGTTCCAGGGTTCGTTACGGGCGTCCCGGCGGGATCCTGAGTCCCGGCAGCTGCTCCGCCGCCGGCTGATCCGGTTGTACCGCCACCTGCAGCAGGGGCACCCGTGCCCGAACCGGCAGTTGCACCGCCTGTGGACCCCCCACCGGCTTGGCCGGAGCCTGTGCCGGCGCTGGACGACGGGCGGCTGGTGGGCGAGGCCTCCACGTCGAGGCCTGCCCCGCCTGCGGACGCGGCTTTCCTGTCCACGCCTGCTTCAATGCCGGCCACCGGTGCCCCGCCAGCTGCTGCAGCTCCCTGGCCCGGCCCGCTTCCCCCACCTATACCACCAGGGCCGGAATCGGTCCCCGGCGCGGCTTCCGCTTGCTGGCCGAGGATTGATGTGAGGCTGCTCAGGCCTCCCGGGCTCTGGGCGGCGGTGGCCGTGAGGACAGACACCAGGGCAGCCGCGGCTGCTATGGCCGTCAGCCGGACGGTTGGCTTTGGAGCATGCGCACCGCCGTGGGCGTGCCCATGGGCCGGTCCGGCAACCGCACCGGCGGCCGTCGCGCCTTTGCGTGACCAACTGGCCCGGCGTCCCGGCTTGTGATCGGCCGCGGCAAGAATCCCGACGGCGGTAAGGCCGGCTTCCGCAGGGCCCTTGCCGGGCGCCGCTTCCGGCGTCGGTTCCTTGGCTTCGGGAACTTCCGCACGTGCCAGAACTGCTGAAACTGCGGCGCCAAGGCAGATGGAAGACTTCGGATCGGCGTCGACGGCGATGGGCCGGTCCAGCTGTTCCGATATCAGCTGCGCCACGAGGGGAATCCGCGATGATCCACCGATGAGCAGCACGGCGGTCAGGTCCGCAGGCTTCAGTTCCATCTGGGCCAGTGATTGTTCCAGCGCGTCCACGGTGTCGCGGATGGGTTCCTCGATCAGCGCCTCGAACTCGGACCGTACCAGGCGGACCTGCTGCTGGACGCCGGGAAGAAGGACGGAGATGTTAGCCTCGCTGTCCGCCGAAAGCGCCTCCTTGGCTTCGACGCACTCCCGCCGCAGCCTGGCCAGCGCCCCGCGGACGCCCGCGTCCTCAGTGCTGAGCTTCGATAGGGCATCTCCGGTGTGCGCGGCGACGTAGCGGAACACTTCGGCGTCAAAGTCGGCGCCGCCCAGGTTCTCAATGCCCTCGGGGCGCCCCACCAGTTCAAATCGGCTGCTGCCGGCCTTCCTCAGTACGGCGGTGTCAAAGGTACCTCCGCCGAGGTCGTACACCGCGATGGTACTGCCGTCCTCCACCCGGACCTGGGAGGCGTAATAAAGTGCCGCGGCTTCCGGTTCGGTGACGAGGGTGACGTTCTTCAGGCCCCTGGCGGCCATGGCAGCGAGGATGACCGAGGTGCGGTGGCTGCCCCAGGCGGCAGGATGTGTGAGCACCACCGCCGACGGCGGCGCGCCCTCGCGCTCCTCGGCCAGGTCTGCCACCCAGCGGGCCATGGTGGCGAAAACATCCTCAGGGGGAAGTGACAGCTCCCCTACGGAGATTGGTACGGAGTCGCCCACCCTGCGCTTGAATTCGCGGACCACCCGCGCGGGTGAATCGAGGCCGCGGCGTTCTGCCGCCTCCCCCACCAGGATGGGCCCGTCCTCGGGGTAGTAGATAACTGAGGGCACCGCTGCCCCGCGGAGGCCCAACGGCAGGCCCTCAGGGGCAGGGGAAGATCCCTGGTCAAGCCGGGCAATCGCGGCAGCAGTGAAACTGGTGCCGACATCAATGGCGAGCACGTAGCTCATGGGTACCTCGGTGAAACTGGTGTTTCGCCTGCAAGCTTCATCACGGGCGGACTTCACCAAGGTAGCATCACGGCAGGACCGCGAACAGTCCTATTGCTACACCGAATTGTTATTCACGGAAAGTGTCCTTGCCCCTGGTGTTAAAGCCCTGTTCAGAGCCCGGAGTACGAATGCAGCCCGTTGAAGAACTGGTTGACAATGGTGAAATTGAAGATGACGCAGAGGTAGCCAACGATTGACAGCCAGGCTGCCCTGGTGCCTGTCCAGCCCCGCGTTGCCCGGGCGTGCAGGTAACCTGCATAGACAACCCAGATGACAAACGTCCACACTTCCTTCGTGTCCCAGCCCCAGAACCGGCCCCAGGCTTTTTCGGCCCAGATGGCCCCGAACATCAGGGTGAAGGTCCAGCCGATGAACGCGATGGCGTTGATCCGGTACGAGAGGTTTTCCAAGCTCAGGGCGGACGGCACCAGGCGCATGAAGCCCAGTTTGTCCGCACCGCCGGCGGCAACGGTCCTCAGCCGGCGTGCCTGCACGAGCTGCAGCGCGGACATCGCAAACGTCAGGGTGAACAACGCGGAGGAGAGCACCGCGATCGACACGTGGATGATGAGCCAGTAGCTCTGCAGGGCGGGAACCAGATGGCCTACAGGCGTCCAGTACGCAACGGAGGCGGCCACCAGCATGATGATGACCAGCCCCACCACGAACGTGCCGAGGAAGCGCAGGTCGCGGCGGATCAGCACCAGCAGGAACACGGCCACGGCCACGAAGGCGCCGGTGGTGAGGAATTCATACATGTTGCCCCAGGGCACCCGGCCCGCTCCCAGCGCGCGGGTCAGCACGCCGGCGCCGTGGATCAGCGCACCCAGGACGGTGAGGGCCACGGCCACCCGCGCGGGAGCACGACGCTCGCCGGCGTACCGCATGTCCGCGTCGGCGGTAACCACTCCTCCGGCCCCGCTGCCGCCTGAGCGGGCTGCGGACGACGTCGGGCGTTCAGCCCTGCCCGCAGGCCCGGCGAGCTGGGACTCAGTGCGGTCCCCGGCAGAGGCGCCGGCCGGCACCCTTGCCGGCTCTTCTGCCTGTGCCGCCTTCAGGTCAATAGCGCGCAGCGCCTTGCTGCTCTTGGCCAGGTCCCAGGCGAAAGCGATGAAGGCCACCGTGTAGGTGCCGGCAGCCAGCAGCATAAAGAGCTCGCTGTACTGGCCCATGGTCTCGTTGATTCCGTACGGCATTACTGGTCCTTTTCGGGCCCGGCGGGGCCTGCTGTGGTGGTGGCTCGGCCTGCAGTCGTGGCAGGGCCGTCGTTATTATCGCGCGCGCTGCTGGGAGTTTGTTGTGCGGATGCCGGTCCGGCCGCGGCGGGGTCGATATGCCATTCACCGGACAGCAGTTTCCGCACTGCTTCGGCTTCGGCGGCAAGCCGGTGGTCCTCACCGCGGGCCAGGAGCCCGTACTCCACCATGGTGGAGCCGTCTGCGTTGGTGCCTGTGCGGACCCAGACGCGGCGGCGGTTGACGTAGAGCGAAAGAATCAGGCCTGCGACGGCGAAGAGCGCGAAAATCAGGGCGTAGAGCTGGCCGGGGTTGTGGTGGATGTCCACGCCGATGTAGCGCTTCACGCCGTCAAAGCTGATGCTGCCTTTGCCGTCGGGCAGCGTGTAGCTGCTCCCCGGCGCAAGGGTAATGCCGCCGGCGTCGAGGTTCCTTGCGTTAAGGGGGGTCAGGTCCTGCACATCCAGCTCGAAGACGTTCTGCGGGGAGCCGTCGTTCAGGCCAAGGTCGCCGTAGTAGGAGTTCAGCGTCAGCTGCGGGTTGAAGAGTTCGGGATCGCCGCTGAAGGACACCCCCTGATCCGAAATGAAGGCCGTAGGCAGGAAGAACCCGGCAAAGCCCAGCTGGTCCGGCTTGGCGTCCGGCACCTTGATCACCACTGAGGAGTAGTAGTTGTCCCCCTGCAACTTAGCCACCACCGGACCCTGCATGGCCACGTTGCCTTCACCGTCCCGGATGGTCACTACGGGAGCGTACCCATTGCCGGTCAGGTAGATGCTGGTGCCGCCCAGGGTGACGGGATCGTTAACCTTCAGGATCTCTTTCCGGGCAGGCGCGTCGGGGTTCTCCTTCGTGGTTACCGCGGCGGAGAAGTCGATGGGCTGGCCCACCTTGCCCTCGGACTCGCGGTCGAACGTGATGTCGAAGTTATCCAGCTGCACTGAGTAGGGCTCGAGCTGGCCCGACTGGAAATTGGTGCCCGGCGTGAACTGGTCATAGCCCACCAGGGTGTTCACAAACGTGTCGCCCTCCACCAGGATCCGCTGGCCGCTGTAGCCGAACAGGCCACCGACGGCCACGGACACCAGGACTCCGATCAGGGACGTGTGGAACACCAGGTTCCCCACTTCCTTCGCGAAACCGCGCTCGGCGCCCAGCGAAGGACGCTCGCCGCCGCTGTCCCGGACCTCCACGCGGTAGCCACGGTTCTTCAGCACCCCGGCGGCGCTGTTGATGGCGTCCGACGCCGGGATCCCGGCGTCGGACGGAATGACCAGGGTGCCGTACTCCGGGAGGCGGGACAGCCGTTGGGGGGTCCGCGGCGGCTGGGAGCGCATTGCCTTGTAGTGGGCGATGGCCCTAGGCACCACACAGCCGATGAGGGAGATGAACAGCAGCAGGTAGATGGCTGAGAACCAGGCCGAGGAGTAGACGTCGTACAGCTGGAGGGTGTCCAGCAGCTTGCCGTAGTCCGGGTTGTCCTTGATGTACTGGGTGACCACGGACGGGTTGGCCGGCCGCTGCGGGAAAAGCGAGCCCGGGACTGCGGCGACGGCGAGCAGCAGCAGGAGGAACAGTGCTGTGCGCATGCTGGTCAGCTGGGTCCAGGCCCAACGGAGCATGCCCATCGGCCCCAATACCGGCAGTGCTGCCCCAGCCTTGGCCTCTGACAGCTTGGCGCCACCCACCGGGTCCGAAGTCTTCTTCTCTACGTTCACGCGCTCGCTCATCAGATTGGCAACTTCACATCGGTTTGGAACCAGTACTGCAGGCCGGTCACCCAGGTCCCCCAGACGCCGCTGGCCATCAGGAGCCCAAGGACCACCAGGATGCCGCCGCCTATGCGCTGGATGGCGAGGCGGTGCCTGCGGAAGAACGCCATGACACCCATCCCCCGGCGGAGCGCCAGGGCAATGAGCAGGAAGGGAATTCCCAGCCCGAGGCTGTAGACGAACGCAAGGAACGCGCCCTTGGCGGCGGAGGACCCGCCGGAGAGGCTCAGGAGCTGGACCGCTGAATAGGTGGGTCCAATGCACGGTGCCCAACCGAGTCCGAACGTCAGGCCCAGAAGCGGCGCTCCCCACAGTCCGGCCGGCGGTTTGGCGTGAATTTTGGCGTCGCGCTGCAGCCAGCTGAAGCCGCCCATGAACACCACACCCATAACGATCACCAGGATGCCCAGCACCTGCGTGATCCAGGCATTCTGCGAGCCGGTAATCAGGGTGCCCAACTGCCCGAACGCCCCGCCGAGCAGGACAAAGATCACGGAGAAGCCCAGCACGAACAGCCCGATCCCAGCCAGCATCCGGCCGCGCTTTTGCTTCTCCAGGTCCACACCGCTCAGGCCGGTGACATAGCCGAGGTAGCCCGGAACCAGGGGCAGGACGCAGGGGGACAGGAAGGAGACCAGCCCGGCCAGCAGCGCCACCGGAATGGCAAGGAGGAGCGAGCCGTTGAGGATGGCTTCGGCGAAGGGGCTGTTCACGGGTCCGCCGCTACTCTGCCACGGCTGCAGCGATGAGGGCTTTCAGGGTGCCCTTTTGGATTTCGCCCAGGACGCGGGAAGCCACGCGCCCCTGCTTATCCAGCACCAGGGTGGTGGGGACGGCGCCGGGGGGAACCAGCCCGCTGACGGCCAGCAGGACGCCGCCGTCCTTGTCGTCAAAGCTGGGGTAGGTCAGGTTGAAGGACTTCTCGAAAGCTTCCGCGGTGGCCTTTTCGTCCCGGAGATTGACCCCAAAAAACTGCACGCCCTGGGGTTTGAATTCCTGGTGAAGTTCCTCAAGGATGGGCGCCTCCACCCTGCACGGTGCGCAGGCGGCGAACCAGAAATTCAGGACGGTGACCTTGCCCTGAAAGTCGGCAGGCGCAACCGCCGTGCCGTTGAACAGCGTGCCGTTGATCTGAACGGCAGACTTCCGGTCGTCACCAGCGAACTCCGTGACGGAGCCGTCGCCAGCCACGTAGTTCTTGTTGTCCCCGGCCCTTGCCTGCTCTGCGAGGGCGTCCTCCTGGGCACAGGCCGAAAGGCCCAGGGTGAGCGCGGTCAGGGCGAGGCCACCGGCAGCGAGTACGCTGCGGCGGGAGGTGACGGGCAGTCCGGGCCTGCCCCTGGTGGTGGAACTGTCAGTCACTTCTAGGCTCCAGGGGTGCTCGCCGCACCGGGAAGAAGGGACGCCGCGGGTTCGCTGTATTTGACGCGCACAAGGGTGCCGTCGTCGTCGAACACCAGTGACGTGATGGAGGTGAGCGTGCACTCGCGCTTGCGCGGATCGTGCCACAGCGGCTTGCCTTCCGCGCTGAGCCGGGTAGCCCAGATGGGAAGCTGGTGGCTCACCATAATTGCTTCCGGGCCTTCTACCCCGAAGTCGCCGGCAGCCAACTCGATAGCACGCAGGCGCGCTTCCTGCGCCGCTTCCATGACTCTTGCCGCCTGCTGCTTGTAGGGCTCGCCCCATGATGGCCGGAGGGGGTTGACCAGCCGCGGCCAGTGCTTGGGCCTGCGCAGTTCGGCCTTGGAGACCTTCATGCCCTCGAAGTAATTCTCTGCCTCGATGATCCGCTCCTCCGTATGGATTTGCAGGTGCAGGGCGTCCGACGTCGGCCGGGCAGTTTCCTGCGCACGGTCCAGCGGCGAGGCGGCAAGGTAAGTGATGCGGGCACCGTTGTCGGCGCGCTGCCGGAAGTGCTCAGCGAGGGTGCGTGCCATCTCCTGCCCCAGTTTCGAGAGGTGGAATTCGGGCAGCCTTCCGTACAAAACGCCGTCGGGATTATGGACCTCGCCGTGGCGGAGCAGGTGGACAGTGGCTTGGGGCATGTTTACCAGTTTCTCAAAGATGGCGTGCGATCCGAAATCTTCTGCGCATGCTTTCTACAAAGAGTAGAACCGAAGTTCTTGAAGAAATGTTCCGAAGCAGGGAACAAAAGATGCAAATGCATGTTTATACTGGATGCAGCAGTTAGTTGATACTTCAACAGATGAAGTTTCAACACCTCGGAACCAGCGAACACCTCAAGGAGCAACATCATGGCACTTCCCGCAGACGTCACCACCGGCACCTGGACCCTGGACAATTCCCATAGCGAAATCGGCTTCACTGTCCGCCACGCCGGAATCAGCAAGGTCCGCGGCCAGTTCAAGGAAGCAGCAGCAACCCTGGAACTCGGCCAGGACGTGGCAGACACCAGGATCAACGCCACCATCCAGACGGCAAGCTTCGACTCCGGTGACGCCAACCGCGACGGCCACGTCCGCGGTGAAGACTTCTTCGATGTCGAGACGTTCCCCGAGATGTCCTTCGTCTCCAACGGACTCGTCGCCAAGGGCAACAGCTACGAACTGACCGGCGACCTCACCATCAAGGGTGTCACCCGCCCCGTCACCCTGGAGACCGAGTTCAACGGTGTGGCCGTGGACCCGTTCGGCAACACCCGCGCCGGTGTCTCCGCTGAGACCACCATCAGCCGCAAGGACTTCGGCCTGACCTGGAACGCCGTCCTCGAAACCGGCGGTGTCCTGGTGAGCGACAAGGTTGCCATCAATCTCGAACTCGCCTTCATCGCTCCCGCAGCGTAGTTCCTGCGCACCTTACTGACGGCGCCCCGGCACCGGCTTCAGCCGGCACCGGGGCGCTACCTTTTAAGCCCGCCCTTGCAGGCCCAGGGCTACAGTGATGGCCATGAGCAACTTTGACAGCACCAGGCCCCGCAACGGTTTCGCCGGCATGTTCTCGGTGGCCGGGCTCCCCACCGAGCTCAAAGTCTCGTTCTGGATCTGGTTCGTCGGCGGACTGCTGGGCCTTCTTGGCGGAATGCTGGGCATGCTTGCCTCGCTGGTGCTTTTTGCCGCAGCACCCGGTGCGGCGGTTGGGGTTCTCCTGCTCATGCTGCTGGCGGCCGCCGTCGGGGCCGCGCAGATCGTCTTTGCGCTCAAGATGAAAGAGGGAAAGCAGTGGGCCCGGCTGGCCCTCACGGTGTTGACGGGCGTCACCCTGCTTTTGGCCCTTACCAATGTGGCGATGGGCGTTGGCCAGGGCGGCAACTGGGCCGGCTTCCTGATCAGCCTGACGGCAACGGTCCTGCTCTGGCTGCCCAACCCGCAGGCCTGGTTTGCCGCGGTGGGAAACGAAGGCCGGGAACGCAGCCGCTAACGGGGTGAATACCGCCCTGGAATGACTCATCTGCTGCCCGTGCGGGGGTACGGTGGACTTAAGCCATGCTGGGGGTAGGGCAGAGGACCGAAACCCGGCAGCCTACCAGAACCCGACACGCCAAAGGACAGCCCATGAGTAACCCTCCCGTCCCGCCTCCCGTGCCCAACGATCCGGAGCAGGGAAACCAGCAGCCGCGTTACGGGCAGAATCCGCCGCAGTACGGCCAGAACGCTCCCCAGTACGGGCAAAACCCGCCGCAATACGGGCAGAACCCGCCGCAGTACGGCCAGTCCAGCGCACCACAGTATGGGGAAAACACTCCGCAGTATGGCCAGAACCCGCCGCAGGCTCCGGGCTTTGGCCAGCAGCCGTACGGGCAGCAGCCATACGGCCAGTCCCCCTACGCCCAGTACCCGTCGGAGCAGCCGCAGCCCACGGGCAGCAACGGAGTGCCGCAACTGGTCAACATCTCTTTCTGGCTGCTGATCGCCTCCGCCGCGATCTTCGTCATCTCCATGCTCACCGGACTCACGCAGCTGGACGACCCGGTGTTCCGTCAGACCTTTGAGCAGCAGGTGGAGGGCTCCGGAGCGGGCGTCTCATACGAGGACATCAAGGGCGTCATCGCCGGCACCCTGGTGGTGTTCGCGATCCTGGGCGCAGGGCTCTACCTGTTGGTGGCCTTCTTCATCCGCAAAGGAAAAAACTGGGCCCGCATCCTGGGTACCGTCTTTGCGGCGCTGTCCATCTTCGGCCTTTTCGGTGTCCCGAGTTTCGGAACCCTCGGCACCCTCCTGGGGATCGCCGCCATCGTCCTGCTCTACCTGCCGGCAGCCGCCCCGTACTTCCAGAAGCGGCAGCCTTTCGCCAACCCTTACGGCGGCGGCATGGGCAACCCCTACGGCCGATAAACCGCACACTTCCCGCACCAGCGGGCGTGGGTCCCGGAACCGCTTGAAGCCTAGGCGGTCTGCCCCGGGGCCTGCGCCCGCTGTGCGTGGTAAGCCAGGATCTGCAGTTCTGTGGCCATGTCCACCTTGCGGAGGTTAACCCCCTCCGGCACCTGGAGCATCACGGGCGCGAAGCTCAGGACACTGCGGACACCGGCGGCCACCACTCGGTCGCAGACATCCTGTGCGACGGCGGCCGGCAGCGCCAGCACCACCATGTTTGCCCCGGTGCGGTGCAGCACTGTTTCCAGGTCGGCCACGTCACTGACGCGCAGCCATCCCACTTCGTTGCCCACCACCATCTGGTCGGCGTCAAAGATGGCAACGACGTCGAACCCCCGCGATTCGAAGCCGCCGTACCGTGCCAGGGCCTTGCCAAGGTTGCCCGCGCCTACGATGGCGACCTTCCAGTCGTGCGTCAGCCCGAGCGCAGCGGCGATGTGGCGGCTGAGGTACTGCACCTCGTACCCGACGCCGCGGGTCCCGTAGGAGCCCACGTGGGAGAGGTCCTTGCGCAAGGTAGCTGAACTGACGCCTGAGGCTTCGGCAAGGGATTCCGAGGAGACGCGTTCCACTCCCTCGGCGAGCAGGGTGTTCAAGGCACGCAGGTAGAGCGTCAGCCGGGCCACCGCTGCGGGTGGAATCTGTTTGGCCGGCGTACCCGTGGTGTCCGGAAGATCCGGGACAGCCTGGGGAGTTGGATCCAGCGAAGCCACCAGCCCCTCCCTCGCATCGCGTTGTGACTCCACTCTAGAGCCCTCCGGCCAATGCCAACAAAGCAGCTGTCCATGGGACATGCGCGCTCACGGTACTGAATCCCTATTGCGCCATGGCCCGCTGAAGCACGCGTTCCAGCCGGACTTCATCGATCTTCCAGAAGTCCCGCTGCACGCCGTCCACCAGCACCACCGGAATTTCTTCGGCGTAGCGGTCTCGCAGTTCCGGCTGGTGGTCCACCAGCTCTTCCGTCCACTCAAGCCCCAGCGAGGCAGTCACCCGGCCGACGGCGCCGCGCGCTTCTTCGCAGAGGTGGCAGTCAGCTTTGGTGATCAGGACGACGCGTGGTGTGGCCATGGCTTAACCGTAGCCCCGTTGTCCGGGGCCGGCGACGCCGCCGCCTGCCCTCTGCCCTCTGCCTATTGACTAGACTCGGCTTTATGCCCGAGGAGAATTACGTCGCCGTAGTCACCAAGCCGGTTGTGGCGCCGCAGCCCGGCGAGGCAGCGTTCTTCGATGTGGACAACACCCTCATGCGCGGCGCCAGCCTCTTCCACGTAGCCCGCAAGATGCACCAGCGCGGAGCCTTTACGCTTGCCCAGGCCGCCGGGTTTGCCTGGAAGCAGTTCAAGTTCGTGGCCCGCGGTGAGAACATGGACGACGTCCACGCAGTCCGCGACTCCGCACTGACACTGGCCGCCGGCATCACGGTGGACGACGTCAAGGCCCTCGGCGAAGAGGTCTACGACGAAATGATCGTTTCCCGGATCTGGCCCGGCGCCAAGGCACTGGCCGAGCAGCACCTCCGCGTGGGACGGCGGGTCTGGCTGGTCACGGCGACCCCCATCGAAGTTGCCACCGTGATTTCGACCCGCCTGGGACTGACCGGAGCACTGGGAACCGTCGGGGAGATTTCCGAGGGCATGTACACCGGCCGTTTGGTGGGAGACATCCTGCACGGCTCCGCCAAGGCCCTGGCCGTCCAGGCAATCGCCGACGCCGAGGAGCTCGACCTCAAAGGCTGCTGGGCCTACAGCGACTCCTACAACGACATTCCGCTGCTCACCCTGGTGGGCCACCCGGTGGCCATCAACCCGGACGCCCGCCTGCGCCGCCACGCCCGCGACAACAACTGGCCCGTCTACGACTTCCGTTCCGGCCGCCGCGCGGCCACCTTCGGGCTAAAGGCGGCCACCGCCTGCGGCGCCGTCTACGGAGTCTGGAAAGGCTTTGGCCGCATCCGCGGCCCCCGGATCTGAGTCTTGGCCTGCCCTTAAAATGGAAAGCCCGCCGCCTCGGAAGGCGACGGGCATTTCCACGCTGTTCGAAGTATCTCTACTTCTTGTTGCGGCGCTGGTGACGGGTCTTGCGAAGCAGCTTGCGGTGCTTCTTCTTGGCCATACGCTTGCGACGCTTCTTAATAACTGAACCCACGAAAGTTCCTCACAAACTAGATGCAGTACCTGTCTGATGGAAAGTGTTCGTGGACAGAGCTACGAACTGAACAACTGACAGATTCTTACAATGACGTAAAACGTTCCTTAACAGGGTAACGCCTATCGGGAGGGGCTTCTGACCGGACGTCCTCCCATCAGCGGAAATACGGCTTTTGCGACGCCATGGCCTCAGGCGGTTTCCGTGTGCCCGTCCACTACGGCGCCTTTGAGGTACTGCTCCACGGCGGTTTCGGGTACCCGGTATGAACGGCCGAAGCGCACAGCCGGCATGTCGCCGGAGTGGACCAGCCGGTAGACGGTCATTTTGGAGACGCGCATGACCTGGGCTACTTCAGCCACGGTCAGGAACTTTGCGGTGGAAAAGTTCTGTTCTGCCGACATTTCCCTATTTTCCTTTGCTGACGGATGGACAACAGTGACCCCAGGTACGTGCCAATGCGGTGTATCCGATGCTGAGCCATCCACCAACCACTTCTAGATACTCTAGATGTTCCTGTGGCCAATGTGAAAGACTGGACACCGTCAATTTGCTCGGGCGCCTACCTCCTGCGCTTGCGCGCGGAGGCTGCCAGCCGGTCCAGCACCGAGAGCGAAACGTCCCAGTCCATGCACGCGTCCGTCACGCTCTGCCCGTAGACGAGCTCCGACCGGCCGGCTGCGTGCTCGACAACGTCGAGCTTCTGCGCTCCGCCTACCAGGAAGCTTTCCAGCATGACCCCTGCGATGGCTTGACCCGACGCACCGCCCTCCTCGAGCTGGTCGCCGATTTCCAGCGCCACCTCGGCCTGGCGGTGGTGGCTTTTGCCGCTGTTGGCATGGCTGGCGTCAATGATCAGGCGTGGGTTCAGCTGCTTGCCCGCCAGCTTCGCCGAAGCGGCCTGGACATCTGCGGCAGAGTAGTTGGGCCCCTTGCGTCCGCCGCGGAGGATCACGTGGGTGTCCGGGTTTCCGGCGGTGGCCACCAGCGCGGCCCGGCCGTCACCGTCGATGCCGAGGAAAGACTGGGCCGCCGCGGCCGCACCGCAGGCGTCGATGGCGACCTGGAGATCGCCGTCGGTCCCGTTCTTGAAGCCAATGGGCATGGAGAGGCCGGAGGCGAGCTGCCGGTGGATCTGGCTTTCGGTGGTGCGGGCCCCAATTGCTCCCCAGGAGATGAGGTCTGCCATGTACTGCGGGCTGATCGGTTCAAGGAACTCCGTGGCGGTGGGGAGTCCGAGGGCGGTGACCTGTTGCAGGAAGTGCCGTGCCGTCCGGAGTCCGGTGACCATCTCGTGGCTGCCGTCCAGCCGCGGATCGTTGATCAGGCCCTTCCAGCCCACCGTGGTGCGGGGCTTCTCGAAGTAGGTCCGCATCACGATCAGCAGGTCTTCCTTGTGCTTCCCGGCCTGGCCAGCCAGCCGCCGTGCGTACTCCAGCCCCGCCTCGGGATCGTGGATGGAGCAAGGACCCACGATCACCAGCAGGCGGTCATCCACACCGTCCATGATGGCGCGCACTTCGTCACGTCCGCGTTCGACGACGTCCGCCACCCGGGCGTCCAGCGGCAGTTCGGTAATGAGTTCCTGCGGAGTGGGCAGCGCAGTGAACTCACTGACGCGCAGGTTAGAGGTGGATTTTGCCGCGGCTTCGGGCTTGCCGGCGGTGGTGTTTGCGGGGGCTGTCGCGGTGCTCATGTTCGGGTCCTGTTCCAGATAGGAGCGGGCCCAGTCAGAACCCGCCGGAGAAACGGCGAAGGGCAGAGAATAATCTCTGCCCTGTTGGCTCTGAAGGAAAGTTGGATGCGTGTCAGTTAGACGCGGGCCCCTCCAGAGCCAACGAAAAATACGCATACCAACGGTTTATCATGCCTAGAACCATAACCGCAGGCCACCGCGGCCGACAAGTGTTACGTTGCGTCACGGGACATGCCCGCCACGAGTTCCGCGTGCTTTTGGTCAGTCAGCCGGTACCAGTACATGATCCCCACCGATGCCAGCACCAGAATTCCGGGCAGCAGTCCCGCCGCGGCCTTGATGGCCAGGGTTGCGGCGTCGGACTGCTGCGCCGTGCCCGAGGCGTAGCCGCCCCACGCCAGGGAGAAGGCTACGAGGCCGGCGCCGAAACCCATGCCCAGTTTTCTGGTGGCGGCCAGGAGCGCGTAGTTGATGCCTTGGACCCGGACGCCGGTTTTCCACTCCCCGTATTCCACGGTGTCGGCGATCAGCGCCCACGTAACGATGCTGACGGAAGCTGAAGCGAGGAGCCCCAGGACGAGGCCCGCCAGGCCGAGCAGTGGCGCGTCCGCCGGGGCCAGGAAAACCAGCACGCCGCCCAGCGCCCCGAATCCCCCGCCGACGCTGTAGACCGCGCGCTTGCCCCACCGTGCCACGGGCCGCGGAATCAGCACGGCCAGCGTAAGGGTGATGACTACTTGCGCGGCGGCCATGACGGGGAACAGGTCTACCCGGGAGAGGACATCGCGGAGGTAGTAGAACTGGGAGGCGCCGGTGGCCGAGGTTCCGGTGACAAAAAGGACAGAGCTGACGCAGAGAATCACCAGCGGGGAATTTGCCTTCAGTGCCGCAATGCTCTGGGCAAGCGTGATTTTGGGGACGTTTCCGGGAACCTGCTCAACGCAGACGGTGCCCGTGAAGATGTACAGGAGCGAGCCCAGGACGGCGAAGGCCAGGGTAAGCCACGTGAAGATCTGCTGCATGTCCTGGCCGGCCCCAAGGAGCGGCGCGACAAAGAAGCCGAGGGTGGCTCCTACCGACAAGCCGCCAATGGTCCGGGCGCCGCCGAGCCTGGCGCGGTCTTTGGCCTCCTGGGTCATGGCGCCCACCAGGCAGCCGTAGGGGACGTTGACCATGCTGTAGGTAAGGCAGACAAGTCCGTAGGTGCAGGACGCGTAGAGCAGTTTCATGGCCGGATCGACGTCCGGGACATGAAACACCGCCACGCTCAACAGCAGGGGAACGAACCCGAACATCAAAAACGGGCGGAATTTCCCCCAACGTCTACTGTGGACGCGGTCTACGATGCGGCCGGCGGCCACGTCCGTGAAGGCGTTAAATATCCGCGCCACCAGCAGCAGTGTTCCTGCCGCCGCCGCCCCAATGCCCGCCACGTCGGTGTAGTACACCAGCAGGAACATGTTCCCGGTGCTGATGATCATGCTGTTCGCGGCGTCGCCGGCTCCATAGCCGAAAACGCTGAGCCTGCTGAGTTTCTTCATTGCGTCCTTGGTCCCACCGCCCCAGAAACCGTTTTCTCGGGCCAACAGGAGGAACTTACCCCAATACTTTGCGTCGAAACAGCAGCTGCCTCGTCCGGTGGTGTTCCTGGCCGCCTTCATGGTTGTTGCGCCATCGGAATAGTGCAGGACCGCGGGGATGGATTTGTACCGGTCACGGTGGCGCGCCGGGACGGAAGAGTGGCGGCGATACCGGGGCGGGCGGTATCGCCTGAGGCTACAGCCGCGAGAGCTCCGGCACGAAGACCTGCAGAGGACTGCTGGCCGCCACCAGGGACCGGAGTTCACCAAGGCCGCCGTCAACGGCACCCGCAGCGCGGGCTTGCACCAGGACATTGCCAAGCGCCGTCGCTTCCACAGGCCCTGCAACCACCTTCCTGCCGGTGGCGTCCGCGGTGAGCTGGCAAAGCAACCGGTTCTGCGAACCGCCACCCACCACGTGCACCACATCCACAGAACGGTCAGCGAGCCGCTCGGCGTCGCGAATGGTGCGGGCATAGCCGGCGGCCAGGCTGTCCATGATGCAGCGGGTGATGGCAGCCGGATCGTCCGGCAGTACATCACCTGCACGGCGCACAAAGGCCAGGATGCGCTCGGGCATGCCGTCCGGGGCGATGAAGCAGGGATCGTCCGGATTGATTTGCGGCCCGCCCGGTGGCAGTGCGGCCGCTGCGACCAGCAGGGCGGTGAGATCGGGCCGGAACCCTTCCTGCGCCCACGTCCGTTGGCACTCGCTGAGGAGCCAGAGTCCACCCATGTTGCGCAGGTAGCGGACGGTGCCGTCCACGCCGCGTTCGTTGGTGAAGTTCGCTTCGCGGCTGGCCTCAGTGAGGACGGGGTGTTTAAGTTCGAGCCCCACCAGTGACCAGGTACCGGAGGAGATGTAGGCGAAGTTCTCCCCGTCCTTGTCCGCTGTCGCGGGGACGGCAGCAACGGCTGAGGCTGTGTCGTGCGACCCGACAGCCACCACCTTTGTGTCCTGCGGCAGTCCCACCTGGGCGGCCATGGCCGGCAGGAGGGTGCCGACAGTTTCGCCGGGCTGGATCAGCGGTGGGAACAGATCCTTCCGCAGGCCCAGGGCGGTGAGGAATTCAGTGGCCCACTCCCCCGCGACGGCGTCAAAGAGGCCGGTGGTGGAGGCGTTGGTGGCCTCGGTACGGCGGACCCCGGTCAGGAGGAAGGCAATCAGGTCAGGGATGAGCAGCGCCTGAAGGCCGTCGAGGTTCTTCTCGGCGGCCAGCTGGTAAATGGTGTTGAACTGCAGGAACTGCAGCCCGGTGGTGCCGTACAGGCGTGCAGGGTCCAGCTTCCGGTGCACGGACTCGACCGCTGCCCTGCTGCGGTCGTCCCGGTAGCTGAACGGCCGGGCAACCAGCTTTCCGTTCACGTCCACCAGACCGTAATCCACCGCCCAGGTGTCAATGCCGATGCTGGCAATGCTTTCGCCCTGCACGGCAGCGACGGCGGCCGCGGCACGGAGTCCCTCTAGCACCTCAGCGAACAGGGCGTTGAAGTCCCAGCGCAGGCCGCCGTCGATCTGCACCACGCCGTTGGGAAAGCGGTGCACAACTTCCAGGGCGACGCTGCCGCCGCTGACCCGGCCCAGGATGACCCGGCCGGAGGAGGCGCCGATGTCGACGGCGGCAAAGGTGCTGCCGCCGTCGACACCGGTGAGGGATGTGCTCATCGCAGGAAGGCTGCAGCCACTCCGGCGTCCACGGGGATGTGCAGGCCGGTGGTGTGTGACAGTTCGTTGCTGGTGAGGACGGCGGCGGCGTTCGCCACGTGCTCGGGCAGGACCTCGCGCTTGAGCAAGGTGCGCTGGGCGTAGTACTCGCCCAGCTTCTCCTCGTCCACGCCGTACACCGCGGCACGCTTGGCGCCCCAGCCGCCGGCGAAGATGCCGGAGCCGCGGACCACGCCGTCGGGGTTGATTCCGTTGACGCGGATGCCGTGCTCACCGAGTTCGGCTGCGAGCAGGCGGACCTGGTGGGCCTGGTCCGCCTTGGTGGCGGAGTAGGCGATGTTGTTCGGGCCGGCGAACACGGAGTTTTTCGAGGAGATGTAGATGATGTCCCCGCCCAGGCCTTGGGCAATCATGACCTTCGCGGCGGCCTTGGCCACCAGGAAGGAGCCCTTGGCCATGACGTTGTGCTGCAGGTCCCAGTCCTTTTCGGTGGTTTCCAGCAGCGGCTTGGAGATGGACAGGCCGGCGTTGTTGACCACCAGGTCCACACCCCCGAAGGCCAGCACAGCGGCGTCGATGGCGGCAGCAACCTGGGCTTCGTCGGTGACGTCAGCCTGGACACCGATGGCAACATCCGGGCCGCCGAGCTCTTCGGCAACCTTCTCCGCGTTCTCCAGGTTCAAGTCAGCAATGACCACGCAGGCACCTTCGGCGGCAAGGCGGGTGGCGATGGCCTTGCCGATGCCGGACGCCGCGCCCGTGACAAGGGCGATGCGGGTTGCGTGGGACTTGGGCTTGGGCATCCGTGCCAGCTTGGCTTCCTCCAGCGCCCAGTATTCGATTCGGAACTTCTCGGATTCCTCAATGGGGGCGTAAGTGGAGATCGCCTCGGCGCCGCGCATCACGTTGATCGCGTTGATGTAAAACTCGCCGGCAACGCGGGCCGTCTGCTTGTTCGCGCCGAAGGAGAACATACCCACGCCGGGGACCAGCACGATGGCCGGGTCCGCGCCGCGCAGCGCCGGGCTGTCCTGGTCTGCGTGGCGGTCGTAGTACGCCTGGTAATCCTCGCGGTAGGCCGTGTGAAGTTCTGTGAGCCGTGCGATTGAGTCCTCGACCGAGGCGTCCGCGGGCAGGTCCAGGATCAGCGGCTTGACCTTGGTGCGCAGGAAGTGGTCCGGGCAGGAGGTGCCAAGGGCGCCCAGGCGCGGATGTTCGGCGGCTTCAAGGTATTCCAGTACGACGGCGTCATCGCTGAAGTGCCCCAGCTGCGGTTTGTCTGTGGAGGCCAGGCCGCGGATGACGGGTGCCAGGGCTGCGGCCTTGGCGCGCCGCCCTGCCTCCGGCAGTGCTGCGTAGCCCGGGAGCTTGGCGCCGAAGGGCTCGGCCTTGCCGTTTTCCTCGATGTACTTCTCGGCCTGTTCAATGATCCACAGCGAGTTCTGCTCGGCTTCTTCGCTGGTGGCGCCCCAGGCGGTGATGCCGTGTCCGCCCAGGATCGTGCCGATGGCCTGCGGGTTAACTTCCTTGATCGCGGCGATGTCCAGGCCCAGCTGGAACCCGGGGCGGCGCCAGGGAACCCAGACCACCTTGTTGCCGAAGATCTTGGTGGTCAGGGTCTCGCCGTCCACAGCAGTGGCGATGGCAATGCCGGAGTCCGGGTGCAGGTGGTCCACGTGTGCGGCGTCCACCAGGCCGTGCATGGCGGTGTCGATGGACGGCGCTGCGCCGCCCTTGCCGTGCAGGCAGTAATCGAACGCTGCCACCATCTCGTCTTCACGCTCAACGCCGGGGTAGACGTTCTTCAGCGCGTTGAGCCGGTCCAGGCGCAAAACGGCAAGGTTCTCCGCCTTGAGTGTGCCGAGATCCCCGCCGGAGCCCTTAACCCACAGCAGCTGGACGTCCTCACCCGTGACCGGGTCTTTCTCGGCGCCTTTGGCGGAGGTGTTGCCACCGGCGAAGTTGGTGTTCCGCTTGTCCGCACCCAGGCGGTTGGAACGCGAAATCAGGTCTTCAACAGTCTTGTTGCCTGTGTTCTGCATGGTCATTCTTATGCGCCCCATCCGGCTTGCTGGCCGCCCACGCGGTCCTCGTTGATCTTCTTCTGGTAACCGCTGGCCTTAAACGCTGCCAGCGGGTCCGCGGGCAGGCCGCGGGATTCCCGCCACTCGGCAAGGACCGGGCGGACGTCGGTGTAGAACGCATCGTTGAAGATGCCGTTGGCGGCCAGGACGTCCCCGGAGCGCTGCGCTTCTGCAAGGGCTTCCGTATCCACCAGCAGGGCGCGGGCGGTCATTTCCTGGACGTTCAGGACCGAGCGGATCTGGCCGGGGATCTTTTCCTCCAGGTTGTGGCACTGGTCCAGCATGAGCGCCACGCCCGAATCCTGGCCGTAGCCGCCGCCCCGGATCACTTCATGCATGATGCGGAACAGCTGGAACGGGTCAGCCGCACCGACAATCAGGTCATCATCAGCGTAAAAGCGGGAGTTGAAGTCGAACGAGCCGAGCTTGCCCAGGCGCAGCAGCTGCATCACGATGAACTCGATGTTGGTGCCGGGAGCGTGGTGTCCGGTGTCGAGGCAGACAAACGCCTTCTCACCGAGCGCGAGGGTCTGGGCGTAGGAGGTGCCCCAGTCGGGAACATCGGTGTGGTAGAACGCCGGTTCAAAGAACTTGTATTCGAGCACCAGGCGCTGCTCGGCGCCCAGGGCGGCATAGATTTCCTGCAGGGATTCGGCAAGGCGGTCCTGGCGGCCGCGGATGTCATCCTGGCCTGGGTAGTTGGTGCCATCAGCAAGCCAGATCTTCAAGTCCTTCGACCCCGTGGCGTGCATGATGTCGATGCAGTCCAGGTGGTGGTCGATGGCGCGCCGGCGCGCCGTCTCGTTCGAGGACGTCAGCGACCCGAACTTGTATTCATCATCCTGAAAGGTGTTGGAGTTGATGGTGCCAAGGCCCACGCCCAGCCCCGCGGCGTATTCCTTCAAGGCGGCGTAGTCATCCACCTTGTCCCACGGGATGTGCAAGGCAACAGTGGGTGCCAGACCGGTCAGCTCGTGCACCTTCGCCGCATCCGCAAGCTTTTCCTGCACGGTGCGCGGGGTGCCGGGCGTCCCGAAAACCTTGAATCGGGTACCGGAATTTCCATAAGCCCACGAGGGGACCTCGATGGCAAGCTCCTCGAGCCTGCCCAGCGCCGTTGCTACGTTATTCATGATGGTGGTTCTTTCCCGGTGTCTTGTTGGGCTGTGGTCTGGTTGCTGTGGTCTGGTTGGTGTTGACGTTTCCCGGTGCGGTCCCGCTGCTGGAGAGCCCGGTGGTGTCAGCGAGCGGAGGACTCTGCCGCCGCCAGCTGGCTGTCGAGGTTAAAGACTTCCTCGAGGACCTGGAACCCCTCGTCGGGCGCCTGGTCGGTGTTCTCGAAAAGCTTGGCCATTTCCGCCTGCCAGCGGGCGTTGACGTCCGCGAGGGCCATGCGGGACCGGGCGGCGTCGAAGTCGTCGCATTCCAGGTAGCCGATCAGGAGCCCGTCTTCGCCGAGGAACAGCGAGTAGTTGTTCCAGCCAGCTTCCTTAAGGGCCCGGAGCATCTCCGGCCACACGGCAGCATGGCGGCGGCGGTATTCGTCCATCAACGCCGGCTGGACGGAGGAACGGAAGCACACCCTCATGTGGAACTCTCCTGAACTCGCAAATCTTTGAATCGTTTCATTGTTACGATTCAACGTACTCTTGTACTTGAGCAGGTGTCAAGCATTCCTGGCCCTGTTCTTCAGTAAAACCGGGAAGCGCAGTTGCCCGGCCCACAAGCACGGAGAAACATGAACCGCTCAGCCAGCATCAAGGACGTAGCAACCCATGCCGGTGTGGCGGTAGGCACGGTTTCGAATGTCCTGAATTACCCGGACAGGGTCTCGCAGAGGACAAAGGAACGGGTGCTGCGCGCCATCGACGAACTGGGTTTCGTGCGCAACGATGCCGCCCGCCAGCTCCGCGCCGGCCACAGCCGCACCATTGGCCTGATCGTCCTGGACGTGGGAAACCCGTTCTTCACCTCCGTGGTCCGGGCGGCCGAAGATGCCGCCGCCCTCCAGGGCAGCGCGGTGCTGCTGGGCGACAGCGGGCACGACGCCGGCCGGGAGGCCAACTACATCGACCTCTTCCAGGAGCAGCGCGTCCAGGGCCTCCTGATTTCCCCCGTGGGCGATGTCACCGAACGCCTGAACCTCCTCCGCGAGCGCGGCGTGCCCACCGTGCTGGTGGACCGGCTCGCTGACGAGGAAAAGTTCAGTTCCGTGGCCGTTGATGACGACGCCGGCGGGTACCTGGCCGCCCGGCACCTGCTGGATACCGGCCGTCGTCGGCTCGCCTTTGTGGGCGGCTCCACGTCCATCCGGCAGGTGGCGGACCGGTTGCAGGGCGCCCAGCGGGCGGTGAAGAAGGAGCCGGAGGCGACGCTGGAGGTGCTGGTCTCCGAGGGCCAGACCGTCCTGGCCGGCCGAAGCGTCGGCAATTCGCTGGTGGAGCGGGAGCGCGGCGAGCTCCCCGATGGAATTTTTTGCGCAAACGACCTCCTGGCGCTCGGCGTTATGCAGTCGCTCGCCATGACGCACACCTTCCGGATACCGCAGGACATTGCGTTGATCGGCTACGACGATATTGACTTCGCCGCCTCCGCCGTGGTTCCGCTCTCCTCCATCCGGCAGCCCACCGAGGCCCTCGGGAGGACGGCAATCGAACTCCTGGCTGAAGAAGTCGAAGCCCAGTACCCCCGGCACCGCGCGGTCATCTTCACCCCGGAACTGGTGGTCCGGCAGAGCACGGCCGCAAAGCCGGCGGGCTGACCGGCTGCTTTGGGGCGGACTAATTCAAGACACCGAGCCGGCCTGCTGCAGCCACTGCATGGAGTCCGTCCTGGAGGTGAAGAAGCGGGTGGGGCACGGCGGAACGTGCACGCCCAGGAAAAAGTTCGCCAGGATCCTGTCCACCGGGCTGGAACCCAGCAGCGCGATCCGGTTCGCCGCACAGGGGACGGAGAACACCGAACGGGCCGCCCTGGTGACGTTTTCCGTGGTGGCCATGTCCACCAACATCGGGAAAGTGCTGTCACCTGCTATCTCGTTCACAGCCGCCATGGCCGCCTGGGCGTCATGATGTTCTATGCGGACTTGCGGCTCCCAGATAAGGTGGATGACGCCATCGGAGCGCAACTCCACTGTGCCCTTGCCACCATTGACCACTACCGGCTCCATGCCAGTCTCCCTCCCAGTGCAGACTCACCTATTCTGCTCCTATTTGACCGGGCAGCGCTGTTGCCTCTTCTCACAGCCCGCCCACAGGCTCCCCGAACCGCAGGCACAGTGCATCCTTGTAAGAAAGAGACATGACACAACGAGCGAGGCGACCATCCGCCCTTATTGTCGTGCTGGGAATTGATGGTGCAGGTAAAACATCTGCCGCACAGGCAGTGAAGGAACTTTTCCCACGGACGCCCGTACTGGTCCTGGGCAACTACTCGGGGCGGAAAACCATCTCTGCCCTGGCCCACCGCTTTCACGTGCCCCTGCCTGTGCAACTGGCGGACGTCCTTGAAACCGTTGTCCGGGTCTTCAACGTCCTGATCAACCACCTGCGCGCAGCGCGCTTTGACGGGCTGGTCATCATGGACAGGCATTTGTACTGCCAGCTGGCACTGCGGAAAGCCCGCGGCATCCGTCGCCGCCGGATGCTCGAAGCCCTGCTGGGGGTACTGCCCAGGGCGCAGGCAGTGGTGTACTTCGACATTCCGGCGGAGCTGGCGTACGAACGGATTGCCCTTAGGGCTGAAGACCAGGAACACCTGGAGGACCTCCAGCGGTTCCGGAAGGCCTACCTGGAGCTGCCCTGGTACCCAAGCTTTGCCGTTATTGACGCCGGCGGCAGTGTTGCAAGCAGTGCGCAGCAGCTGCAGCAGATCATCGCCGGGGCATTGCCCTCTTCGGCGGCCCTCCCCGAGTAACGCCGCGCCGGAAATCTCTTGTGGCCAACACCGCGGCTGCCCTTGTGGCGCGGGGGTAGCAGAAGCAAGGATTGGTTATGGATGACCTGCGGCACACAGCCAGACACCTGCTGCAGCGCAAGGACCTCGGCCTGATCGATCTCTGGATCCTCTACTGGAACCACGGCGGGCACTGCCACCCCTTTGACTTTGATGCCTTCATCCATGAAGTCATGCCCGCCGCCTGGTTCGATATGGATGCCCTGGAGTCCGCGGTCCAGGAACTATCTTTGGAAGCCGCGGCCTGACCCCGGCCTGCCTTTGGAGGTTAGGGGTTCCGCCCTGCTGGGTACGTACCAGCGGAACCGTATACGTACCCGAGGCGGATTGGAGCAACACATGCAGCATGGATCAAGGGGACGGCGACTGCTGGCGGCCGCCGGCAGGGGTGCGGTGTGCGGCCTTGCCGGAGTAGCGGCGATGACAGCCGCCGAGAAGGCCGAACAGCTTGTCACCAAGCGGCCCAATTCCTACGTGCCGGCGCGGACTCTCCTCGCGCTGCTGGGCAGGACTCCCGGACAGGCGGAGAAACCTTTGGTGTGGAACCACGTCATGCACTGGGGTACCGGGGCAGTTTTGGGATCACTCCGCGGCATGTGGGCCGCAACAGGGATCCGGGGTACCCTGGCCAACACCAAGCACACTGCTGTACGGCTCGCCTTTGACCAGACCCTTGAAAATGCCACCGGCATGGGGGCTCCTCCCACCACCTGGACTCCCCGGGAGCAGGCTGTTGATGTGCTGCATAAAGCCGTCTACTCCATTGCCACGGGTGTCGCCGCGGACCGCTGGATCCCGCCCCTGCTCGAGTCCCGCAAAGGAACCACCAGCCATTAGGGCGGGCGGTGGCTGAATCGTGCCTTCCCGACGCAGTTTCCTGCTGGGGGCGGGAGCGGTGGCGTTGGCTGCGGCGCTGCCGGCCTGTTCAGGAGAAGAAATGGAACGTCACAAGGAAACGGCACTGAATTCCGCGGCCTTGCCTGCGCGGCCAGGAAGCGGGCCCGGGGAGCCGCCTGCCGCCGGGCAGCAGGTTCTGGGCCCGGAACCTGTGCGGGACACCGTGCTCTATGTTCCGTCCGGGCTGCGGACCGGCCAGCCGGCTTCACTTATCCTCCTGCTCCACGGAGCCGGCGGCGAAGCTGCGGGAGGCTTGGCGCTGCTGTCCGCCCACGCAGAAACAGAAGGCATCGTTTTAGCTGCACCCTCTTCCCGGGCTTCAACGTGGGACGGCATCAGAGGCGCCTTCGGCCCTGACGTACGGACCATCAACCGCGCCCTCGAACGGATCTTCCAACTGGTTTCGGTGGAACCGGGCCAGGTCGCCGTGGCCGGTTTTTCGGACGGGGCTTCCTACGCACTGGCCCTTGGTTTGGCCAATGGCGACCTGTTTTCCAGGGTCCTCGCCTTCTCACCGGGATTTGTCCCCCCGGTCCCACGCACCGGCAGGCCCCGAATCTTCGTTTCGCACGGAGACAACGACGCCGTCCTGCCGGTCGACCGCACCAGCCGCCGCCTTGTGCCCGTGCTTCAGTCCGACGGCTACGACGTCACCTACCGGGAGTTCCCCGGCCCGCACACGGTACCCGAAGGCATTGCCTTGGAAGCCGTCAACTGGCTCGGTTGGCGAAAGTCAGGACACCGCTAAAGCTGCTCCACCAGGTTCCGGTACGCCGCAAAGAGCGCTCGTGCACAAGTTGCAGGTGGCTGGACGTGAGGGGTGTTCCTGCCGCACACTAGTTCCGGGAAAGCGCTTGCCGCACTGGCGCTGATACACGTGCCCTGTCCGGGCGGATTGGAGCACCATGGAAACGCCAACCGGCACAGTCGCCACGACCATGCGCGGGGACCACCACGCATCAGTGACGGCAGCCCTGCAAGCTTCCACCGGAGCCGGCGCGGAGCACCGTCCCGCGCCGGCTGCACGGGTGGCGCTGGTAGGCGTCCACGGCTTCGGCACGCAGCACCTGCGCAACCTGGAACGCCTTCAGGCGGCCGGCGTCGTCGAACTCGTTGCCGTCGCTGACCCCAATCCCCCTGCTCCCGGCTCAGTCCCCGGGACGACCATTGTGTTTCCGGCATTGGCCGAACTGCTGGCAGGGACCAGCGGGCTGGATGTCATTATCGTTGCCACGCCCATTCAGACCCATGCCCCGCTTGGCCTCGCGGCACTGGCGACGGCGGCAGACCTCTACCTGGAAAAGCCGCCGGTCGCGTCGCTGGCGGACTTCCACCAGCTGTGCGATGCCGCCGCAGCCAACGGCCGGAGTGTCCAGATCGGGTTCCAAAGCCTGGGCTCCCATGCGCTCACAGCCATCGAAAAGCTTCTCGCGGACGGAACCATCGGTACCCTCCAGGGCATCTCGGCTACCGGTCGCTGGGTCCGGGACCGGGCCTACTACAAGCGGTCCCGCTGGGCGGGGAAGCGGACCATTGACGGCGTGGACGTGGTGGACGGCGTGGCCACCAATCCGCTGGCGCATGCGGTGGCCACAGCCCTGAGAATTGCCGGGGCCCGCACCACTGCGGACATCGCTTCCCTGGAAACCGAGCTTTACCGCGCCAACCAGATCGAATCGGACGATACCTCCGTGATCCGGATTCGGACCAGCTCCGGACTGCCCATCACCTGCGCGCTCACCCTCTGCGCCACGGAGTCCGTGGAGCCTTACGTTACCCTTCAGGGCTCAAAAGGCTCGGCCGTGTTCCACTACACCGAGGACCGCCTCACAGTGGAAACAGCGGAGGGGCGTTCGGAAGAGATCTTCGGGCGGGACGACCTGACGGAAAACCTGCTGTCCCACCGCAACAGCGGCACTCCGCTGATCAGCCCGCTCCTGCACAGCGGCGCTTTTATGCTCGTCCTGGAAGCCATCCGCACCGCGCCTTTGCCGGCGCCCATCAAGGAGGCGTACGTCCGTTGGGAGGGTGAGGGAGATGCCGCGCATGCGGTGGTGACCGGCATCGAGGAGGCCTTGGAGCATGCAGCCGGGCAGCATGCCACCTTCAGTGAACTGGGGTTGCCCTGGGCTGTAACGGCACCCCACTCCTTAGGACTGCCAGTCTCCTGACTTGTCCGGCACCCCGCGGGTTGACCGGTCGCGGGCCCGCGCGACAGGCTACGGCTTTGTGGCGGATGAAGGCGAGGGGCCGCTGCGGCGGGCATTCAACCACAGCAGCAACCCGATCACCGCTGCGGACAGCATGCCCAGCGCGCCGGTGGCCACGAGCCCCAGGCGCACCCCGAACTGCTCCGTCAACCAGCCGGCCAGCAGGCCGCCCAGGGCGTGCCCGCCCAGGAGCAGGGGCAGGTACAGGGCCATAACGCGGCCCCGGATTTCCGGGCCGGCCTCCAGCTGCACGGCGGTGGCGGCGCTGGTCAGGAACAGCAGGGTCATCAGGCCCACCACCACCAGCATCACCGTGAAGAGGTGAATGTTGGGCATCAGGGCCGCAACCAGCTGGGTGAGGCCAAAAAAGCCTGCGGCGAGCACTATCCCCTTCCGGCCCAGGCTCCGCAGACGCGCTGCCAGCAGTGCACCGGCAAGGGCGCCGAGCGCACTGACGGTGTTGAACAGCCCGAATCCCTCAACCCCGTTGTGCCACACGCGTTCGGCGAAGGCGGCCAGCACCACGGGCCCGTTCATGCCGAACATTCCCAGGAGCCCGGCCAGGGCAATGATCAGCAGCAGCGAGGGCCGTTCGCGGACGTAGCGGAACCCGGCCAGGAGCTGGCCCCGGCCCCGTTCGGCCGGGATACTCGGATGCAGCTCGGCCGGGCGGATGGCGGCGATCAGGGACAGTACAAGCAGGCACAGCAGTGCGTTGGCGGCAAACGCCGCGGCTAAACCAACTTGCGAGATTACTATTCCAGCCAGCGCGGGCCCTGCCATCGCACCCAGTTGGCCGATCGCGTTGTTGATGCCGATAGCGGGCCTGAGGGCGGAGTCACCGACGACTTCATTGACGAACACGGCAATGGCAGGCTGGTTGATGGCCGACGTCAGGCCCAACGCCACGCAACTGGCATAAACAGCCCAAACGGTAATGGTCCCGCTCGCAGCCCACGCCGCGAGGGCGACGGCGAGGAAGGCGATGACAGCCTGGCAGACCATCATGATGCGGCGTTTGGGAAACATGTCCACGAGCAGGCCGCTGAGGGGCCCCACAATCAGCATCGGAAGGAACTGCAGGGCAACTGCCACGCCTACGGCGGCGGGGCTGCCGGTCAGCTGCAGCACCAGCCAGTCCTGGGCCAGCCGTTGCATCCACACCCCCACGCCGCCGGTGAACACCAGAGCCAGGAAGAGGCGGTAGTTGCGCTGCTTCAGGGGCTGGTACCACGGGGGTTGGCCCGTCGAAGGGATGAGGGACTGTTCGGAACGCTGGCGGTCGGAAGACACGTCGGACTCAACTCAAATAGGAATGGGCAAACCAGGGGTGTTCGCAGCTGTTCAGGCGCGGGTGGACCGCAGTTTCACCGCTGCGGCGGCGAGGATCAGGGTGCCGGGAACCACCACGAAGAGTGCGGCAAGCATCCAGACGAACACCACTGCCCCGAAGAGCGCAGCGGCGAGCAGGAGGGACCCGGTCCAGTCGTTGAGGGACAGTGCCTGGCCGGTCGCGAGTGCGGAGCCCCAGGCGCTGCCGGCCTCGGCCCGGGAGCCGGCAAAGTCAGCCCATGCGGCTGTGGTGCGCAGGAGAAGGATCGCGGCCCCGGCAGCAAGGACCAGGGTGGCCGGCAGGACCACTTCCCGGCCCGGCAACTGCCCCACCCAAGCGAGTAAGAGGTTAAGGACAATCACGACGGCGGCAACCGCCGTCGTAATTCCCAGCTTCCAGCTGCCGGGCAGGGCAGCCTTGAAGGTGTCCCAGAGGCCGCGGACGGAATCGTCGCGGCCCGAAAGGTGCCGTTCCAGGTGGGTGATCCCCGCCGCGTACGCAGCGGGGATGGTCACCAAGGGAATGGACAGCACCAGCACCAGCACTCCGGCCAGGAGGGTCTCGGAGAACAGCGCGAAGCGGTTCACCGGAACGGGTTCGTGGTGGTCGGGGGCTGGGGTGGTGCTGTCCATGACACTCATTTTCTGTCTCGGTTTCCGTCAGCCCTTGAGGCCCTGGGTGGAGACGCCTTCGACGATGTAGCGCTGGAACACCAGGAAGAAGATCAGTACCGGCAGCAGGGCCAGGACGGACATGGCGATCATGGCGCCGTAGTCCGAGGACTGGGTCTGGTCCACGAAGAGCCGCAGGGCCAGGGGCAGCGGGTACTTTTCCGGGGTGTTCAGGTAGAGCAGCGGGCCAAGGAAGTCGTTCCAGCTCCAGATGAAGGAGAAGATCGAGGTGGAGATCAGGGCCGGCTTCATCAGCGGCAGCATGATGGAGGTGAAGATCCGGACGTGGCCGGCGCCGTCGATCCTTGCGGCCTCGTCCAGCTCACCGGGCAGGTTGCGCATGAACTGGACCATGAGGAACACGAAGAACGCGTCGGCGGCGAGGAACTTTCCGATCAGCAGCGGCACGTAGGTGTCCACCAGGCCGAGCTGCTGGAACACGATGTACTGCGGAATGATCACCACGTGGAACGGCAGGAGCAGGGTGGCGATCATCATGCCGAAGAAGATACTGCGGCCGGGGAACTTGATCCGGGCAAACGCATACGCTGACACGCTCGCGGAAAGGATGGTTCCCACTACGGCGCCGATGGCCAGGATCAGCGAGTTGGTGAAGAACTGCAGGGTGGATACCCCGCCAATGCCTTCCATGGCCGTGACGAAGTTATCGAAGCTGAAGTTGCTCGACCACAGCGAGGTGTTCGCGCCGCCGATCTCGGAGTTTGGCTTGAACGAGGAGGCGATCATCCACAGGCCCGGGTACAGGACCACTGCAGTCAGTCCGAGGGCCACCACATGGAAGAGGGTGCTCTTGGCCCGCTTGGCCCCGACAGATTCAGACTTCGGGTTGTAGTGCGGCACCTGCGCGTCCGGGATGGACTGGGTGGGGGTTGCCATGGTTGTCATTTTGCATCACCGCTGTAGTGGACCCAGGACTTGGACGTGCGGAAGAAGATCAGGGTGATGATGCCGACGACGATCACCAGGAGCCAGGCCATCGCTGAGGCGTAGCCCATCCGGAAGTCGCTGAAGCCCCGCAGGTACAGGTAGAGGGTGTAGAAGAGGGTGGAACCGGCCGGGCCGCCTTCACCGTTGGAGATGATGTAGGCCGAGGCGAAGATCTGGAACGCGTGGATGGTTTCCATCAGCAGGTTGAAGAAGATCACCGGGGAGAGCATGGGCCAGGTGATGTTGAAGAACTTACGTACCGGGCCTGCACCATCCATGGAAGCAGCCTCGTAGAGGTCCGCCGGGATCTGCTTGAGGCCGGCCAGGAAGATCACCATCGGGGCACCGAACTGCCAGACGGTCAGCAGGATGAACATCGGCATGGTCATGGACGGGTTGCCCACCCAGCCGCCGAGGTTGATCCCGAAGAAGGACAGGCCCTGGTCCACCGGACCGGCGTCGCCGAACATGGCCTTCCAAACGATGGCGATGGAGACGGAGGCTCCGATCAGGGACGGGGCGTAGAACGCGGAGCGGTAAAAGCCCTGTCCGCGTCGCTTGCTGTTCAGCAGCATGGCCACTGCCAGTGCCGCGGCGAGCTTGAGCGGGGTACCGAACACCACGTAGCCCACGGTCACGCCCACGGACTGCAGGAACCGTTCGTCCTGGAAGAGGGTGGTGTAGTTCTCCAGGCCGATCCACTTGGGCGGATCGAAAAGGTTGTAGTTGGTAAAGGACAGGTAGAGCGAGGAAATCATGGGCCCAACAGTGAGGGCGATGAATCCCAGCAGCCAGGGCAGCAGGAAGGTGTAGCCGGCTCGGGCATCCGCCCCGCGCTGCCGCGACTTGCGCGGCAGCGTGGGAGTGGAGGACGCCGAACGCCTGCTCAATGTTGGGCTTTGAGTCACGAGTTCAATCCGTCAGTTTGTGATCGTCGGGCAGACAATACGCTGCTCAGGCGTTCTGCTTGATGAGGTCTTCGGCTTCCTTGAACCAGGCGTCCGCTGCACCGTCGATGGTCAGCTTGCCGTAGTTCAGGTCCGAGCTGACGCGCTTGAAGGAAGCTTCAAGGGTTCCGAAACCGACGATGGGCGGCTCGGGCGCGTCCTTGAGGTACTGCTCGATGGACTTCTCGTAGTCCACCACGAGCTTGTCGGTACCTTCGAAGGTGGTGCCGTCCCGCTGGGTCTTGGACGCCGGCACACCGCGGGAGGTCTTGAAGATCTGGCCCACCTCGGGGTCGTTGACCATGAAGTCGATGAAGCGGGCGGCAGCATCCTTGAACTTGGTCTTGGCGCTGGCAACCATCAGCATGGACGGCTTCAGGAACAGGCCCAGGTTGTCCGCGTCATCAGACGGAACGGGAACAAGCTTGAGTTCCTTCGCGCCGCTGTCCGCAAGGTAGCCGGCCATGAAGTTGTCCCAGGTGACTTCCGAGGCGGTGACATTGGAACCGAAGGCGGACTTCGGCGCCAGCTGGGTGACGCGTTCCTCGGAAGCGATGGCGGGAGTGCCACGGAGGCCGGCGGTGGTGTTCCACCACTTCTTCATGTCGTCCTTGGTGAAGCCGAGCTTGCCGTCTTCGGTGAAGGCCTCGATGTTGTTCTGGCGGAGCCAGATGTTGAACATCCACCAGATACCGGTGTAGTCCGTGGAACCAAACAGGGCGCCGTTGCTCTTGGTGCCAACCTCGGTGAGGAAGTCGTTGAATTCCTTGTAGGTCCACTTGCCGGTGGGCTCAGCGATGCCCAGGGAGGCCAGCTTGGCGGGATCGTAGTAAACCGCGAAGGCGTTGGTGCTGGTGGGGATGCCGTAGGTCTTGCCCTTGATCTGGCCCGAAGGCAGAAGGGACTTCTCAAACGCGTCCGTGTTGATATTGACGGTGCCGAGGTCCAGGAGCTGGTTGCGCTGGCCGTAATCGCGCAGGTAGGAGAGGTCCCACTGCATGACGTCCGGCAGGCCGCCGCCGGCGGCCTCGGTGGCACGCTTCTGCCAGTAACCGGCGAAGTCGGTGAAGTTTCCATTGACCTTAATGTCCGGATTCTTCGACTCGAACAGTGCGATGGCCTTGCGGGTACGCTCTGCGCGGTCGTCATTGCCCCACCAGGTGTAGTTAATGGTGACAGGCTTCTCGGCCGAGCCGGTCTCGCCGGCGCTGGTGCTCGCGCCTGTCCCACAGGCCGCCAGCGCCGCGGCAGATGCGGTGCCTACGGCTACGGTGGTGAGGAAATTCCTTCTGTTGATCATGAGAGCCTCCTTGCTCGATGTGTGCAACCCCAATCGCCCGACCTACAACGCGAGTAGTGAGCTGGCTTACACGGCTTCTGAAACGATACAATATCGGCATTCACCAAAATGGGCAAGCGTTTTCCAGAGAACTGACTTTCCAGCCAGATACATCCTCCCAGCAGACAAAGGAGTCCCATGACTTTGCAGGAAACCTCCAGCCCGGCCAGCGTCTGGAACAACATCGAAGGTATTGCCTACGGGGGCGACTACAACCCCGAACAGTGGCCGGTCAGCGTCCGGCTGGAAGACCTGGAGCTGATGCAGGAAGCCGGAGTGAGCTTCCTTAGTGTCGGCATCTTTTCCTGGGCACTGCTGGAGCCCGAAGAGGGCAAGTACGATTTCGGTTGGCTGGACGAGGTGATGGACAACCTCGCCGGTATCGGCGTGAAGGTGGCCCTGGCTACCGCCACGGCCGCTCCCCCGGCATGGCTGGTACGGAAGCATCCGGACATCCTGCCCGTCACGGCGGACGGAACCGTGCTGGGACCGGGCTCGCGGCGGCACTACTCGCCGTCGTCGGCCGTTTACCGCCGCTACGCACGCGGCATCACGCGTGTGCTGGCGGAGCGTTACAAGGACCATCCGGCCTTGGCGCTTTGGCACGTGGACAACGAGCTGGGCTGCCACATCTCAGAGTTTTACGGCGAAGAAGACGCCGCCGCTTTCCGCTCCTGGCTGGAGCGGCGCTATGGAAGCATCGCGGCGCTCAACGCAGCCTGGGGCACAGCTTTCTGGTCCCAAAACTACGGGTCCTTTGAGGAGATCCTGCCGCCCGGGGTTGCCCCGTCCACCCTGAACCCGGGCCAGCAGCTGGACTTCCAGCGCTTCAACTCCTGGGTCCTCATGGATTTCTACCGTGATCTTGTTGCCGTCCTCCGCGAGGTGACTCCCGGGGTCCCCTGCACCACCAACCTCATGGCCTCCAGTGCCACCAAGTCCATGGACTACTTTGACTGGGCCAAGGACCTGGACGTCATTGCCAACGACCACTACCTTGTGGCCGCCGATCCTGAACGGCAGATCGAACTGGCGTTCAGTGCGGACCTCACCCGCGGCATTGCGGGCGGCGACCCGTGGATCCTGATGGAACATTCGACGTCGGCCGTCAACTGGCAGCCGCGCAACCAGCCCAAGATGCCGGGGGAAATGCTGCGCAACTCGCTGGCCCATGTGGCACGCGGGGCCGATGCGGTGATGTTCTTCCAGTGGCGGCAGAGCTTCGCGGGCTCGGAGAAGTTCCACTCGGCCATGGTGCCCCACGCCGGGCGGGAGACCCGCGTGTGGCGCGAGGTGGTTGACCTCGGCACTGCCCTTAAGCGGCTGGCGCCGGTGCGCGGGTCACGGGTCGAAGCGCGGGCGGCAATTGTGTTCGACTACGAGGCCTGGTGGGCGAGTGAAATCGACTCGAAGCCGAGCCAGGACGTGAAGTACCTGGACCTTCTGCGCGCCTTCCACCGGTCATTGTTCCTGCGTGGCGTGTCCGTGGATCTGGTTCACCCGTCCGCCGCGCTTGAGGGTTATGACCTCGTCCTGGTGTGCACCCTGTACTCGGTCACCGATGCAGCCGCTGCCAACGTTGCCGCGGCCGCTGCTGGCGGCGCCACCGTGTTGGTGAGCTACTTCAGCGGGATCGTGGACGAGAAGGACCATGTGCGGCTCGGCGGCTACCCGGGCGCGTTCCGGGAACTGTTGGGTGTTCGTGTGGAGGAATTCCATCCGTTGTTGGCCGGCGGGCAGCTGAAACTGAGCGACGGCGGCGTTTCGTCCATCTGGAGCGAGCATGTACACCTCGCCGGCGCCGAAGCGGTCCAGACCTTCACTGAATATCCCCTGGAGGGCGTGCCGTCGCTGACCCGGCGCCCGGTGGGCGACGGGGCGGCGTGGTACCTCGCCACGTTCCCGGACCGGGACGGTATCGAGGCGGTCGTGGACCGCCTGCTGGAGGAATCCGGCGTCACTCCCGCGGCCGTTGCCGATCCGGGCGTGGAGGTGGTCCGGCGGCGCTCGGAGGACGGCCGCAGCTTCCTGTTCGCCATGAATCACTCCCGTACGGCCGGTGCAGTGCAGGTTTCCGGCGTTAACCTGCTCTCCGACCAGCCGTTTGATGGGGTTGTGCCTGCCGGCAGCGTTGTGGTGGTTGCCGAGGACTGACCCTTACTGCTGGGGCGCCATCGCACACCCTTTTGGTTCCTGCGGCGGCGCCCTGCGCCATTCTCGGGCGTTCTTGAGAGATTGTACGTACGACGACGGCGCTTCCTCCGCTGCCTCTTCCCACCAGCCACCAGGCAAACGTAGGCGGAATGGCATGACGCGATGTTTTCCACCCTGGGAAATGGTCTCCGTGGCCGTAGCGGCCGCCCTTAAACAACTCCGTCCCGGCAGGAACCCAAAGGTTCCCACCGGGACGGAGCTGCCGCCCGCCGTCGGACGTTATGGGGAGGCATCCCCCACAACGTCCAAAGCGGTGTTGTTGGCTGCGTGAAATCTAGCTGCTGATAGCGGACGCCATCTCGGCGTGTGCCTTCTTGCCCGCTTCCTCCGTGGAGAGCCGTTCGAAGAGAACCTCGGAAGTGTAGCGCTTGATGATTTCCTGGATGGCACCGGCACCCTTCGGCGGCGGCGCGGGAGCCTCACCAAGCTCATCCTTGATCTGGTCGATGAACTTGACCACCTTGACGTCCGCAGGGGTCAGCTTGGATTCGATCGCTGCCCGGACATCCGAGTTCGGGTACACGCCGCGGTCGGCGAGGAGGGTTTCGCCGGCTTTGACGTTGTTGGTGAGGAAGTTGATGAACTTTGCGGTTTCCTCCGGGTGCTTGGTGCGTGAGGAGGCTGACCAGAACTGTGATGCTTTGTACCAAAGCCCGGCATCAGCGGCGGATCCGGTTTTGGTGGGGAAGCGCAGGATCTTCAAGTCGGCCCCGGATGCCTTTTCCAGAGCAGGAGCCTGGTTGGACCACCAGAAGGCCATGCCGTTCTTGCCGGTGGCAAGTCCGGACTGGTCAAGCGGAGCGGCTTCAGCTTCCACTACCTCGGACGCTGTGGGGACCGCCTTGTTCTCGCTGAGCTGCTTCAGGAATTCCCACCATTCGGCGATGTCACCCGGTTCAAATCCCAGCTTGCCCTCGGAGGTGTACAGGGACTTGCCGTTCTGGCGGAGCCAAACACCGAGGGAAGCCTCATCGGTGCCGTAGGCGGCGGCGCCGTATGTACCCTTCGGGGACTTCTCCGTGATCTCGGTGGCAATTTTTTCGAAGTCGTCCCAGGTCCACTTGGAGTCGTCGGGCAGCGGGACACCGGCAGCTTCGAAGACCTTCGGGTTGGCCAGGATGGTGGCGGCGTTGATGCCTGCCGCAATGCCGGTCAGTCCGTCCTCGCTCTTGCCGGCGTTGAGCGCCGCTTCGTCGAGCTTGGAGGTATCGATCTCGTACTTGGAAAGGTCAAGGAGGGCACCGCGGCTGGAATACTCGGTGATGTACTTCTCGTCCATCTGGATGATGTCCGGCGCATCATTCGCGGCCACTTGGGTGGCCAGCTTGTCCCAATAACCACTCCAGTCGCCGAACTCGGGCTTGATCTTGATGTTCGGGTTTTCGGCCTCGAACTGCTTGATGGCTTCCTGGGTCAGCTGGGCACGCTTGTCGCCTCCCCACCAGGAGAAGCGCAGCTCGACGGGACCATCGGCGCTCTCGGAAGCCGCTCCCCCGCCACAGGCACTCAAGGCCATAACGACGGCGGCAGCCGCTGCTACGAGGCCGGTCTTACGTAGCGGACGGCGTGCGCCCTTGGACGGTGTATCTGCCGATGGCTTGGCAGCAGACGCAGGGCGGGGATAAAGCGGCACTGGGTACTCCGATCTTCTTTGATCATGGGTTGATCAGGTGCGAGGGGATGATGATGGGGAACGAACCAGGAGCGGGAGGGAAAGCGTGAAGGCGGGAAACCGCTTTCTGGAGCTAATACTACAAGTCCTAAACTTGTCTTACAAGGAGTTTCTGTCGACTGTTTTGAGCGGGTGGAGACGCCCCGCCGAGTACCGGGCGCGTCCACCGCACCTTGGCCGGCAGAAGCCCGCCGGCCAAGGCTAACCGGGCAGGGGCTATTTGATGCCTGTGGTGGCGATGCCCTTGATGAGGAACCGCTGGCCGAAGAGGAACACCAGGAAAACGGGCAGGAGGGACACGATGGACATGGCGAACAGGGAGCCCCAGCTCGTGGCGGACTGTGAGTCCACGAAAGCCCGGAGCGCAACGGGGACGGTGAACATGTCCGGGTCCGTCAGGTAAATTAAGGCGCCGAAGAAGTCGTTCCAGGTCCAGATGAAGGTGAAGATGGTGGTGGTGGCCAGGGCCGGGACCATCAGGGGCAGGATGACGCGCAGGAAGATGCGGGGGTGGCCGGCGCCGTCAATCCTGGCGGCTTCGTCCAGTTCGCGGGGAATGCCGCGGATGAACTGGACCATCAGGAAGACGAAGAACGCTTCGGTTGCCAGCAGTTTGGGCACGATCAGCGGCCAAAAGGTGTTTACCCAGCCGATCTGCGAGAACAGGATGTACTGCGGGACGATCACCACGTGGAACGGAAGCATGATGGTCAGCAGCATGATGCCGAACAGCAGCTTCTTGGCAGTGAACTGCAGCCGGGCGAAGGCATAGGCGGCCATCGAGCAGGAAATCAGGTTGCCCAGGATCGAGCCGATCACCACGATGGCGGAGTTGATCATGTAGTGCCCGAAGGGGTGGGTCAGGGCCGACCAGCCTGAGGTGTAGTTACTCATCTCCAGGCTGTTCAGCCACAGGCCAGGCTCGCGGAAGATCAGCTCGTTGGGACGCAGCGAGGACACCACCATCCACAGCAGCGGGTAAATCATCAGTACCCCGGCCAGGATGAGGATGGCGTGTTTCATCAGTGCTTTGCTGCGCTGGGCCCGGCTGAAGGCCAGGGTGCCGCGGGACTCACGGACTTTGGGCTTGCGGCGGTGCGTTGGCTTGCCGGGACCGGCGGACTTCTTGTCCGCAGTGGGCAGCGTCTCCAGGTTAGTCGTCATAGAAAACCCAATACTTAGAAGCGATGAAGTTGATGGCGGTGAAGATGCCGATGATGACCAGCAGGAGCCAGGCCATCGCGGAGGCGTAGCCCATATCGAACTGCCCGAAGCCCTTTTGGTAGAGATACAGGGTGAAGAACATCGTGGAGTCCGAGGGCCCGCCGTTGCCGCCGGAGACGATGAACGCCTGGGTGAACGACTGGAACGAACCGATGATCTGCAGCACCAGGTTGAAGAAGATGATCGGGCTCAGCATCGGCAGGGTAATCCGCCAGAACTGCTGGAGGGTAGTGGCGCCGTCAACCTTCGCGGCCTCGTAGTACATGGTGGGGATCTGCCGCAGCCCGGCCAGGAAAATGATCATGGGGGCACCGAAGGTCCACACGTGCAGCAGGATGATCGAACCAAGAGCGGTGCTCGGATCTGAGATCCAGCCCGGACCCTGGATGCCGAACATCGCCAATACCTGGTTGACCAGGCCGGTGGTGCCGAAGATCTGCTTCCACAGGATGGCAACGGCTACGGACCCGCCCAACAGGGACGGCAAGTAGAAGACCGAGCGGTAAAACGGCAGTCCGCGCAGGCCCTTATCCAGGACCAAAGCGATCAACAGCGCCACGGCGAGCTGGAGCGGAACACCGATGAACACGTAGGCGAAGGTCACCCCGAGCGAGTTGTGCAGCCGCGCGTCAGTGAGCATCCGGGTGAAGTTATCCAGCCCCACCCATTCGGGCGGCTGAAGGAGGTTGTAGTCCGTGAAGGACAAGTAAAGGGACATCAGCATGGGGCCGATAGTGATCGCGATCAGGCCCACCAGCCACGGCAGCAGGAAGATGTAGGCCGCCTTGTTATCGCGACTGTTGGCCTTCTTCTCCTCAGCGGTGGCTTTACCCTTCCGCCGGGAGATAGAGCTGAGTTCACTGATGGCGCTCACTGCGGCAACCCCGTTCCGTACGGCAGGCCCGCTGCAGCCGGCTTTCCAGCCGGGCGCGGTGCCCTGGGTATGTGCTTAGCGGCCATGTGGTCTCCTTTGGTCATCGTGGCCTCCACGTTTTGGTATCGCCGGAGCGATTTGGGGACGCGCGCCACTCCGGCTGCGCTTCTGTCACAAGTGGACCAGGAGTGGCGATCATCCGGTGTTTCCGCCTTGTCGGTGGTCCGGATTCAAATGCGGCTCCGTACAAAAGTAAACGGTTTCTTGACTCTTGTATAGCCCTTTGTTAGTTTTTGAGAAAGCGTTTTCTGCATCGTGTGCAGACCGATGCGAGAACGCACGCTGAGGGACAGGACACTGATGTTAGTCTCCGATAAGTCTTTGTGGCTGACCGTACACAATGCAGCTTGGCGCCGGCTTCGACTGGCTGCGGAAGAGCAGCCGGAATATTGGCAACGTGGGCCAGCCACGCAGCGCTACCCCTATAACAACTTGAGAACAGGAGGCAGGCCATTGAACAGTCTCGCTCCACCGGCCATCGATGCCCGGCCGGCGCGGCCCAGCGCCATCCCCGGTTACGGGGACTGGCCTGCCTACACTCAGCAACGCCCCCGGTACCAGGCCGCCACTCCGGCGGCGCAGGAACTGGCAGACGCGCTCGGGGTGCCGGGCGCGCCGCAGCGACCGGACGTGAGAGTGCACTGGCAGGAGACGTACGACGGCGTCACCACCTCCCAGCTCAGCTGGGAGGTGGGTTTCGGCCCCCGGACTACGGCCTGGCTGATAAGGCCGGCCGGCAGTACGCATGCCCTGCCCGGCGTCCTTGCCCTGCACTGCCACGGCGGGAACAAATTCGGCGGCGCGGACCGGCTGGTGGAGCTTCCGAAGTCCCATCCTTCCGCGGAAAACGCACGGGCAGGGCACTACGACGGGCGTGCCCTCGCCACCGAAGTCGCCCGGCGGGGCTTCGCCGTCCTCGCGCACGACACCTTCGCCTGGGGCAGCCGCCGCTTCGACCTCTCCACTCCCCCGTGGCGGACCGCTTCGGCCCTGGAGGCGAGGCAGGCCCAGTGGCGGGAGGACGGCGTCGTGCCTTCCGATGCGGATGAATACAACGCCGCCGCTGCGTTCCACGAGGAAACTGTGGCCAAGACGGCCGGCCTGCTGGGCACCAGCCTGGCCGGCATGGTGGCCCATGACGACCTGGCTGCCCTGGAGGTCCTCGCCGGACTGCCCGGCGTGGACCAGGACCGGCTGGGCTGCATCGGGTTCTCCGGTGGCGGTGGCCGCTCCCTGGCGCTTGCCGCGCTCAGTCCACGGATCCGCAGCTACGTGGTGACGTGCATGATGACCACTTTCCAGTCACTTCTTCCAGCCCACCTGGACGCCCATTCCTGGCTGCTGCAGACGCCGGGATTGTGGCGCCTGGGTGACTGGCCGGAGCTCACGGCAAGTTCGGAGGCCAGCCAACTCCTGGTTCAGTACGCCCTGGCCGATGAGTTGTTTCCCGAGGACGGCATGCGCGAAGCCCACCGCATCCTGGAGTCGCTGCACCCGCATGGGAGCTACACCGGAAGCTTCTGGCCGGGCGGCCACGTTTTCACGGCCCCTATGCAGGAGGAAGCGCTCGACTTCCTGTCCGCCGCGCTGCACCGCGGGCAGCGCAACGCGTCCGGCGCTGCAACTGCCGACACCAATGACTTCCAAACCACCTTCAGCCCTCAAGGAACAACCTGATGACTCAACAGTCCGCCACCGCGGAAAATCCCACCCGCCCGGCCGGCCAGACTGCTCCAGGCACTGAGGCGGCAGCTATCAAACCGTCGGCTCTTCCGCGGATAGCCCTGGTGGGCGTCCACGGTTTCGGGGAACGCCATCTTGCCAACCTGGCCCGGCTCGAGGAAGCCGGCGCCCTGAAGTTGGTGGCGGTGGCCGATCCCAATCCGCCGGCGGAAGGACAGCTTGCCGAGCCGGTAGCTGTCTTCGAAGACCTGGCGCAGCTGCTGACAGCGGACCCGGGTGTCGACGTCGTTATTCTTGCCACACCCATCCAGACGCACGCACCCCTGGCCCTCGCGGCCTTGGCTGCCGGCAAGGACGTTTACGTGGAGAAGCCGCCGGTGGCGTCCCTCAGCCAGTTTGATCAGGTGCTGGCAGCTGCCAGCGCTGGCGGGCAGCTGGTCCAGGTGGGCTTCCAGAGCCTTGGGTCCCACGCGTTGCCTGCCATCCGGAACCTGGTGCAAGCCGGCAGAATTGGTGATGTCCTCGGCTTAAGCGCGAGAGGCCAGTGGGTGCGAAACAAGGCCTATTTCAAACGTTCCCGGTGGGCCGGAAAGCGGAGCCTCGACGGCATCGATGTGGTGGACGGTGTGGCTACCAACGCACTGGCCCACGCCGTGGCCACCGCCCTCCGCATGGCCGGGGCACACACGCTCGCGGACGTGGAGTCGGTGGAGACGGACCTGTACCGGGCGCACGGGACTCAAAGCGATGACACCTCCATCATCCGCGTCCGAACCACCGGGGGCACCACACTGCTTTGCGGACTGACTCTGTGTGCCCCGGTGCAGGAGCCGCCCTCCGTCACGGTGCATGGAACCAGGGGCGAGATCACGTTTTTTTACACCGAGGACGAGGTGGTCATCACCACTGCCGGCGGCGAGCGCCGGGAAACCTTTGGCCGCAGCGATCTGCTGGAAAACCTTTTGGAGGCCCGGTCCACGGGCGCCCCGTTGCTGTGCTCATTGGAAGAGACCGGCGCGTTCACCAAGGTCTTGGAGGCCATCCGCACCGCGCCCGCCCCGCAGGCCATCAGCCCGGACCACATCACATGGGAAGGCGACGGCGACGACGCCCATCCGGTAGTGCAGGGAATTGGCCCCTTGATCGAGCGGGCCGTCAAGGCGCAGGCCACGTTCGCTGAGCTGGGCGTGCCGTGGGCCCGGGAACTGTCCTCGGTCCGGACGTTGACGCTGGACGGCAAGCCGGTGGCGGAGTACCAGGACGGCCGCCGCATTCGCGCCGTTTCTTCACCGCGTCCTTACCTGCACCCGGTCCGGACCCTCCGGGGCACCGTGGTGACGGACCACCAGCCGCTGGACCACGTGTGGCATCTAGGTGTGGGGGTGGCCCTGCAGGATGTGGACGGCGTCAACTTCTGGGGCGGCCGGACCTATACCCGGGAGGCAAGCCAGTATGTCTGGCGCGCGGACCACGGGAGCATCAGCAGCACCGCGCTGTCGGTTGCAGAAACAGACGCAGGATCTGACGGCCAGGGCGGACGGCTGCAGGAGACCCTGAACTGGAACGGCCCCGACGGCATCCCGGTTTTGGTTGAGGACCGGACCTGGACGTGGTCCGGCCTCAGCTCGTCCGCTTGGCAGCTGTCCCTGCATTTCGCCCTCTCCCCTGCCGGTGACCGGCCAGTCAGCCTGGGCAGCCCCGGCTCCAACGGCCGGCACGAAGGCGGGTACGGCGGATTCTTCTGGCGGCTGCCCGCTTGTGACGGTGCCAAGGTGTGGACATCCGCCAGCGCCGGGGAAGCCGGAGTGCACGGCTCCGTGTCGCCATGGCTGGCTTGGGCCGGAACGTTCGCGGCCGGGGATCTCCACGACGGGTCAGATGGGGCCGGCACACCAAACGGCAGCGCCACCCTCGTTTTTGTAGCCGCCGAAGGTTCCACCGACCCCTGGTTCGTCCGGGTGGACGGTTACCCGGGGGTGGGCCAGTCCTTGGCCTGGGATACCCCCGTCATCGCTGAACCGGGCGTTCCAGTGCAGCGCAGCATCACCGTTTTTGTGGCCGACGGCATTCTGGGCACGGCAGACGTCGAAGCATTGATCAACCGGCAGGGGAACCGCTCATGAGCCAGACAACAGCAGACAACTCACAGCTTCCGGGCGGAGGGAGCGGAACCGCGATGCTGGACCCGGTTCCAACAGAACCCGTTCCGGCTCCAGCCCTCCGTGTGGCCCCCGCCTCCGTAGCGGACCGCGCCGTCAAACGGCGCCGTGTGCTCGATATCCTCGACGCCAAGGGCCAGGATTCCCTGTTGCTTACCACCAACACTGCGCTGACCTGGTACTTGGACGGAAGCCGCATGCACATCAGCCTGGCCGGCGATCCCATCGCGGCAGTCCTCGTGGACCGCGACGCCGACCATCTGGTCACGTTCAACAATGAGGCCGGGCGCATCGCCGCCGAAGAACTGCCGTCCGGAGTAAACCTCCATTCGGTGCCCTGGTACGGCAACCTGCACGAGGCAGCGGCCGCCGTCGGCACTGCCCGAGGTTCCACACCGCTGGCCGAAGCAGCAGTAGCCGCTGAGCTGCGCGCAGCCCGCCAGCAGCTGCTCCCGGCCGAGAGCGCACGCTATTCCGGCCTCAGCGCAGACGTCGCAGCCATCATGACGGACGTCCTCTCCGCGGCCCACCCCGAAACCACCGAATTTGAGCTGGTATCTGCCCTGGCCGCCAGGGTTGTCGCCGCCGGAGCCGAGCCCTTGGTCCTACTGTGCAACGGCAGCAGCCGCAGCGGTTTCCGGCACCCGCTGGCCACCCACTCGCCCCTGGGCCGCCGCGCCATGGCCGTAGTGTGCGCACGCAGGGACGGCCTCGTGGCCAACATCACCCGCTGGGTAAGGTTCGACGCCGGCACCCCGGAAGAGCGCGACGCCGAGGCCCGCATCGCCGCCGTGGAAGCCGACATTTTCGACGCCACCGTCCCCGGCACCCGGCTGGACCGCATTTTCAACGAGATCCAGGCAGCCTACCTGCGGCATGGTTTCGGCGCCGGGCAGTGGGAACAGCACCATCAGGGCGGACCGGCCGGGTATGCAGGCCGCGACCCCCGCGTCACGGCGGCCGCCACGGACACGGTGGTCCCCAACCAGGCCTTCACCTGGAACCCGTCAGGCCCTGGCGTCAAGATCGAGGACACCGTCCAGCTCACCGAATCGGGCCTGCAGGTCCTAACGGTGGATCCGCGGTGGCCGGTTGACACCGTCAACGGGCTGGCACGGCCGGTTACCCTCCAGCTGTAGGCAACCCTCTTGCAGATACTGCAGGAAAACACAAAACGCTCTCTCAGTCGTAGCCGTAGTCCCGGCACCGACTGAACTGGTCCCCTGAGGTTGGACTGGCTAAGTGGGATTCTAGGCCGCGAGGGCCTGGGCCCGGTATTGCACCGGGCTCAGGCCCTTGAGCTTTGTG